>JBHIBA010000315.1:0-5370 GCA_046758845.1 Nitrospinota bacterium
AAAGTTTTGCTGGGGGGTGCGGGGGGGCGGACGCACCGCGTCAGGTTTCCGCACTGGCGTGCCTGATCGATCATCTGTCGGAAGGTGAGCGCCAGAGACGCGCCTCTTGAGCGTACGCGCCTTCAACCGCAGTCCGGCCGGCACGCAAGTGCCCAAAATGTCCCCCCAGGTTTTCTCCTCAGGAGTTTTGCTCCTTGAACGATGTGAAGAAGCCCCAAAAGGGTCAGATTGCGCTCGTCAGCGTCTCCCATCTTATCAATGACACGCATATGGGATTCCTTGCGGTCCTGCTTCCTTACTTCGTGGCCCGATGGGGGATTTCCCTGGCGGAGGCCGGAGGCCTGGTGACGGCGTTTCTTGCCGCTTCGTACTTCGGCCAGCCGGTCTTCGGATGGCTTTCCGACCGTTTGGGGGGAAGGGGGTTCTTGGCTGGCGGGCCGCTGGTGGGCGCTTGCTTCATCGGAACGATCGGGGTTCTGCCGTCGTTCGGTTGGACGTTTCCCTGGGTGATCATGGCGGGCCTTGGCTCGGCGGCGTTCCATCCCGCCGCAGCTGATCTGGCCATGCGGGTGGGCGGCGGCCGGAGCGCGCTCAGCACCTCGATCTTCCTGATGACCGGTTTTTTGGGGGTTGCGATCGGACCGCTGGAGATCCTGGCCGTTGTCACCCGGTTCGGCCTGGAATCTTCATACCTAACGATTCTTCCAGGTGCGGTCATATCTATTCTGCTCTTCAGGAAGGTTTCCCTCCGCAAGGAGCCGTATACGATCGGGGGCGCCCTGCCTGTGCTCTCCCACGTGGCGGAAGTGTGGCGTCCTTTGTCGGGTCTTTGGACCATCGTCGTCCTCCGCAACCTGACGAACGGGGCCTTCTACAGTTTCCTCCCGCTTCTTTTGATGGAGCGGGGACTCTCGGTCTTGGCGGGTGGAACGGCGCTTTCGGTCTTTCTGACGTTTTGTGCTTTGGGGGGCGTGCTGGGGGGCTATCTCTCGGACCGCTTTGACCGAAGGGCCATCATTGCGCTCACCTTGATGCTGGCGGCCCTCCTGTTGGGGGTGTTCCTGCTGACGGGGGGTCCGCTTTCGATGGCCTTTTTGATGTCGGGCGGATTCTTCTTGATGATGTCGGGGCCCATCAACCTGGTCATAGCGCAGGAGATGTTTCCAGCTCAAGCGGGCCTGTTGGCCAGTCTGATGATGGGCTTTGCCTATGGCGTGGGAAGCCTGGCGATTGTGGGTGTGGGGGCCGCGGCGGACTGGCTGGGCATGCCGGCCACGATGGCCGGGGTAGTCGCCGTCCCCCTCATCGCCGCTTGGTTGGGCCTCCGCCTGCCGAAGCGGGGATCATCGGCCCAAAGCGCATCTCGCCCGGGGAGCTTGCTGCCCTGAGGCGTTGAGCCCGGAAGCCGGGGGCCGAGCGGTGATTTTCCGCTCAAGAACATTTCTCGGAACTCGGCCAGGGCGGGCTCGGGGATCTCCGGACTTTTTCTGAGTTCTTCGTAGACCTTCGCGGGTTCGCGCGCGATGGCCTCTGTGAGCTTGCGCGCGGCCGAGGAGGCCTCCCCAAGTTGTTTCCTGACAAGGAGTCGGATCAGCCAATCGACAGTCTTGACAATGAATTCGACGACGACGTTGTCTATCTTCACGAACACCTGCATGTGGTTCTTTATGGCGACGCCGTCCTCATCTGTAGCAGGCTCGTGGGTCATGATGACGGTTGAGCGGCCCCCGATCCTTCGGATGATCCAGCCGTTGTATTCTCCCTGGCCGTAGAGGACCTTTCGCCGCTCGCCATCGTGCAAAACCCAGAACCTCCCGATGACGCGGGTGCCGGTGTCGATGGAGAATGAGCCGTCAGGCAACCTGGCGACCTTCTGTTTGCCGAATTTCAGCGCCCGGATCATGTCCGAGGCCAGGGGGAGGCGCGCGAACAGATAATCGTAAACCTGGGTCGTGGTGCGAAAGACCGACCGGCGTTCACGAACAAGAGAGTAATCGCTCAGGAGGCTCCACGCCTCATCGGCCTTTTCGCCTTGAAAGAGGCGCTTGGGAAAGAGGTTCTCCGACGGACTTGTCTCCGAGGGCGGCTTATTTCCATCCGTCCCGCCCACGGCGATGCCCCAGGCGAGAGCCAGGAGGGCCGCTACCAACATCACGTATCGTCTTGAAAACGCGCGCGCCATGAGGAGCCTCCCCGTGACCTATTTTATGGCAAATCGCCAAAGATGCTCTATCTTATCAACACGCGAGGGCGATTCATCTTTCCAAAAATTTTCAGGACCGAATGGATTGAGGAGAATATCATGGTGCAGGACCCCGGATCTCCGGACAGCGGAGAGGCCGGCCGAATATTCCGCAATCCCTTTCCCACCGTTGACGTCATCATCGAGGTGGACGCCCCGGCTTCAGCCGCCAAAGGAAAAGCCGTCGTTCTGATCGAACGAAAGAATCCCCCCGAAGGATGGGCCCTGCCCGGAGGATACGTCGACTACGGGGAATCCCTGGAGGACGCTGCCGTTCGGGAAGCCATGGAGGAAACCGGGCTGACCGTCGAGCTGGTGCGCCAGTTTCACGCCTACTCGGATCCCAAGCGGGACACCCGGCAGCACAACATCACCCTCGTCTTCATCGCGCGGGTCTGGGGCCACGGTCCCCGAACCCCCACCCCCGGTTCCGATACCGTGGGCGTCGGCCTGTTCACCCAGAAGAACCTCCCTTCGCCCATTTGCTTCGACCATGCCCAGATCCTCGATGATTATTTCAGCGGGCGGTACTGAAACGAGGACATGGATAGATTGCGGGGGGCGCTTTTTGAAAGGCGCCCCCCCGCACCCCCCCGCAAAACTTCTGACGGCCCGGGATGCGGGTCAATGACCCGCATTGCCGTGCCTGCTTTGGTTGGGTGTGGGATTGGCGGGGCCGGTGGTGTGTCACCTCTTGGTGGCTTGCTTATTTGGCCGAATGCCCGTCTGGCTTCGCCAGCCGCAGCATTCGGCCAATGAGCCAGTTCTTTGCGAAAGAGGGCGGCCCGGATGGGCCGCCCTCTTTCGCGAAACAAAAGTTTTCCAGGGGGTCTGGGGGGCCGGCTTTCAAAAAGGCCCCCCAGGAAACATCTCCCTGGTTTTGTTGTCTTGAATAAAAGAGGATTCTCCTTGAAAGTCGCACTCATCGGCCTGCCCGGAAGCGGTAAGTCCACGGTGTTTAGCGCCCTTACGGGCGCGGGGGTGGACCTTCGTTCGGGCGGTCGCGCGGAAACTCACCTGGCGGTCGTTCCCGTCCCCGATCCGCGCGTTGAGTCCCTGGCAGAGATGTTCTCATCCAAAAAGGCCATTCACGCCACGATAGAGTACGCGGACGTTGCGGGTCTGGGCAAGGGCGGCAGAACCCTGGACGATTCATTCCTGGCCGCCGTTCGGGATGCCGACGCCCTCTCACTCGTCATCGGCGCCTTTGCGGATGCCCCCGGCGCAGAGGCGGAGCTGGAATCGGTTCATTTGGAGCTGGTGCTCTCCGACCTGCAGGTCGTAGAGGCGCGGCTGAAGCGGATTGAGGCGGAGATCGGAAAAGGCAGGAAAGAAGGTGTGCCGGAGCGTGATGCGCTGCTCCGGTGCAGGAAGCGCCTGGAAGACGGCCTGCCCCTTCGGGCGGTCGATTTCGGCGCCGAGGAAGAAAAACTCCTTCGCGGATACGCCTTTCTTTCCCGCAAGCCGCTCCTCGTCGTCTTCAACACAGCAGAGGATCGGCGAGATTTTGATCTTCCGCCGGAGGGAAATGCGCGGACGCTCGTCTCCTATCCGAAAACCGGTCGGATCTCATTCTGCGCAGCGTTGGAATCGGAGGTTCTGGCGATGGGGGAGGAGGCCGAGGCGTTCGCCCTTGAAATGGGGTTGCAGGCCCTATCGCGCGATAAGGTCCTCTGGATGACTTATGACCTTCTGGGCCTGATCACCTTCCTCACGGCCAACGAAAAAGAGAGTCACGCCTGGCCCATCCCCGAAGGGACAACCGCTCTGAGGGCGGCTGGCCTCATCCATTCGGACCTGCAAAGGGGGTTCATCCGGGCGGAGACCATTTCCTACGAGGAGCTGAGCCGGGCCGGTTCTTGGGCGGAAAGCCGGTCCCGGGGACTCCTGAGGGTGGAGGGCAAGGATTACGTCGTCCAGGAAGGCGACGTGATTCTCTTCCGTTTTAATGTGTGACCCAAAAATCAAAATTGGTGTCCTCTATAGCATCTCTCCCTTAAATCTGAATTTCCAATTTGTCTAATCGGGAAAAATTATATATATTCCAAGCGAATCTCTCTTGGATTAGCCACAGATCAGGCCTTCGTCGTCAGGCGATCCTGGGATTCAGACCGGTTTCATCACAACATTGAGGCGCGACCGGGTTCAGCCGGAAAGGGTAGGGGGATGAGGAACCGCCTTTCACCATTGGAAAAATGGATTGTACTGATCGGGGCATTTCTGCTCGCCTTGCCTGACGCCCGGGCAACCTTGGCCGACACACCGAAGGCGCTTCGCGTCTCGGCGATCCCCGATGAAGCGCCCACGGAACTTCAACGAAAGAACGGACCTCTGGTGCGTTATCTGGAGAAAGAGCTTGGGATGAAGGTGAAGTTCATCCCTGTTGTGGATTACGCGGCGACGGTGGAGGCCCTGGCGGCCAAGAAGCTCGACCTGGTGTGGTACGGGGGATTCACTCACGTTCAGGCCCGAAAGCGAACGGGGAACGCTGTCCCCCTGGTGATGCGCATCTCGGACGCTAATTTTCACAGCAAGTTCATCGCCCATAAGGGCTTGGGCATCCATGGCCTGAAAGACCTGAAAGGCAAGACCTTCGCCTTCGGGAGCGTGAGCTCGACCTCGGGCCACCTGATGCCCCGCTATTTCCTCCAGCAAACCGGTATCGTCCCCGAACGCGATTTCGCCAAGTTCAGCTTCAGCGGCGCTCATGACGCCACCGTGAAGTGGGTGGAGGCGGGCCGGGTGCAAGCCGGCGCCCTCAACGAGGCCGTTTGGGAAAAGCTCCTGGAGGCCGGAAAGGTGGACACGGACAAGGTCGAGGTCTTCTGGACGACGCCCGGCTACGTGGATTACAACTGGACCGCCCGGGGGGATCTGGACCGCGGGTTGATGAGCAAGATCACCCGGGCCTTCCTGAATCTCGATTACTCCAATCCGGAACACCGCAAGATCATGGACCTTCAGCGGGCCAAGGGGTACGTCATCGCCACGCCGGATGATTTCAGGGGGATCGAGGTGGCCGCTAAAGCGGCGAAGCTGCTGAAGTGAAGAGCCGGAAAGGGGAGAAAATCTTTTGGGGGGACATTTTGAAAACTGTCCCCCCAAACCCCCCTCGAAAACTTTTGACG
>JBHIBA010000316.1:0-5360 GCA_046758845.1 Nitrospinota bacterium
GTCTGCCGCTAGCTCTTTACCCTTCTTCCGACCTTCCTCAAAGGGGTCCATCAGGTCCAAAATATGCGATTTCTTCCTTATGTTTTTACTCATATTCGCTGGAACATCTTGCCTTTTGACTTGTCTCACCACCCCCCCTTTCTCTCTTTTCATGGCTCAACCCCTATGACTTTGGCAATTTCTCGCGGAAGTAATTCTGGAAGAACATTGGATTATCTTCCGCCCTAAAGTAGTGCTTTCTCTTAATCCATATAAGGCCATCAGACTTCGATATGACAGCCACATCGATAGGTCCACCAACTGATTCTGTCTGGAAAGACATTCTTCTCTTCAGAGAAGTCAAATTAACGAGAGATTCCGCCATGTTTGCCATTTCCTCTTTCGGCAACATCACTATCATATCTATGATCTCTCTCGAGAAATGCTCTCCCCGATACTCCGCCATGTGCTTATAAAAGTCCTCAAGTTTCTTTTTCAGCGCATCTTGAACCTCTTGTTTATGCTTATCCTTTTGTTTGACGCTTCCCCTTCCATACTTACTGAGAATTGAAAGTCCATTTTGTTTAAGCAATTCCGAAACTACACCCTCAAGGTAGCGTTGATAGTCGGGATCAACCCCCTCCATAAAACCATAAACAATATCGCGCTGTGCAAAAGCAACAACGGAAGCGCCCATTGTGCGCCGAATATCAATGCGGTCGCCCTCTCGCTTTTTTATAACACCGGCAATCACGCCATCAGTGCGGTATTCAGCCAATGAGGGAAACCTTTCATCGTCTCCAAACCCCGCAAAAACGACGCCGGAATATGATGGGGAGAAAGCATTTTTCAGCAACACGTTGACTGATAGTTCGCGAAGGAGCTTTCTGGAATCGATCGATAGGACGCCTTTAAAGGCAGTCATTATAGCCTTGTTAATTGTCACGGAATAGTGTTTTAAAATGTCTTGTTCCGATATATTTTCAAAACATTCTGACTTATCAAGGCCAGAAAGCTGCCGATGATATGCAGAAATTACTTGCTGTAAAATCAATTTGAAAGTCTTCTTGTAGGGTTTACCCGTTTGCGTGAATGTCTGAAGGGTTATTCGGCGAATATCAGCATAGTATGATGACAGAATATTTGAGACGTTGTGCTTTTGGTCTGATTCAGTAAAGGAATAACCCTTGAGCAAATCCTCAAAGAAACGATCAGCGTAATCAAAAACAGTGGGCTGAGATTGGGCAGATATTTGTTCGCGGTGAAGCTTTATGATGGTTTCCCATGGAAACCCCATAAATTGTGCATTGCCGAAGATCATCGCCGCAATTGGATGATATTTTGACAGTGCGAACAGCTTATTTACAGTGTCATATGTCTTTTGGGAACCTTCTGGTCCAACTGTTACTTTACTGTCTGCTGCTAGCGCAACCGCGCTCTTGTTCAATATGGCGATCTCAGCGGTCATGTTTTGTCCGTCTCTGACCTTTTGTTGGTCCTTTTCTTCTTCCAACGCGCTTGGGCGGCCTTCCGAGCGGTCTCTGAGCGTTCCTCTGACGTGAGTCTGATGGCCGCACCTTTTCCGGCTCGCCCTCGGTGGCCGCCTTAGCTATGTTTGAGGCGAGTTTAAGATGTCACGCCTGAGCCAGATCGTCAAGGGCTAGAATTCAGCCCGAAATTTCAAACTGAGGCACTACCGAATTTTGCGTTGAAGAGGAGATCCGTAAGGGTCTCATCTCTGGGGATCCCTCTTGGGCACTTGCGTTCCTGGTGAATCACCTCTCGGAGGGTGTGCGCCAAAGACGCTCGCCTTGAGCAGACATTGCTCCAACCGCAGTCCGGCCGGCGCGCAAGCGCCCAAAAAGCGCCCCCCGCTTTACTCCCCGCGAAGCCTGGGGTTCAGGGCGTCCCGAAGACCTTCGCCGAACAGGTTGAAGGAGAGCACGACGACCAGGATGGCGATGCCCGGCACGTACGTCAGCCAGGGCGCGTCGAAGAGGTACTTCTTCCCGTCGGAGAGGATGTTCCCCCAGGTGGCGTCGGGGGGCGGAACTCCGAAGCCGAGAAAAGAGAGGCCGGCTTCAGTGAGAATGGCAGTGGCGATCCCGATGGTCCCGGAAATCAGAACGGGCCCCATCGAGTTGGGCAGCAGGTGGCGAAAGATCAGCCGGGAGCCGCCCGCCCCCAAAGACCGCGCCGCCAGGACGAACTCCTGCTCCCGCAGGGAGAGGATCTCCGCGCGCACGAAACGCGCCGGCCCCACCCAGCCGGTGATCCCGATGACGATCATCACGTTCCAGATGCTGGGCGGAAGAAGGGCAATGACCGTCAGGATGAGGAAGAAGGTCGGAAAGCTCAATTGGATGTCCACCAACCCGATGAACAGCGTGTCCACCCACCGCCAGCGCTGGCCCAGGTAGCCTGCGAGCCCCCCCAGCGTCACGCCCAACAGGATGGCGATGCCCACCGAGACGAATCCCACGGATAGGGAGACCCGCGCCCCCTCCAGCATCCGGGTGAACACGTCGCGGCCCAACTCGTCCGTGCCGAGGAGGTAAACCCCGAGCGCCGGCAGGTCCTTCTCGGCAATGGCGGCGGCTGTGGGCCTGGACAGGGGGGGCCTCAGCTTGTCCGGAAGCCGAACCGCCGCCGCGTCGAACACCGGGGAGGGGCCGGACGTCCCAAGCCAGCCCAAAACGGCGGCCAAGAAGAAAACGATCAGGACGCACATCCCCCCCATCGCCAGACGGTTGCGCTTCAGTACCCGCCAGATGCGGGCCGAGGGTTTCTCCGTCGGCTGGGGAATCGTTGCTTCCGCCGTTGTCGCCGCTGCGGTTGCCATCGCTTCGCCTACAGCTGGATCCGGGGATCGACGAACATGTAGAGAAGGTCCGAAACGAACGTCCCCGCCAGGGTCAGGGACGCCGCGATGAAGTTCAGGCTGACGATGATGGGATAGTCGCGGGCCAGGATCGCCTCATAGGCCATCCGCCCCATTCCCGGCCAGGCGAAAATGGTCTCCACGATCACCGATCCCCCGATGAGCCCCGGCAAGATCAAGCCGAACATCGTCACGAAGGGGAGCAGGGCGTTTCGCAAGGCGTGCACGTAGAAGACCTTGTCGCTGGAGAGGCCCTTGGCCTGGGCCGTGCGGACGTAGTCCTGACCCAAAACCTCCAGCATCTGCGCCCGGACGTAACGGGACAGGAAGGCGATTCCCGCCGACGCGCCCAGGAACGACGGGAGCACCATGTGCCACACGCGGTCCATCCCGATGAGGAGAAATCCAGTCCCCTCTCTTCCAAACGTCCGAAGGCCCAGGACCGGGACCTCGAAGGCGTTGACGACGAAGATGATGAGCAGGTAAGCCAGGAAGAACCCGGGCAGGGAGATCAGGGCGAAGGAGAAAAACGTGGCCGAGCGGTCGAACCACCCCCCGCGCGCAAGGGCCGAGGAGATCCCGACGGGAAAGGCCAGGCACCAGGTGAGGATCGTCCCGACGATAAACAGCGGCAGGCTGTTCAGGAATCTTTGCCGGATCTTTCCAAGGACAGGCTGATTGTCTTTGAAAGAGACGAGGTTGCCCGTGAAGAATTTCTTGTAGAAGAGCCAATACTGGAGGTGGAGCGGCTTGTCCAGGTCGAAGGCTTCCCGGTAGCGTTTCAGGTCCTCCTGCGTGAAGCGCGGGTTGAGCGGGTCGATCTGGCTCGGTTCCCCCGGCGCCAGGTGGACGATGGCGAAGGAGATCACCGAGATGAAAAAAAGCGTGACGATCTTGCTGATGACGCTCCGGAAGATAAACGTGTACACGCGTGTCTTTCCCGCCCTTACATCAGGAACTCGGGAGCCCTGCGGAGTTTAATCCACCAGTTGAAGTCGAACCTGTAGCTCCCCGTCTTGGTGGGCGTAATTTTGCGGACCTTGCCGTTCTCCTTGATGGCGATCTTCCGGTCCAAGAGAGCGGTCCATTTGCTGACGTAGAGGAAGGTGTAGGGCTGGTCCTCGTAGATGATCCGATGCAGCCGGTGGGCGTATTCGACCTGCTTTTTGTGGTCGTACTCGCGCCGGATCTTGAGGATCAGGTCGTCCGCTTCGGGGTTCTTATACCCGACGAAGTTGAGCTGAAACGGTCTCGACTGGCTGGAATGCCAGATTTGGTAAAGGTCGGGGTCGATCCCCATCGACCAGCCGAGGATGACCGCGTCGAAATTGCCCTGGTTGATGTGTTTTTTGAGGAAAACCGCCCACTCCACGGTGCTGGCCTTGACCTCGATGCCCAGCCTTTTCCAGGCGTTCTGGGTGATGATCATGATGGCCTTGCGAATCTCGTTCCCGTGATTCGTGATGAGGGTGAACTCGAAGGGCTTGCCGTCCTTCATGAGCCGTCCGTTTACTTTGCGCCAACCCGCCTCCTCCAAGAGTCGCAGGGCCCCCTCGGGGTCGTAGGGAAGCGGCCTGACGCCGTGGTTGTAAAAGTCGGTCTGCTTCACGAAGGGTCCGGTGATGGCCTCCGCCTGGCCGTAAAACAGGTATTCCTTGATTTCCTCCAAGTTGATGGCCATTCCTAACGCCCTGCGAACCCGCCGATCCTTGAACAGAGGCCGGCGCATGTTATAGCCGATGTAGGTATAGCCGAAGGAAAGGCCGGAGAAGCTCTGGTATTTCGGGTCGTCCTTCAGACGGGCCACCTGGTGGGCCTGGACGCCATAGCTGTCCACCGTCCCCGCGTAGAAACTCATCTCCTGCCCCAAGGCGTCAGGAAGAATCCGGTAGATGTACTCCTGGTAGTTGGCCGGACCTTCCCAGTAATCCTCGTTGCGCAGGAGACGGATGAACTCGTCCGACTTCCACTCGACGAACTTGAAAGGCCCCACGCCGATGGGCCGACGGTTGAACCGGCTTTGGCGCATCGTGAACTTCTCCGGGTCCTTCCCGCTGGCCTCGGCCTCCCGCGCAAGCGCCTCGCGGTTCAGCAGATGTTCGGGCAAGATGCCCATCCCCCACGTCCCGAAGGCCGGCGAGTAAAGACGCTTATACACGATGCGCACGGTCCGCCGGTCCAAGGCCTCCACGGACTTCACGGGTTCGTAGTCCGAAGTCCGGGGCGAGAGGTTTCTTGGGTCCATGATGGATTCGTAGGTGAACTTCACGTCCCCTGCGTCGAACTCGTGGCCGTCGTGGAAGCGGACCCCTTCCCGGAGGTGAAAGAGGATGACCGGGTTGTGCTCGGTGGGGGGGAGCAGCGAGCCGGCGTGGCGCACGACCGCCTCCCGCGGCCCCTCGACGAACTTCTCCGGCCGAAGTCCCCGAACGTACTCTTTTCCCACCACCTCGGCCAGCCGGTCGAAGAGGTTCTGGTCCACCTTCTTGAGGGTCAGCTT
>JBHIBA010000317.1:0-5357 GCA_046758845.1 Nitrospinota bacterium
GGGGGGCGCCTCTCAAAAAGCGCCCCCCGCAAGGAAGTTTCCTCTCAAATCTCCCTCGCGCCAGTGTGCGGGCTCACCATCCGTGTCTCATATGTTTTGAACCAGTACAAAAGCTTGCTTGCGCCGGAGAGGATGGGTAACGTGTGGGGTGGAAGCTTGTTCGCCCCGGCGGAGTGGGTGGCGTGCAGATCGTCTCGGTCAGCCGAAGGACAGATGTCCCCGCCTTTTACGCAGGGTGGTTCCTTGCCCGCTGGCGGGCGGGAAAAGTTTCCTACCGCAATCCTTTCGGCGGGGCCCTCTACGAGATTTCCCTCCGGCGGGGGGACGTTCTCGGCCTCGTCTTCTGGTCCAGGAATTATCGTCCGTTTTTCCCGGTCCTGGAGGAAATCGAGAAGGCGGGCGTTCCTTTCTATGGTCATTTCACCCTCACAGGCCTCCCGCGCGTGCTGGAGACAAAAGTGCCCGGCGTCGAGCACGCCGTGGAAACGGCCCGGCGACTCGCCGGGCGCTTCGGGCCGCAGCGGTGGGTCTGGCGGTACGACCCCGTAGTCCTCTCTACGGTGTCCGGCGCCGACTTTCACCGCAAACGGTTCGAGCGGCTTTCTCGCGCCCTGGAAGGCTCCATGACGCGCTGCGTCCTGAGCTTCATGGAACCTTATCGGAAAGTCGTGCGCAACGCCGCCGCCCTTGAAAGACGAACGGGCGTCCGGGTCATTTCCTCTTCAGAACGTGAACGCCGGTCCCTGGCGCGCGACCTGGCGGCCATTGCCCGCTCCTGGGGAATCTCCGTCGAGGCCTGTTGCAGCGATTACCTCCTGACGTCGGACGGCGGCGGGAGAGACGGGATCGCCGTCCTCAAGGCCCGCTGCGTCAACGCGGATCGATTCTTGGGTTTCGACGGAAAGCGCGATGCGGCGGCGCGGACCATTGCGCGTCAGCCCACCCGTGAGGCGTGCGGCTGCTCGGCCAGCCGGGACGTGGGGGCTTACGACACCTGTCCCCACGGATGCGTTTATTGCTATGCCAACGCCAGCCCGGAGACGGCGCAGAGCAATTTCCGGAAAATGAGAAGAATGTCGGCCGGCCGCTTCGAGCTGGCGCCGCCGGAAGGGACTGCGGCGGCCCCGTCGTCCTGAAATCGGCGGCGTTCCCTCACGCGCAAGGGGAGGGGAAGTTGGACGTTTTCCACCTTGAGGAAGAGGCGAAGCGGCTGCGGCGGACGGAAGGAGAAGTTGGACACCGAAAGCTGGTGGAGCGGCCGGGCTACCGGGCCGGGCTTGTCCTCTTCCGCCGCCCGAACGCGCGTCCCGAGAAACCCGGGGAGATCACGCACCCGGACCTGGATGTCGTGGCCCACGTCATCGGGGGATCGGGCACCCTGACCGTCAAGGGGGAATCCCGCGACCTCGTCCCCGGAATGGTCTTGCATCTGCCGGCCGGCACGCCTCACGATTTCGCCGCCGGTCATGAGGACCTCCTCCTTTTCTACGCCCTCATCCAATCGAAGACTGAATGAGTCGGCGAGGCGTCAGCGGGGGAAAGGGATGTCTACGCGGACGACCTCGCCCGTTCGAGCGGACTCCCGCGCAGCGTCCATCACGCGGAGGTTGAGCCAGGCCTCGCGTCCGTCGATGGGCGGGGGAAGACCCCGGGCGAAGGAGGCGAAGGCGTCGTCCAGGGCCCGGGCGTAGGGGCGGGCGCCGGTTTCGGAGGCCAAGGCTTCCAGGCTCACCCCCCCGCGGAGCATTTCCGGTCCCGGCTCTTTGCGTTCCCAAAGGACCCCGCCCGCTCCCTCCTTCCCCCGGCAGATGGACCACGTGTTTTCGCGCCGGTCGAGGCGGATGCTTCCTTCGGCGCCGTGGATCTCGCACACCTCGAGAGAAGGCCCAACGGTGTCCGTCTGATGCAGGACCGACCTTCCACCGCCTGCGTGTTGAAGGTGCAAGAGGGAAAGACTCACCGGGCGGTTGCGGCTTCGGTGGCTTTCCTCTCGGGCATAGATGGATGTCACGGGAGAGTTTGCCCAGGCGCGGGCCAGGTAAGCGTCCGGGTATAGATCCGTCAGGAGTTCGCCCACGGTGGCCTCGGTCTTCGGGTCTCTCGGTCGGGGGCGTTCTATCCGGACAAAGAGGATCTCCCCGAGGTTTCGCTGGCGAACGGCCCAGAGGGCTTCCGAGTGGATCGCCTGATAACGGCCGATGTGCAGGGCCCCCAGGTGGACGCCGGCTGCCGCGGCGGCATCCACCAACGACTCGGCCTCGGCTGAAGTTTGAGCGAGGGGAGCCCCGCAGAGGACGTGAATCTTATTGGCCAGGGCCTTGCGAATCGTCTCGGTACGGGTCGCGAGCGGGCCCATCACCAAGAGGGCGTCCGGCCCTTTCCGTCGGTTTGGGGCTGCGGCGTCGAGCAAGGCCTCGAGGTCGGGAAACCGGCTTTCGGCGGGGATCCCAAGGAGATCGCTCGCGGCCTCGCGGCGGGCTTTCACCGAGTCCCAAAGGCCGGCCAACCGGATCCTGCCCAGGCTGTTGAGGCAGTTCAGCGCGGTCAGTGCGGCCTTTGCCGTGGAGACGTCGGCCCCCGCCACTGCGACGAGCGGGGGAATTTCCTCCCTGGGCTCGCTCCGCAGCGATTCGGGGAGTTTCAGCTTCACAGGCGTCCCCAGGTTGCGCAGCTCTCGGGCGTAATGCGGATGATGAGCCCTTCCTGACCGCCGAGAGAAACGGTTTCGTACTGGGGATACTTCTTCCGGAGAAGGGTTTCAGCCCTCCGGTATTCCTCTTCTTTCGCCTGATCGGGGGCTGGGCGTCCGGCGCTCAAGATGGAGGCAGTTCCCCGGACGAGGACGAAACCGAGCTTCGCCCAATTCTCGTCGTAGCGATCGACCAGGAAGGCGACGTGAGGGTTTTCCGTGATATTGACGATCCGCCTCAGCTTGCGAGGGGCGCCTTTGGGCTTGCCGTCGATGGGCGTGTAAATCCTCCCTTCGTCAAGGACGAAGACCACTGGGACCACGTGGGGTCGGCCCTTTGCGTCGGCCGTTGCCAGATGGCCGACCCGGGCGGTCTCCAGAAAGCGGGTACTCCTGCCAGTCAGCGAACTTTTCACCGGTCCTGTGGACATGGAGGAGAAAGCTGCGCAGGAAGGGGAAAAACCCGTCGCTTCAAGAGACCCCTGGCCGAGCTTCAAGGGCGCGGCGGGGGCCTTTTTCGGGTCTTCTTTCTGTGACGGGCAGCCCTGCGATTCAGGGATGTTTTCTGCAGTCCGGGGAGCGACAGCTGCCGGCCGCTTCGCGCCGCTCCCCCGGAAACCGCCCCCGCTTTCTGGCCGGCTCGCTGGGAATTCGATCGGGCAGGGATCATCCGCACCATGCGAAGCAAGGACCCGTTGCTGCGGGCGTTCGCGTGGCAAGGACCGCAGTAAAACCGGACTGTTTTTCGGTATCTGTATTCAGTTCCGCAGCGGGGACATTCGTATATGTAAGTGGGGCCCCTCCGAGGCAATTCCTTGCAGAAACGCTCCGTCCCGATGGCTGCGCACAGGGCGGAGAAGGTTTTTCCGTGCCCCCGAATCCGGTGATAGCGCGCGAGGTAGAGGTGGATCATTTCGTGTTTCAGGGTCGAAAGGAGTTCACCCTCCCATCCGTAGTGATCGTGATAGGGGATGGAGATGGTCAGGACCTGCTGTCTGCTGCCGTATTCGACAGAGCCCGCGCTTGTGGTCATCCGCCGGCTGAGGCGGATTTTGGGTGTCGGGATGGAAGAATGAAAATGCTCTCGATTCAGCTTGTGGAACAACTTTACGACGAGAGCGAGTCGACCGGTATTCGACGCCATTTGTCCAAAAGAATACTTACGCCCTGGTTTCGTATTTCAGCCGTAGATGGCTGTTGTGCCCTTGTGTCATGGGATTAGAAATCGACCCGAAATCATTATAAAGCACCAGGCCAGATCGGGCAAGAGAGACCCCGTGCGGGGGTGAGGGCTTGGGCTCCCCCAAAGGCAAAAAGGCATTCCTGTCAAGGGGCGCGTGCCGGATCAGCATTTCGCCCGCCGCAATCCCGGGTGGCTGCATCCGGTGCTGAAGGTGAGGCCTGCCTTCATCTGGGGGTAGGGGGGAATTTCGAGCGACTCAAAGGTGGATCACTGCCCGGCCTTAGAGAAGGGCGGGGAGATATCTCCACTCCACCCGCTTCAGGTAGCTCTGATATCGCTCATCTGAAAGGAGCAGTCGCTCCTCCGCCAACGCTCGAAGGGGAAGGCCGATGTAGAGCGCCGAGAGCGCGATCCAGTTCCAGGCCGTAGGGTTTTGCAGGACAAAGCCGAGGAAGAACACCAGCTCGCCCGTGTACATGGGGTGCCTCATGCAGCGGTACAGGCCCCACTCCACCAAGCCCCGGTCGGCGGGGGTGAGACCAAAGCTGCGGCCCAGACTGAGAAGGGATCCCAAGACCACCAGGAGTCCCGCCCCCTGGAGGAAAGCGCCGGAGATGGAGAGCGGTCCGACGGAAGTCTCCACCGCTCTCAGCCCCCATGGGATGGTCAAGGTCGAGAGGGTGAGAGCCCAGTCGGACGCCCGTCGGGTGACCCGGTTGGCCTTTCTTCGCAGGATAAACAGGGTGGCCACAAGCCCGTTCACCAAAAAGATGGCCATCCCCCCAAACGTCGGAACGGAAAGAAAATGGCTCAGGTTCG
Organism: Nitrospinota bacterium; assembly: GCA_046758845.1. Classification (GTDB taxonomy): domain Bacteria; phylum UBA8248; class UBA8248; order JACPRG01; genus JBHIBA01. The sequence goes on from JBHIBA010000317.1 coordinate 4,692, forward strand.
CCGTGGCCAAAATCCCGAAAAGAAGGGCCAGCAGCAAGTTCACGGCCCAATGCCCTATGTGGGAGGGGCCGCCTTCTCCCGCCGCCGGCAGGAGAATTCGATCACCCACCTGGGTGCCGGTGGAGGCAATGGTCCCGGCCGGCAGTTCGAGGACCCGGCGGGACCGCCAGGCTCCCACCATGAGTCGCCCAGGGGGTATCCCCTCCGCAACCCGAACGACCCGGCCGCCTCGGTCAAGAAACAGGGCATCGATGGGGAATCGCATGCCGGTGGTGTGGATCGCCTTGCACGGGTCCAGAAGCAAGGCCTCACCGCCGGGCAGGGAGGACCGTCCCAGGAGTCCCTGCATGCGCTCCGAGAAGGTCTCCGCCCGGAAAGCCCTGTCGGCCAGCCTCTGGCCAGTGGATGTATTGACTGCTCCCTGCTGTAAGCTTTTCATGGCCCAACCATGGAGCCGGTGAGGAAGCGAAGGACGGCCGGCGCGAGGATCATGATCATCATCGCGGGGAAGATAAAGAGGACGAGCGGGAAGGCGACCTTGACGGTGGTTTTGGCCGCGGCTTCCTCGGCCGCCTGCCGTCGAATCGTCCGGAGGGTCTCCGAGAAAACCCGCAAGGATTGGCCGAAGCTGACTCCGTAGCGGTCCGCCTGGATCATCATGGCCGC
>JBHIBA010000318.1:0-5340 GCA_046758845.1 Nitrospinota bacterium
CCAGCAAGGCGTGGCACTTGGCGCAAGAGACCTTCGTGTGCTCCTCGCGGATCTCGTTGGAACCGCAGAAGGGACAAATAAATTTCGTCGGCCAGGCGGTCTGTGGACTCAGGCTAGGAGGGGTTGCGTTCATACTTCGCGTTTGATGCTCGCGGGCCGTCACCCGTTTTCCCCATGCGATCACGTCAAACATACTCAGGCGATGCTAGTGGCATTATAGCCCGAATGACAGAGGCGGAATTGGAGAGTGACGAAATGCAGACCGATTTGATGGGCGGGGCGCGGACGGGCGGCGCAGGAGGCGCCGCCTTTCCGCGCGAAACAAAAGTTTTCCGGGGGGTCCAGGGGGGCGGCTTTCAAAAAGCGCCCCCTGGGAAATCTGCCCGCTTTTGAAAAAGGCTCCCCTGGTTAGTCCTTCCCTTTCGTTTGAGGGCGCGCGCCTTTGCCTTTCACACACTCCCCCGTCCACTCTTCCAGCATTTTGATCAAGGCCGTGTGGTCCCAGTCGTCCGCCCCTTGCTTGACGGCGAAGGCCAGGACCTGCTCAACCAGCTTGGCCGTGTGCATGGGGATCTTCTCTTCCTTCGCAAGGCGCGTCGCGATGGAGACGTCCTTCAGCAGCAGCCCCAGGGGGAAGCCGGAATCGAACGTCCGGGGCAGGATGTAGTTGGGGAACTTGTTCTCGGAGCTGCCGCTTCGGCCGCTGCTCTGATTGATGACCTCGATTGCGCGGTCCGGGTCGAGCCCCAGCCGCGTCGCCAGGACCATCGCTTCGCTCGTGGCCAGCAGGTGGGACGCCGAGAGGAGATTGTTCAGGGCCTTCAAAATGTGCCCCGATCCCAGCTTTCCCACGTAATAGACGTTTTGTCCGAAGACGCGAAGAAGGGGCTCCGTCTTTTCGAACAGGGCTTCGTCCCCGCCGACCATGACGGAGAGCCTTCCCTCCTCCGCCCCCCGCACGCCCCCGCTCACCGGCGCGTCGAGGAGATCGATCCCTTTCTCTTTGAGGATTTTCCCCAGGCGCAGCGTGCTGGGGGGATAGGACGTGCTCATGTCGATGATTAAGCGTCCGGCCGGGGCTGAATCAAGAAGTCCCCCTTCTCCTTCGACCACGCTCTCGACGGCATCGGAATCCGGCAGGCTCAGGAGGATGGTGGGCGCGTTGGCGGCGACTTCCTGAATCGACGTGGGAGCCCGTCCGCCCGCTCGCGCGAGCGCCTCGGCCGCCCCTTGGCGGACATCGAAGCCCCAGACCTCGTATCCGGCCTCCATCAGCCGGCGGGTCATGGGCGCGCCCATGCGCCCGAGTCCGATGAAACCCACGCGTTTGTCCACCCTTTAGGACCTCCCCATGGTTCATTCCGTCCGCATATTCCCTTGTTTCCAGCCCCTAATCTTAGCGCTTGTTGTCGACCGGGGCCAATTCGCGTATACTCCCGACAACTCCAGCCTAAGAAGAGGTTTGCATGAAGGACTCAGAGCGCGCTGGGCGAATTCGGCGAAGTCTAGAGGCTGGTGAATGTGCGTGGTGCGGCAAGCCCATCCCGGGGTGGCCAGATAAGAAGGGCCTGGGTGATTCGCGACACGGCAGATTCTGTAGTGTTGCCTGTTTGGGTGCCATGCATGGTCCAGAATTTCTCGAAAAGCACAAAAAGAGACTGGACAGTTCCAAGAACTAAATCATTGGAAAAGGCTGAAATGAGCGTCCCTGAAGGAGTTCTTCCACGGCAAGAAATCATGAAGCTGGTGAATAACCGCCACATATGGTCGGACTTCACCATCAAGGATCAACAATTCCAGCCAGCCAGCCTAGATCTGCGTCTTGGCGAAAAGGCCCACAGGGTTCAGTGCAGCTTTTTGCCTGGTAAAAGGACCGTCGAGAGTCGGTTGTCCGATTCCACTATCCACGCTTTAAGCCTAGGCGTAGATGGTGCTGTATTGGAGCCAGGCCTTGTTTATATAATCCCACTTATGGAACGCTTCTCCCTACCAGAAGGCATACGAGCGAGAGCCAATCCTCGAAGTAGCACTGGCAGACTGGATATTTTTACTCGCGTGATAACCAACTATAGTGATCACTTTGACGAAATTCAAGATACCTATGAAGGCCCGCTTTTTCTTGAGTTCCTATCGCGCTCGTTTCCAGTTAGGATCACACGTGGCTTATCTCTGACTCAAGTTCGCTTTATTCGTGGAAACTGCCGTTGTACAGACGAAGATATTATCGATCTTCACGAAAGGGGAGAAGTCTTACTTTATGATGAAAGTGAAAGTGTCCAGATAGGGGAAATTATGTTAAGAGAAGGCCTGTTCCTTAGGGTTGATCTTCGTGGAATTTGCGGTACGCGTTGCGTCGGATACAAAGCAAAGAAACATAGAAGACTTATTGATCTCGAGCGAGTTAAGTATTATCGAATCCTTGACTTTTGGGAACCAGTTTATAGGGAAAAGGATGGTAAGATTATACTTGAAAAGGACGACTTTTATCTTCTGACTTCTAAGGAGAAAGTGTCTATCCCCCGGAATTATGCAGCCGAAATGGTGGCTTACGAGCAAACTTCGGGCGAACTACGGACCCACTATGCGGGCTTCTTTGATCCAGGATTTGGCTATGGACCGGAAGGAAACGTCAAGGGGACGGTGGCAGTTATGGAAGTAAGGGCATTAGACGCCCCATTTATGGTGGAGGATGGACAAAGATTCTGCAAGCTTCAACTTGAAAAAATGGCAGAAACGCCGGACGTAATTTACGGCGCTAAAGAAATCGGATCGGCCTATCAGTTCCAGGGATTAACTCCGTCGAAGCACTTCGTTCCCCTAGAGATAGAGATCGAAGAGATCAAGAAGCATGAGCGAATAGAGCAACTGACCTTCGCTTAGACCGAGTTCCGGGTTTGGCCCCGCGGAAAGAGCTCCTCGCGAAGCGGGAATGGAGGTTGCGAATTCCGGAGGGATCAGGGGTCAGACCGTCAAAGGGGACTGAAGTCTTATGCCGTCCCACATGGTGGATTCCGCGCTTTTCCGGGACCAGTTCGGCACCGAGGAGATGCGCCGGATCTTCGATGACAGCAACCTCCTGCAGAAGTGGATGGACGTGGAGGCGGCCCTGGCGCGGGCGGAGGCGGCCGTGGGGCTGATCCCGCAATCCGCCGCGGAGGAGATCTCCCGCAAGGCCAAGGCCGACCTTCTGGACGTGGACGCCATCAAGCTGGGCATAGACCAGACGAGCCACCCGCTTGTTCCCTTCCTCGGGGCCTACCAGGCCGTCTGCGAGGGAGACGTGGGCCAGTACCTCCACTGGGGCGCCACCACCCAGGACATCATGGATACGGGGACTATCCTCCAAATCCGGGAGGCCTATGACATCGTCGAACGGGACCTCGCCGAGATCATCCGCACCCTCTGCGGTCTGGCGCGAAAGCACCGGGAAACGCTCATGGCGGGCCGCACCCACGGGGTCCACGCCCTCCCCATCACGTTCGGCTTCAAGGTGGCCGTCTGGCTATCCGAGCTTCGGCGCAACCAGGAGCGGCTGCGGGCGGCGAGACCGAGGGTTCTCGTGGCCAACCTCGTCGGGGCCGTGGGCACCCTGAACAGCTTCGGCGAGAAGGCGCTGGAGATCCAGCGGCGCGTCTCGGTAGACCTGGGGCTGGGCGTTCCGGATATCTCGCGACAGTCCGCCCGGGACAGCCTGGCCGAATGGACGGCCCTGCTGGGGGTGCTCGCGGGGTCGCTGGGCAAGATCGCCAAAGAAATCATCAATTTGATGAAAACCGAGGTGGACGAGTTGGAGGAGCCCTTTCACCGCGGGAAGGTGGGCAGCTCCACCATGCCCCACAAACGCAATCCTATGATCTGCCAAGCGGTGGTCGCCGTCTCCCGCATCGTGAGGAGCCACGTCCCGCTGGCGATGGAGGCCATGATGTCCGAGCACGAGCGGGACATGTCCACCTGGCAGACAGAGTGGGAGTTCCTCCCCGAGGCCTGCACCCTCACCGGGGCCGTCCTCCACCAGATGAAGTTCGTTCTGGCCAACCTCATCGTGAAGCCGGACAAGATGAGGATGAACCTGGACATCCTGGGCGGGCTCATTCTCTCCGAGGCAGTCATGCTCCGGCTGGGGGAGTTCGTCGGCCGGCAGACCGCCCACGACATCGTGTACGATCTCAGCATGGAAGCCTTTGAAAAGGGTCTCCCCTTCGGCGACCTCCTGGCCCGGGACGAAAAGGTTTCGGCCCATCTCTCACCCGGGGAGATCGACGCTTTGCTGGATCCGGCCAGCTACGTCGCCCACTGCGGGACGCTGGTGGACCGGGTGGTCGCGGCCTGCGAGTCGGTCTCCCCGTAGCCCGCCCTGGGTAGTGGGTCAGTCTGCTGAATGACCCCTGCCTTCCTCCATTATAGCCGCGATTTGAGCACATTCGCTTGGCTCAGTGCAGGCTCCGCGGAAATCGCGACCGGGCGTGCCCCGATCTCCGCTCGGACCTAGGTCCTCGCTCAGATCGGCGCTACACCAAATGATGACAGAGCCCTGGGCAAAGCCGCGTACCGGGCTTAATCCGTTCCAGACCGACCCACTGCCGCACCCCGAATTGGCTTGAATCCTGAGGGGGGGCGTGGTAAATGGGTTTGATCCCGGTCGTTCTCGAGCAACCCGCTCCTATAGTTTCAGACGCCTCACGGGCAGGGGAAAGCGATGTTCGCCCGCCCGCGAGGACTGGGCTTCCAGTAAGGGCCGGTAAAGAGGAGGACGCGACCCATGGCGAACGAGTGGCCTGTTTCGGCGCACGACCCAAATGACAGCGCGATGGATTACTACATCTGCGACTGCGAGGCGCACATCATGCCGGAGGATTACCGGCGCTTCATTAAGTACTTCCCCGCCACGGCGACGTTCGAGTACGCCCACAAGATGTGCATGCACTGGGTGTGGACGGATCACGTGACGGGGAAGGAGTACAAACACCCGGGGATGGACTGGACGATGGAGAAGATCATCGCCGACTACGATTCGTGCGGCGTGGACCAGTCCTGCCTGATGCGCGAGTCCTTCATCGACACGGCCATGGACCACGCCCCCTTCTCCACCAACCAGCACGTCATCGACGCCCTGGAGAGATACCCGGACCGCTTCATCGGCTGCTCCAACGTCGGCCCTTTCAGCAAGCGGAAGACCAGCGACATCCTCTGGGAGCTGGAGTACCTGCACACGAACTTCAACTTCAAGACGACGAAGTTCTACATGCCCGAGGACACCTACATCAACGACCGGCGGCTGTGGCCCGTCTACGAGAAGTGCGAGGAGATGGGCATCGTCTCCTTCTTCCACACGGGCCTGAC
>JBHIBA010000319.1:0-5327 GCA_046758845.1 Nitrospinota bacterium
CGAAGATCAACCGTAGTTGACAATGAAATTGGAGCTGCTTGAGAAAGTCAATCTCTGTCGTGCCATTTTTGGTGAAATTCTTCGGATCATTTGCAAATCTTAGTAGACGATTCAAACCCCCAATTACTATGCGCACATAGCGCCAAATGTCATCGGCGTCTAAATTCTTGAATTTGTCAAATCCGGTCAGATCGGGTCGCTCACCGACTGGATTAATCTCCGTCAAAAAGTTCTGAAATACTCCTTCCGTCAGAATATGCGGCACTATTGCAACCGCCGGGCCAACAAAATGCCATGTACATGCCCACCGGTGTAATGGCAAAGTGAAAGCCAATAGTGAGAGTCTGGTAAGAGCCTCAACGTATCCTAGGATTTCGAGTGGATCGGGTAAAATGCCCTCAAAGGAGCGGCGATTAAATACTCGATTCTGCGCCTCAGGGACGTCGAATTTTTCAAAAAGAAGTGCTATTTTCACCAAAGACAATACCCGCTGTTGGTGTACTAAATCTATCGTAATAGGAATTACCGCTCTCGAATGAAAGGAATCTATCATCCTTGGAATAAGAAAATCTCTAAGGATCCGCTCCGCATCCGTTCGCGAGGACAAATACAGGGCTATCCTTGAGTCCGCAATCTCGGGTAAGATTCCAAAGATAGGATCTACCTTTGGAAGGGAAGATAATGGTGTCGTGTCAAATGGAACGGAAGGGACAAAATTCATTAATTCTGATGCAATTTCTGCTGGGTCTTTTCCTTCAAAAGTTACTTGGGTATGCATTTCAAAGGGTGGTTTTGGCCCCTCCCGAAGAGCACGATCATTCGCCGGAACAACCCAATCTTCCCCATCTCGTAAGGCTTTATAACCGAACGCAGCTGATAATTGTTCATCTAGACGATTGTTTGTTTTGGCTAACCCACGAAATCGGAGTTCCGGCATGATTCGCATGCTCTTGATGATGCGGATGCTTTGGCTTTGGCTCGTGCCAGGTAATCCTACACAGAAATCACTTTGCTATTCCGGGGAAGGAATTGTCAAAATCAGAAAATCGCCGGCCCTTCGGGTGTTCTGGCCTATGCTGTGCAAAGGCAGAAGTTCAGACAGGCCCCTTCAGGCTGGGGAAATTTGGCTGTTTGGCTTTTCCTGATGCATAAGACAACCTCTTGCTTTGCACGCGCTTATCTTTCCTACGTTGCTCACCGTTTCCTGTCCTTTTAACACTTCGCGATTCAGGGAAAGCTCCCAGCTCCGGCAGACCATTTCGGTTTCCCGAAGCCGTCAGCGAGTATGATCGCGGCTCCTTTCTCTTGTAATACGTTTAGGACAATTCGCGTGGTTCCATTTACGTCGTAGATCCTGAGGCCGGGTATGTTGTCCTTGCTAACGGCCAAAGAGACTCGCCTTCGCCTGTTTCCGTCGAAGAGCTCAAGACTAGCCTCGCCTCCGATAGTTCCAAACACAGCTCGCGGTTTCCCGCTCTTATCTGTCACAAGGAAGGCCTGGGCTTTGATCGTTTCACCGAATATGGTTTGCTTCGTCGCCCCCATAACGACGCCGGCGGCGATCACCAGGGCCAACGCCCCCAGGCTCAGCCTCAGTCTTCGGTTTTGCTTTTCCAGCCGTGAAACGCGCTCTTCCAGAGCCATGACGGACCTTCCTTTCGTTTTGAGGGCCTGTCCAGAAAAACCCTCGGCGCCAAGCCTCGCTCTGCATACTATACGCCCAGTGGATATACCTCGATCTATGAATAACGCTTGGGGCCATGCCCGCCCCGCAAAGGGAGGCTGCCCCCAGGCCGAAGCAGCCTCGGCAGACCGGCCTACAGCCGCCTCCGCAAGAATTGAGCGAGCGGAAAGAGGAAGAAGGCGATGGCGCACCCCATGAGAACGGCGGAGATGGGACGGGTGAAGAAGATGGCCGGTGAGCCGTGGGACATCAGCAAGCTCTGGCGGAGGGAGACCTCGGTGATCCGTCCCAGGACGAGTGCCAGGACCATAGGCGCCAGGGGGTAGTCGAGTTTGCGGAATACATAGCCCGCGAATCCGAAGACGAACACCAGCCAAACGTCGAACATGCTATGGGTGGGGGCGAAGCCGCCGACTGCGCAGACCACCAGGACGAGCGGGCCCAAGATGGTGAAGGGCATCCGCAAGATGGCCACGAAGACGGGGATGGCGAACAGGTTCAGGACGACGGCCATCACGTTGGCGGAGTACAGGCTTCCGATGAGTCCCCAGACGAACTCTCGGTTCTCGACGAAAAGGCGGGGGCCGGGCTGGAGCCCCCAAACGTAAAGCGCGCCCAGCATGACCGCCGTCGTCGGGGAGCCCGGCACCCCCAGGGTCATCATGGGGAGCATCGCCCCGGTGCTGGCGGCGTTGTTGGCCGCCTCCGGCGCCACTACGCCCTCGACGGTCCCTTGACCGAACTGCTCCTTCCGGCGTGACATGCGCTTGGCCAATCCGTAGCTCATGAAGGACGCTGGTGTGGCCCCGGCCGCGGGCAGCAGTCCCACGAAAAATCCCAGCAGGGACCCCGTGACGAAGGTCCGCAAGTGATGCACCAACTCCTTCAGGGTCCGGCCGATATCGCGAAAACCCACTCGAGCGTGGATCATCCGGCCCTCTTTGAACCCCTGCTCCGCCGTCGCCAGGATTTCCCCCACGCCGTAGAGGCCGATGGCCAGGACCAGGAAGTTGATCCCGTGGTAGAAGCCGGGGATCCCCCAGAAGATGAGCCGGGGCTCTCCGCTGACGATGTCCAGACCGATGGTGCTGAAAATGAGGCCCAGCAACGTCATCACCAGGGTCTTCAAGGGGGATCCCCCCCCCAGCCCCACGAATGTCCCGTAGGCCAGGACCATGAGGGAGAACTCCTCCGGCGGTCCGAAGTGCAGAGCGCTCTCTGCCAGGGGCGGGGCGAAAAAGGTAAACAGGACGATGGCAATGGTGCCGCCGACGAAGGAGGCCATGGCGGAGGCCACCAGGGCGTCTGCGGCTTTTCCCTTTCGGGCCATGGGATAGCCGTCGAAGGTGGTGGCCACAGCCGTGGAGGCCCCGGGGATGTTCAACGTGATGGAGCTGATGGCCCCTCCGTACATCGCCCCGTAGTAGATGGCGGCCAGGAAGATGATCCCGGAGGTGGGGGGAACGGCGAAGGTGATGGGCAAAAGGATGGCCACGCCGTTCACCGATCCCAGTCCAGGCAGGGCGCCGATGGCCGTCCCCAGGACCACTCCCAGTGCGGCCATGAGCAGGTTGAGCGGCGTGATGGCGACGTTCAGGCCGTAGACAAGATTCTCAAAGACCCCCATGAGGCGCTTCTCGACCGGACCTCAAGTGGCCCTTCCATCTCTGGCCCCGACTCCCGGGCGGAGCCCGACGCCGCGGCAGGTTGGTAAGGGTCAGTAGAGGAGGTAGAAGATCGGTTCGGCGTATCCCTTGGGCAGGGGAATGACCAGGAACTTCTCAAACAGAATGAAGACCCCCACAGGAACCCCGAGGGAGACGGCAAGGGTGACAGACCGGCTGTGTCCGCCAACGTGACGCACCGCGTAGGCCAAGAACAAGATGATGGCCCCGTAGACCGAGATGACGTTGATCAGAGCCACCAGCAGGAGCGTGGGCAGGCCCATCCGCAAAAGGGTCTTCCACCCCCCCTGCTGAATGAACTGCACGCCCTTCGGGCCGGGGTTCGCCATCGCCCGCAGGGCGATGACCGCCGCCAGCAGTCCCGTCAGGACCGCCAGCCAGAAGGGAAAGAATCCTCCAGCCGGGCCTCCTTCCGGCGCGAAACCGATGGGCTGCTGGGTCGCTTTCGCGGCCACGCCCCCCGCCACCAGCATCAAGATCAGCGCTGTCAGAACTTCTGCCCGCCGCATCTACTTCAAGGCCCCCATGGACTTCAGCAGCGCCTCATGCTTTTTGTGCTCTCCTGCGAAGAACTTCTCCATGTCCGCGCCCGAGAGGCAGGCGCGGTCCAGGGCCTGTTTCTGGGTGTAGGCCTTCCATTCCGAGGAGTTGCACAGCTTGTCGAAGAGCCTCACGTACCAGTCGCGAGCCGCCTTGGGCACACCCGCCGGCGCAGTGATGCTCCGCTGCATGTAGTACACCATCCCTCCTTTCCCGAGCTCCTTGAAGGTCGGCGTATCGGAGAGGACCTCGATCCGGCTGGGCGTGAAGGCGGCGATGGGCCGGGACCTGCCGGCCTTGAACCACTGGAGTTGCTCCGAGGGGTTGTTGACTGTGGAGTCCACGTGCTTTCCGATGAGCTCCCGGGCCACCTTGCCCCCGCCCTTGAAGGGGATGTAGGTGTGCTTGATCCCGTACGTCTTCTCCAGCATGGCCGTCACCAGGGAGTCCTCCTGCATCTTCCCCGTGCCGCCCATTTTCCACTTTCCGCCGGCCGCCTTGACCGCCTTCACGTAGTCGTCGATCGTCCGGATGGGAGATTCACTGTTCACCCACAAGACGAAGGTGTCCATCGCCAGGCGGTAGATGGGGGTCAGGTTCTTGTAGCTCACCGGCAGCTTATTCAGCATGGGGGTGGTGAAGAAGCTGTTGAGGGTGACCATGATGACGTGGGGGTTGCCGCGCTTGGAGTGCAGGTACATCATGGCCTCCGCCCCCGACCCCCCGGGCTTGTTGATGGGCACCAGGGGTTGAGGCGACCACTTGTTCTTGGTGACGATCTTCTGCATCAGCCGGGCGATGCGGTCGGCGCCCCCTCCCGCTCCGGCCATGATGATGAACTCGATGGGTTTCCGGGGCGCCCACTGGGCGAAGCCGTGGGGAACGGCGTAGGCCAAGAGGAACGCAACCGTCACGGCCAACGTAGCCAGCCAACGAAAAGAAGTCTTCTTTCGCATGACGTCTTCTCCTCGTGATTTGAAGGGGACCCTCTACCCGGGACGCCCCCACGTTTATACGGGTTGCTGTTCGCCACGCACGCCTAGGGTGCTATTTGCGCTTGGAAATTCGCTTCGAACCGGAATGCCGACCATCACAAGTGTAGCACAATCGGCCTGCCCTCAGCCGCGTCTTGGAGGGTTTTTGGATTAAGGATGGGTCTGACGTGCGCGTCTAAGCGCGATTTGGTAGATGGGGATGAAAGGCCGCGTTCCCAGGGGGGTCTTCCCTCGACTTCGCTCGGGACATGCTTTGAAAACCGGCCGGATTTCCCAGGGGGCGCTTTTTGGGCACTTGCGTGCCGGCCGAACTGCGGTTGAAGGTGCATACGCTTAAGCCGGGCGTCTTTGGCGCACGCCTTTCGAGAGGTGGTTAACCAGGCACGCCAGTGCGGAAACGCGACGCTGTGCGTCCCCCCCTGG
>JBHIBA010000320.1:0-5308 GCA_046758845.1 Nitrospinota bacterium
GCTGCCAAAGTTGCTTGAGGGGAACTACCTCGAAGCCGAGGGCGCCGGTTATCGTCTGCGGCGCAAGGGGCGGGCGGTGGGAACGCTGGCCCGCTTCCTGCAGTGGGTGCTGACCGGGTCCGAGAAGGGCGGGTAGGTGGCCAAAGGACTGGTGCTGAGTCTGGTCCTGGTTCTGTTCTGGGTCCTCGCCCAGCTGGTCGTGGTGCACACTCTCCGGCCGGTCCGGATTTTCAATGCCATGACGTTGCTCTTCGCGCCGACCTTTCCCGCTTTTATCGGCGTTTATGCACTCACACCCCCTTCCTTCTTCGGGCTGCCCGAGGGGCTTACCCACACGCCGATGGCACTTGGGCTCGTCAACGGCTTGATGGTGCACCTCCTGCTTTACTGCACCTGGGTGGAGGGCTTCTATTGCGTAGACCGGCCGGTGACCCTGCGCATCCTGGTGGAGTTCGTCAAGGCGCCGTCCGGGACGCTGACCCTCGGGCAGATGCAGTCCGTGTACAGCCTCGAGGAGATGGTCATCCGTCGGCTGGAGAGCATGCAGGTCAACGGCTACCTGGAAGAGCGGGCCGGGCGCTACGTCCTGACCCCGAAGGGCAGGGCGATGGCGGGGGCCATCCGCTTTCTGCGGCGGGCATTGGGCGCTTCCTACTACCTGGAAATGGCCCCCCCCCTGGGTGAGGAGGCCTCCGGGTAAACGATGGCGGACTACTTGGTTACGGGCGCCTCCTCGGGCATTGGGCGGGCATTGGCCCGGGAGCTGGTGCGGCGGGGCCATCGGGTCTGGGGAGCCGCCCGCCGGGAAGAGTTGTTGGCCGGGCTTCAGCAAGAGCTAGGGGGCGATGGCTTCCGTTTTTCTGTCTGTGATGTCGGCCGGATTGAGGACGTGCGGAGGGCGAAGTCGGCGATGGACCGGGCCGGCTTTTTCCCCGAGGTCATCATCCTGAATGCCGGCGTCAATCCCGAGGCCGGGGGGACTCCCTTTTCCCTCGCAACCTTCGAGGCGGTGACGCGGGTCAACTTGCTGGGCGCCATGGTGTGGGTGGAAGCCTTTCTCTCGACCTACCGGGCGCGCGGGCGCGGTCAGTTCGCGGCCATCTCCTCCTTGGCGGCCTACCGCGGGGATGCCCGATGGGTGGCCTATTGCGCGAGCAAGTCGGCCCTCAGCCGCGCCTTTGAGGCCCTGCGGGCGAGACACCGCAGACACGGAGTCACCTTCACCACGATTCACCTGGGAGCAGCGGATACGGGGATGGGGTCGGGGTCGCGCAGCCCCTTCTGTCTCACCGAGGAGCGCGCAGTGCGCCGGATCCTCGCCGCCATCGAGCGCCGGGCGAGCAGTGTGACCATCCCCCGAAGCCTTCGACTCATTGTGGAACTGATGCGCATCCTGCCCGACGCCGTTTTCTCTCGTCTGGTGGCCGAGGTATCCCGTGTGCCCGATGGGGAACTGGAATCCCGCCTTCCCTCCGCGGCCGAGGAAAAATCGGAATGATCGTCGATTGCCACGCCCATCTGGACACCCGGGTGCTTGGCCTGGACGACCTGGTGCGAAAGATGGACGAGCAGGGGATCGCCCGGTCTGCGCTCATGGCGCGGATTACCGAGACGGTGGAGCCTGAGAAGTCAGCAACGCTGCTGGCGGCGCAGCGGGCGATGATGAACTCGTCGCTGCTCCGTCCCGTGGCGGCCTCCGTCAGCACCACTTTCTACGATGCCAACGGAACCCTCCGGCCCGTCTGGCGACTTTTCACGGCGGGCGGTCAGGGCTATGTCAAGGCGATGCGGCCGGACAACGAGAGCGTGGCCGCGGCGATTGAAGAGAGACCCGACCGCTTCTGGGGCTGGATCTTCCTCAACCCCAAGGGGAACCCCGGCGTCCTGGAGGAGCTGGAAAGGTGGCGGAGCGCGCGGGGGATGATCGGGGTCAAGGTCCATCCCTATTGGCACCAGTACCCCATCACCGATCTGGCCGGGATCGCCCGAAGGGCAGAGGAACTGGGCCTTCCCTTGCTGATCCACTTGGGGTTTGGAGCACAGGGCGCCTACCGTTGGCTGGTGGAGACCTTCCCTCGGCTCCGGGTCATTTTTGCCCACGCCGGAATCCCATTTTTTAGGGCGCTCTGGCCCCTGGTTCGCACCCACCCGAACGCCTACACGGATCTCTCCAGCCCCCACCTGAGCGAGAGGTTCGCGCGGCGAGTCGTCGCGACCGTGCGGCCCGAGAAGTGCCTTTATGGGACCGACAGCCCCTATGGATTTTCGAAAGAAACCGGCTCCTATGACTACGGCCGGGTGAAGGGATGGATAGAGCGGCTGCCGGTGAACGAGCGGGATCGAGAGCGGATCCTCGGCGATAACTTTTTGGGCCTGATTCGGGCATAACGAAGAGCGCACGTCCGGTTGGATGCTGGCCCCCCCCACCCATGGCCCGCCGGATACGGGTCGCGAGAACGCAAAAGGATAAGGGGTCCGTGGGAGAAACGAGTCCCATATTGGTGAGTTTCTTCGTTCCCTGCCTGAATGAAGAGAGCAACATCGGTCGAACCATCGATACCATCGTGGGGTTAATGCAGAGCCAGGGATACCCCTATGAAATCGTGGTTGTAGATGACGCCTCGGTTGATGGCTCAACGGCGGAGGTTTTGGGTAGAAGCGAGCGCTATCCCCAGACGCAGATCGAGCTGATCCAGAATCCCTTCTGCCGGGGTCTGGGCAGGAACTATTTCATCGCGGCGCAGCGGGGGAGGGGGAAGTACTTCATGCTGGTGAATGGGGACGCTGCGGAGCCTGCCGAATCCATCCAGACCATCTTGTCTCATATGGGAGAGGCGGACGCTGTCGTGCCCTATTTTGGCCGCAACGAAACAAGGACGTTGCCTCGTAGGGCGCTGAGTCGGGCGTTCACCTTCCTCGTCAACGTCCTGAGCGGACATCGTCTTAAGTATTACAACGGACCCGTCCTCCATACGACGGAAAATGTCCGGATGTGGTTCTCAGAAACCGCAGGGTTCGGCTATCAGGCGGAGTTGCTATGCAGGCTTCTGGGGGAAGGAATTTCTGTGGTTGAGGTCCAAATTGCCAACAGCGACAGAGAGCGGGGCGCCTCCAAGGCCTTCAGTATCACGAATCTTCTCTCAGTCGCCAATTCGCTCTTTCACATTTTCCTGAGACGACTGGAAAGAGGGGCATTCAGCCTTTCTAAATCCTCGCGGCGACGTACACCCCGCACGCCACTCCGCTCATGACCCCTCATGCGTAGCGCTGAATATATAGGATTCCGCGACACCCAGGGGCCTGGCCTGGACGGCCGAGGGATGGAACAGCCCCCCGGCGGCGAGCGGGCTGGGGAGCGGGTCCTCTGCGGGAACTTTTTCGGCCTGATCCATGTTTAGCTACGAGCGCGTTTCCGGCTGGACGCTGGCCTCTCATTCCATGGCCCATGTGGCCCGTGTGACGAGCCGCGAGGAGATCGACAACGTCTTGACCGAGGCGCGGCGGCGAGGCTTGTCGGTGACGTTGCGAGGATCTGGCTATAGCTACGGGGACGAGATCCTCAATGAGGGTGGGCTCATCCTGGACCTTGGCCGGATGAACCGCATCCTCGATTGGAACCCGGAAAACGGCCAGATGACGGTCGAGCCCGGTGTCACCTACGGCCAGGCCCTGGCGTGTTGTTTGAAGGACAACTGGGTGATTTCGGCCGTCCCCGGAACCCGGCATCCTACGCTGGGCGGCGCGCTCGCCAACAACGTGCATGGAAAGAACGCCTGGAATGAAGGGAACCTCGGCGATTCGGTCGTCGCCTTTACCCTTCTGACGGGCAACGGCGAGGTGTACCGCTGCACCCGCGAGGAGAACTCCGAGCTGTTTCTTGCCGCCATCGGCGGCTTAGGCCTGCTGGGCGTATTTCTGGAGATCGTCCTCCAGTGCAAGTGCGTTCCGTCCCCTTTCCTGGAGGTACGCAAGTGGACAGTGCCGAACCTGGAAACCCTGTTCCGGGTGATGGATGCGTTGCGAGTGTCCACGGAGTACCACGTCGGGTGGGTGGATTGTTTTGCGACCGGGCGGAGCCTGGGTCGGGGGACACTCCACGCGGCCCGGTTCGTGGAGCGGCCGAAAGGGAGGGCGCGCCGGGGCGAGGACTTGGCTGTGACGTCCCCCTCCCTCCTGGGTCTGTTCCCGCGCACCTGGCTCTGGCCCTTCCTCAGGCCCTTTTTCGGAAACGGGTTCATGCGCCTCGTGAACACGACGAAGTTCCACGCCGACCGACTCGCGTCCCGCCAACAGCCCTGCGTCCAGAACTTTTTCAAATTCAACTTCCTGCTGGACTCAATCCCGGACTGGCGACAGCTATACAAACCTCACGGCTACGTTGAGCTCTTTCCGTTGATCCCGTTTGGAGCGGCCCCCGAGGCGTTTCGTGAGCTTATCGAGCTGACCCAGGGTTATGGCGCCCCTTCCTTCTTGGCCGGGATCAAGAGCCACAGGCGAGACGATTTCCTGCTGAGCTATTCCCTGGATGGTTACTCGTTGGGCATCGATGTCCCCGCGGTAGATGGGCTGCGGGCCCGTTTTGACGAGCTGTTCTACCGGATGACGGAAATCGTCCTGCGGTCGGGCGGGAGGATTCACCTGGCCAAGGACGACAAGCTGACGCCCGATCATTTCCGGCAGATGTTTCCCCGCTGGAGAGAGTTCGAGGTCATCAAGCAGAAGTACGACCCGGAGTCGCTGTTTGAGTCGGGCATGTACCGACGTTTGTTCCTCGGGAGGACCCCGAGCAAGCCGCCGGCCAGCCGGGGCGGAGGCGACGGGGAGGGTCAGTGGCGGGAAGATGCCGGGCGCAGGAACGCCGGCTCGCGCTTTCGGTCGTTGCGACGAGTGACAGGCCGCCCACGTTGAGACATTCTCGGGCGCGGACTGGAAGGTTTCACCGATCTTGAAGTCGAGAAAGGATCGTCGGAAGTTCGAGAACGGGGTCGCTTGACGTGCGACCTTGTCCTTCTGTGTTGGGGGAGAGCCCGATGAACCGTTTCAGAGGATCCGTCCAGCCCGTCTGCCTCGTGATACCTCCTTCGACCTTCCTTTTGGACGAGCGGGTGTTCATGAGTCTGGGGATCATGAGGGTGGCAGCAGTGTTGGAGCAGGCGGGATATCCGGTGGAGGTCGTGGACCTTTCCGGCGTCGCAAATTATGCGGACGCGATCCGGGACCACGCCGCCGTTTCGCCGGCTCGGGTGTTCGGGATCACTGCGACCACCCCGCACATGCCCGCGGCGGCCCAGATCCGCTCGGAGATTCG
>JBHIBA010000321.1:0-5306 GCA_046758845.1 Nitrospinota bacterium
GAGAGGCGCAGGTCGTTCGGTGCGGGGAGATCGGAGCGGTGGTGAAGGACCGTCCGCTT
The DNA here is from genome assembly GCA_046758845.1 of Nitrospinota bacterium. Classification (GTDB taxonomy): domain Bacteria; phylum UBA8248; class UBA8248; order JACPRG01; genus JBHIBA01. The sequence goes on from JBHIBA010000321.1 coordinate 60, forward strand.
CGGGACCTGGACGGCATGGACGAAGGAGAGCTGAAGCGGGAGATCGGCGACCACCACAGGGTCAACGAACTGGCCATGGAACAGAGGGCCTCCGTCCCGGTGAGGTTCGGCGTCATCGCGGAGAGCGAAGACGAGGTCAAGCGGTGGCTCGAGCGGGCCCACCTTCAGTTTCGGACGGCGCTGGAGCGGGTCCGGGGGAAGGCCGAATTCGCCATTCACGTCCACTGGGATGAGGGTTCCCTTATCCGGGAGATCGGGGCGAAGGATGAACAGGTCCAAAGGCTCCGGGCCGAGCTTTCCACAGCGCCCCCCGAGCAGGCCCAAAGTCTCCAGATCGCCGTGGGCCAAGTGGTGTACGCCACCCTGCACAAGCGCCGGCAGGTCTATCTGAGCGAGGTGCATCGGGCCCTTCGCGCCTGCTCCACGCACTGGGCCTTGGGGAGGCTGACGGACGACACGATGATCGCCAACCTGGCTTTCCTGGTCGAAGGGGACAAAAGGCCCCATTTTGACGCGCGCTTGGATGAGTTGGGTGAACGGTATGCGGGACAGTTGCGCCTCAAGTGCATCGGTCCCCTTCCCCCTTACAGCTTTTGCGACATCGAGTTCTCCCTCGGCTCGTTTGAATTGATCGACGGCGCTCGCAAGAGGCTGGGCCTGGGCGAGCAGGCCTCTCTCGATGAGATCAAGAGCGCCTACCGGAACCTGGCGGTCCGCCATCACCCCGACAAGAATCCGCACCTCCAACAATCCGCGGAAAGGTTCAAAGAGATCGTCTCGGCTTACGAGACCCTTGTGGCCTATTGCCGGAACTATCGGTATTCCTTCCGGCGGGAGGCCGTGGAGGGGTCCTTCTCTTTCGCCGCGCCCGACGGATGGGGCGAGGATCAGGAGCTCTGCGCAGAGGGCCAACCTCATGTCTAAGGCGCCTAAGTACGGGAAATGGGTCTACTGCATCATCGGGACGAAGCGAAAGGAATCCTTCGGCCCCATGGGGATGGGGGAAAGGGGGGACGAGGTCCATACCCTTCACTACCGAGACCTGGCCGCGGTGGTGAGCGATTGTCCCTTCGTCAAGTATCCGGTGAGTCGCGAGAATTCGCTGGCCCACCAGAGAGTCATCGAAAAAGTGAATGAGAGACACGCGGTCCTCCCCGTCCGGTATGGAACCATCGCCGATTCCGAAGAGCAGGTTCCCGAGATCTTGAAGGTGCGGTACGACGAATTCAAATCCACGTTGAAATACGTGGCGGACAAGACCGAGCTCGGCGTCAAGGCCGTCTGGAAAGACGGCCTCATCTTCTGGGAGATCGTGGAGGAAAGTCCGGCCATCCGGAGCCTCAAGGCGCAGATCGAGGGGCATCCACCCGAGAAGACGCACTACCAGCGGATCAAAATCGGCGAGCTGGTGGAGGCCGCCCTCCAGGCGAAGCGGGAGCGGGAGGGCTGGGAGATCCTGAAGGCCCTGGTAAAGCTCTCTGTCGATCACCGCGAGAACCGCATCTTGCACGATCGCATGCTTCTGAATGCCGCTTTCCTGGTGGCGGAGAAGGATCAGGCGGCCTTTGACGAGGAAATGAACAGGCTGGGGGCAAAGCGCGGAGCGCGGATGGAATTCAGGTATATCGGCCCCATTGCCCCATTCAACTTCGTTGAGATCTTCATCGACTTCGATGAATTGAAGGCGGCGAAGGTCTCATAGGCGGCTGGAGGCGGAACATGCTCATCGTAGACGACCTGCTCTTATGGCTGCCCGCAAAAGGAGTTATGGGCATCTTTAAAGAAATCCAAAAGCTGGCCGACCGCGAGCTGACCGACCGGGAGGCCCTCCAAGAAAAACTCCTCCACCTCCAGATGCAGTTTGAGCTGGATGAGATCACCGAGGAGGAATACGCCGAGCGGGAGGCTGAGATTCTCGACCGACTGAATGCCCAGGAGGAAGCCGGTGTCGAGGGCTGAGAGGCGGCCAATCGCCGGACGTGTCCCGTTGAGGAAAAGATGCTGAGCCGCGCAGGGGAGCGTTGATGGAAATTCTCCCGCTGCTTGGCGCCATGGCCCTGTTCGTGGTCCTCGCCCTGTTTGCGTTGCTCCACGGAAGGCACATGTGAATGAGAACCGGGACGACGGGTAAGCGCAGCCCGGGGCTTAGGGGGGCAATGGCCGGGCGAAGGGGAAAATCAGCGGTCAACCAAACAAGAACTTGAGGGAGAAATCGGAATGTCCATCGCAGAAAACGGAATGCCCATCGAGCAAGCACGCAACGCGGTCAGCAGCTTTTTGAAGAATGTCCTGAAGAAAGAGGGAAAGGTCATCAAGGTGGAGAAGACCGATAAGGGGTGGGAGGTCGAGGCCGAGATCATCGAGGTAAATGAGTTTATCAAGTCCCTGGGCATCTCGAAGACCGTCTATGATCAGAACTTTTATGTGATGAAGCTGGACGGGCAATTAGAGGTGACCTCATACGACAGGCTGAAGGAAAGACCGGCCAAGGCTGAAGAGAGCCTCGTGGGATAGTGAGGACTTCCTTTTCGAGAGGTGAGCCGATGACGGGCGCTCACAAGGCGGACGGGGAAAGAAACGGGCTGGGCCTTTACGCCTATTGCGTCCTCCTGGACCCTGAAGACCTGTATCCCGGGATGGTCGGAATGGACAGGAGTCCGGTTTACGTGGTTGCTCACCGGCGGCTCGGCATGGCCGTCAGCCGCGCCCCCCTGAAGGACTTCGCCCCGGAGCGCGTGAAAGCCATGCTTCAAGACCTGGCGTGGGTCGAGCCCAGGGTGAGGCGCCACGAAGAAGTCGTTGAGGAAATCATGAGGCATCGACCCGTGGTGCCCATCCGCTTCGGGACGTTATACCTGGACGAAACCGGCGTTCTCAACTTCCTCGGCGAGCATGAAGGAGAGCTTTCGGAGAGCCTCCAAGACCTGACGGGAAAACAGGAATGGAACGTCCGTGTCTTTGTCGCAAAGGAGGGCTTGAGAGCGGCCCTCGAAAGGGGAAGCGAGAGGCTGCGCCCGATGAATCGAGAGATGGAGGCCAAGCCCCCCGGCCAGGCCTACTTCCTGAGGAAGAAGAAGGAGCTCGTCCTGGCGGAGGAGATGGACCGCAGGGTGAGGCAATGGGAGGCGGAGTTTGTCGGCCGCCTGCGAAGCGTCGCCGAGGAAGTGGTGTTGAACACCCCCAATCTCCGGAAGAGCACCGACGGGGGGGAGGAGATGGTCCTGAATGCCGCCTTTCTCGTCGCCAACGATCGGCTTGGGGAGTTTCGGCACGCCCTGGAAGGGCTATCGGCCCGCTACGGGGATGAAGGCTGCTCGTTTCACTCTAGCGGCCCCTGGCCGCCCTATCACTTCAGCCCCCGACTGTCCAGCCCCTCCCTACAGGAACGCAGGGCATGACCGAGGCGCTTTCCACTTCGGGCCGGGTCACCCTCCTGGAGGCCCTCGACCGGCTCCTGAACAAGGGCGTGATGATCAACGGAGACATCACCATCTCGGTGGCCGACGTGGACCTGATCTTCGTTGGACTGAGGGTGCTCCTGGCCTCGGTGGAGACTGCGGACCGACTCCGCTGGGGAATCCGGGAGAGAGAACCGGTGGAGAGTCTCCCATGACGGCGGCCGGATTTTACGTCTATTGCGTCGCGGATGGCCCGACGGGCCCGACGATCGGAAGGAAGGGGCTTCAGGGGAAGGAAGTAATGCAGGTCTCTCACCGAGATGTCCGGCTCCTGTGGAGCGAGATGGACGCGAAGCCCGCCTTTGCGGAAGGGGACGTCCTGGCCCATGAGGCGGTGGTCGAGTTGGCCTGGGCCCACTCGGCCGTCCTCCCTATGCGATTCGGGACGGTGTTCCCTGCCCGCGAGGCCCTCCCCGAGATCTTGGCAAGGCTCTATCCCCGCTTCCGAGTGTCCCTGGACCGGTTGGCCGGGAAGGTGGAGGTGGGGGTGAAGGTCCTGTGGGAGGCCGAGGCGATCAAAGAGGAGTTGCGGGCTCTGCGTCCGGGGACCGAAAGATGCAGCGAAAATCTCAACGGCGGCTCCCCGGCGAAGTCCTACCTGTGGCGGAGATTTCAGGAACATCTTCTTGAAAGAGGGCTGAAGGAGAAGGCCGCGGACGTCGCCGGAGAGGTGAACACCTCCTTGCAGCCATGGGCCTCGGAGGCCGAGGTGAAGGTCCTACGCACCGAAAACCTCCTCATGAGCGCCGCCTACCTGGTGCGCCGTGATCGGCTGGAGGGCTTCAGAACCCAGCTGGGGAGGGTCAAGGAGGCCCAGCCGAGGCTGAAATTCCTGTTCAGCGGGCCGTGGCCGCCTTACAGCTTTGTCGGGATCGAGGAGCCGCGAGGAGAAGAACCATGAATGAATTCCAGGACCTAGAGGCTGTGGAGCGAGAAGCCCTCTGGCGCATGAGCGAGAGGTGGCTCAAGGAGGGGTCGAACTATCAGGCCATGGGGGTGTACTGGAAGCTCCTGGACAGGTACCCGGAATCCGAGGAGGCGCAATGGGCCACAGCCGAGGCGCTGGACCTTGCCCGAACCCTGGAGAAGGAGGGGAAGGTGTGGCAGGCCATAAGCCTCTACGGGCGATTGGCGGGACGCGGGCGATGGTAGAGGCGGCGATGGTCCAGGAGAGGACGATGGTCGTCGAAGGCGACGACCTCCCCGCCTTCGAGAAGGAGCTGGAGAAGACGGCTGGGGGCATCCCGGGCCGGATTAACGCCGACCCTGAGAAGGTGGAGCAGGGTCTCGCCAAGCTGGTCCTGACCCTCATCGAGCTGCTTCGAAACCTCCTGGAGAGGCAGGCCATGCGCCGGATGGAGGGGGGGAGGCTCAACGAAGAGGAGATCGAGCGGATGGGGCGGACGTTCATGCGTCTGGAAAGCAAGATGGAGGAGTTGAAGGCCCAATTCGAGCTGGAGGAGGAAGAGCTGAACATCGACCTGGGCCCCTTGGGCGACCTGATGTGAGGGGGACCCGATTTCGTCCCGATGGCGTCATCGGGGCACCACCCAGGGGGGCCTGGCGGTTTCCAAGCCCGGTCACCCAAACACAAACGGAGAAGGAGGAGGAGATAAATGTCAAGGGCCGATGACTTGAGAAGTCTTGGCGAAGAGATCGCGACTTCTCACGTGGCGCGAGTCGAGGGGGAGGAGGAGCGCGTCCGGGAGTGCCAGGCGGAGAACAAAGAGCGGGCAGTCGAGGTCGCCGGGATGCTGGAAGGGTTCCAGGGCGAGAACAAAGAGCGGGC
>JBHIBA010000322.1:0-5305 GCA_046758845.1 Nitrospinota bacterium
TCACAAGGGGGAAGGCGGATTCCGAACCGGACGGGCATAAAAGGGCTCCTTCCATTCGTGGCCAGGGGCGTCTTCATCCCCGAACTCTTCAACGATGCGGCTCTCTCGTTGGTATCATAAAGTGATTCGGCTCACGTTGAACTTTCATTTACCCGGAATTCGCTGAAAGGAGACACGCATGTCCAGGACGGTTGTGACCCCGGCCACCATCGGCGCTCCTGTCACCCCTTACTCGCACGGCATCCTGACGGACGCCAAGGAGACATTCTTCATCGCGGGGCAGGTCCCCATCGATCAGGACGGAAAGACCGTGGGGATCGGGGACATCGAGGCCCAGACGCGCTGCGTTTATGCCAACCTCGAAGCCGTCCTGAGGGAATCGGGGATGGATTGGTCGAACGTCGCCAAGTTCACCATTTATCTGACGCGGCGGCAAGACCGGGATCCGTTCAGCGCGCTGCGTGAGGAGCTCTTCAAGGAGTACTATCCAAAAGGGGAGTATCCCATCAGCACCCTGGTCTTCGTCGCCGGCCTCTACAAGGAGGAATTCCTCATCGAGATCGAGGCCGTCGCCGCCAGGTGAACGAAGGTCCGCCGCAAGGCGGACAGGGCCGCATTGCGGGAGTCGGGTTCAGGTCGCCCGCTGCGGGACCTTGGCCCCGACGGCCATGAGGCGCAGGACTTCCTCTGTGGAAAGGGCGGCGCCGCAGTGATATCTGACGTTCAACAGGGCGGCCTCGTGGAGCTGCGGGGAGTAGCTCGCAGTGGCGTCGCTCACGACGATCACGTCGAAGTCCCGCTGGAAGGCGTCTCGCGCGGTGGATTCCACGCACACGTTCGTCACGACCCCCGCGAGGATCAGCGTCGTGATCCCCCGGTTTCGCAGCAGGATTTCCAGGTTGGTGTTGTAGAAGCCGCTGTATCTGCACTTCTCAATGACCGGCTCCCCCGGCCGGGGAGACAGCTCGTCGATGATGGCCGCCCCCCAGCTTCCCCGGCGGCAGAGGTTCCGGGCTCGCATCCTTTCCGGGACGATGCGGTGATGGCGGTCCTCGAATGTGAATTCGTCATAGACCATCGCGGTGTAGACAACGAAGAGTTCCCCGGTGCGGGCGGCATCGAGGGTTCGTAGGATATTCGGGAGGGCCTTTCGGGCGGGCTCGAGGGGAATCCCCCGCTTATCGAAATCTCCGCCCGGCGAGCAATAGTCGTTCTGCATGTCCACTACCATCAGGGCGCTCCTGGCTGCGTCTAGCTCGATCGGTGTGGTTTCCTGAGGCATATTTTTCTCCTTCTGAATTGATTGTCGGAGATCAAGATCGCCTCGCAGAAGACCGCGGGGGAGAAACGGCCTTGCGCTCGGTCAGGATTGACCCGGCCCCCAGGACTTCGCCTGCGCGACGACGGCGCGAGCCCTATTGACCATGGCCCGGTCGATCATCTTGCCCCGAAATGCGATGGCCCCGGAGCCCGAAGACTCGGCCGCCTCAAAGGCCCCGATCATGTCCTGGTAATAGGCCGCCTCCTGCTCCGTTGGAGAGAAGACCCGGTTCACGGGAAGAACCTGACGGGGATGGATGACCGTCTTCCCCCGATAGCCCAGGTTCCGGGCGTTTTCGGCGTCACGCACCAGCCCCTCCTCGTCATCCAGGCCCAGAAACACGCCGTCCAGGGGGTGTTCGATCCCCGCCGCCCGGGCTTCCAGAAGGACCTTGGAGCGGGCGTAGAGCAGCTCCGTACCTTCGGGCGACCACCGGCAGCCGAGGTCGGTCACCAGGTCTCCGTCTTCCGCGCTGCCGAAGCAGACCGATGCCACCCGCACCGAGGCCGTCAGGATGGCATAGGCGAACAGCACCGCGCGGGCCGACTCGATGAAAGGCAGAATCTCCACCTTCCCGGACACAATTTCCGTCCGGGCCTCCAGGCGCCTGAGCTCGGAGTCGAGCGCCTGGACCTGTTCCGCGGACTCTGCCTTGGGAAGGACGACCCCCGAGAGCCCCGGCTGCACCACGGCCTCCAGGTCCGCCCGGAGCCATTTCTCTCCGCCCTCCGATTCGAAGCCGTTGACCCGAACCCATCGGGCTGGACCCTCCGGGCTCCGCAGCATTTCTTCCACTCGCTGTCTCGCGGCCGCCTTTTCGGCGGGGGGGACGGAATCCTCCAGGTCCAGGATCAGACCGTCCGCTCCCGCGCTCGGGGCCTTTTGCAACATGCGGTCCTTATGGCCCGGGACGAAGAGAAGGGACCGGAAGGGTTCCACCGTTCTAGGTCCCTCTTCGGGGAAGGGACGCGGTCGCGTCGCCCTGGATCATCGTTTCCCCCTGCTGGTTGGTCGCTGAGAACTCGCACTCCACCCGGGCGTCCGCGCCGTCCTCATACTTCCGGGTGATGCGGGCGGCGCACGTGAGCACGTCGCCCGGCCACGCCCGGGAGATGAACCGCAGACGGAGCCGCCTGAGCGCCCCGTCCCCGAACCACTCCGTCAGCAAGCGCGCACAGTAGCCGCCGGGAAGCATCCCCATGGCGAAGACCGACTTGTTCCCGTGGGCCCGGGCGTAGACCTCGTCGTGATGGTTAGGGTTGAAGTCTCTCGACGCGCCCGCGTACTTGACGATCTGCGTTCGCGTGAGGGGGCCCATCACCAGCGGCTCCGTGGCGTCGCCGACCTTGACCTCCTCGAAGTACAGTGGTTTGGCCATGGGCTCCTCACGGGCTCTCCGCGCCGGTCCCGCCGGCGGGCTCTTCGATCCGCTGGCTTGTCACGATGAGGGTCCGGCGCGCCACTTGGACCTTCTCGCCCCTCTGGTTGTGGAAGATACTTTCGATGACGGCGAAGGTGAGCGTTCCGCCCCTTCGGCTCTGTTTCTGGAAGATCTTGAGGATCCGGTCCTGCCCCGTCAGGACGTCGCCGGCCAGCAAAGGGGCCAGGTATTCAAACTCCTGCTCGCCGTGGACGAGGTAGCTCCAGTCCTTCACGTCGAGCGCATTCACCGCATCCCGGGTTTCGTACAGGAACGTCCGCAAAAAGGTGGGCGGGGCCAGGATGCCTCCGAAGGGAGTGGACGCGGCGTATTCCGGGTCCCGGTAAATGGGGTTCGGGTCCTCCAGGGCGTCGGCGAATTCCCGGACCTTCCCCCGCTCCACCAGAAACTCATACGGGGGGAAGACTTTCCCTTCTGCCTTCTTGTCCACGAGACCTCTCCGTTTCAGTCCTTCGCCGGCGGTCGAAGGTCGACCACCCGACGGGCCTTGATGGAGCGCTCCGGGTCGTAAAGCTCCCCGGGGGGGACGAACTCCACCTCGGGACGGATCGAGACCGCCTCCCGGACGCGGCGAACGATCCCCTCCCGAAGCGTCTCCGCGGCGCCCTCCTCGCCGTCCGGACTGCGCCCGGAAGAAGGCGACGCCCCGCGCTCCACCCGGACGATCAGCTCGTCCATCGCGCCGGGCCGATCTTCGCATGCGAACACCACCTGGAATTCTCCCACCCCCTCCAAGCCGGAGAGGGTCTCCACGATCACATCCGGATTGACCAGCATCCCCCTGCACTTAACGAGCCCGCTCACCCGGCGGGGGGATGTCACCACGCGCTCTCCCTCGTGTGCGCAGTGGGGGCAGGGGCGTCGGCAGAGGGTGACGATGTCCCCTCCGGCATACCGCAGGAGGACCGTCCCGCGCCGGTGGAGGTGGGTGACGGCCAGAAGGCCGCTCTCTCCGTCGGCAAGCCGGCGTCCAGTCTCAGGATCGGCCACCTCGAGATAATACAGGTCCGGGACGACGTTCTGGGGGGCGGCCTCCTCCGCGCATTGGACGAGTCCCCCCTGCATCTCGGTGAAGGCAAAGCGGGCCAGGACCTTGGGGCTCTTCGCGCCCATGGCCCGAAGCCGCTGTTTGAACTCCGTGCGGAGCGGCGTTGAGACGGGTTCCCCGGAGGTGATGATCAACCGGACGGCCGAGAGGCCGGCGCCCCTGCCGTGGGCCTCCAGAAGGAATCGCCGGATGAAGCTGGGCACCCCCCAGAGGGTTGTGGGACGGAACCGCTCGACGAGCGCCAGGGCCTCTTCGAGGGAGTTGCGAACGCGGAATTCCGAGTGGGCCGAGCCGGTCAAACCGTAAATGACGGGGACGCCACAGATCATCCCGGAGCGGAACACACTGAGGAAGGCGCCGGTGGGAAACCCGGCCAAGGGGTAGAGGTTGGCGATGCGGTCTTCCGGTCCGATTCCCTCGACCTCGTTGCAGCGCCGCGCCTGGTCCAGCACCCCGTAGATGTCGTGGGTCGTGTTGTAAAAAGGGGTGGGCCTCCCGCTGCTGGTCCCGGTGGTGTACGCGACGTCCCACAGGACGACCTCTTCGGTCGAGACGTCGGAAGGGAGATCCTCAGGGCGGATCCGGAAGGCCTCGGGGTCGGCCATGTAGTCGGCCTTGTGGGTGAGGGGGAGCGAGGCCAGGTCCTCCGGACTCCGGATGTCCCCCGGCTCCAAGCCCCATTCAGAGAACTTCTGGCGGTAGTAAGGATGGGCCCGGCCGCAAAGCTCCACCGTTCGCCGGAGGCGCCTTGCCTGCTGGGTGGTCAGAGAGTTCGTCAATCCGAAGGCCTCCGGTTGCCCCGAGACAGGGTCGCCGAATTCAGCCGGGCGTCGGCGCTGAGGAAAGTCGCGAAAGCCATAGGGCGGAAACGGCCCTTCCGCTCATGAGAAGATAGCTCTGGGGTTGCGACGTTCAATATACCGCAGAGTGGACGGGGTTGAAACGGTGGGAAGAGAAGCAGTTATGCGGGGACGGGGCGAGGGCGTCTCCGCCCCAGGGTGACCATGACCCAGCGTGGCTGCATCCTTCTTCCATTCACTCAAGGATGCCTGTTCATCGCCGGGTCATTGGATCTCTTCTGGTTCACTCCCGGTGATCTGGATTGTGAGATCCCATCCGAGCAATTTTAGCTTCTCGGACTCCCGTCGTGCGGCCTCCAGAGCGATCTTTTCTGCCCGCTCTTGGCTTTCCGCCTCGACGCGGAAGGTGTTGGACGCCTCCAACTCTACCATGATCAGGAAATACTTCATGGGGCTACTTCACCGCTCTGGATGGTTTCAACGCGATACCTTTCGCAGTGAGACCTACGTTTGTCTTATAGACCCGCGTAGAGCCCATTTCTTGCGCCGTGCAGTGTGGACTGAAGATCGGCGCCGTTGCGGGCCTTCTGGGCTCGGCCAATTGGGGACTAATCGGAATGACCGTTTCTCTTTATACATTACACTAGTGTGCCGTCCCGGAAATTCATTTCAAAAGTTCTTGAGGTGAAGTAGGC
>JBHIBA010000323.1:0-5304 GCA_046758845.1 Nitrospinota bacterium
GAGTGCGGCCCTTCAGGGCCGCACTCTATCGCGAAACGAAAGTTTTGCGGGGGGGTGTGGGGGGGCGCCTTTCAAAAAGCGCCCCCCGCAGAAAACAAAAGCGACTCTCTCATAGGAGGCCGCCATTGAACGTCCGGGGAATCCACAAATTCGAGGTGGACAAACAGGCCCTGTGGGACCTGCTGATGGACACCGACGCTTTGGCGGCGACCATCCCGGGCTGCCAGCGCCTGACGGAGACCGCACCCAGCGTCTTTGAGGCCAAACTGAACGTCGGCGTGGCGCCGGTGAAAGGCGAGTTCTCCGGGTCGGTGAAGATGGAGGACCTGAACCCGCCCAGCGGCTACCGGCTCATCGTCGAGGGGAGCGGGGCGCCGGGGTTCCTCAAGGGGACGACCGACGTGAGGCTTGAATCCGACGGCGAGAACACCGTCATGCACGTCGATGGGGAAGTCCAAGTAGGGGGCGTCATCGCAGGCGTCGGACAGCGGATGCTCGGGGGCGTCGCGAAGCTCTTGATGGGTCAGTTCTTCAAGGCCCTGGAAAAGCAACTTGCCCAGCGAGGCTGATTTGCGTCCATTGGAAAACCATGAAGCCGGTTAATTTCGTCTATTTCGATCCGGCAACGACGGACGAAGCCGTCGCCCTTCTGGCCCGGTACGGAGAGGATGCCAAGCTCCTGGCGGGAGGCCAAAGCCTGATCCCTCTGATGAACTTTCGGCTCGCCCGTCCGAAGGTCATCATCGACATCAATCGGATCGAAGCGCTGGACTACATCCAGGAGGAAGATGGGTCCCTGAGGATCGGCGCGCTCACCCGGGACCGAACGGTTGAGACCTCTCCCCTGGTCCGGGAAAAGTGCCCTTTCTTGGTGAGGGCCTCCTCCCTGGTGGGCCACTTGCAGATCCGAAACCGCAGCACGATCGGCGGGGCCAGCGCTCAGGCTGACCCGGCGGGAGAGGTGATCGCGGCCCTGAAGGGCCTGGACGCCATCTTTGTCATCCGCGGTTCAGGCGGCGAGCGGACGGAAAGGGCGGAGGATTTCTTCGTCACGTATCTCACCACCGCGCTGGACCCGACGGAGATGATCACGGAGGTCCGCGTTCCCGTTCAGCCGCCGGGGATCCTCTTCGCCTTCGAGGAGGTGGCCCGCCGGCATGGGGACTTCGCCATCTGCGGCGTGGGCGCGAATGTTCACCTGGACCCTTCGGGGAGGATCGAAGACGCGAGCATTTGCATGTGCGGGGCCGGCCCCACCCCTCTGCGGGCGCCCGAGGCGGAGGAGATGCTCGAGGGGGAAAAGCCCAATGAGAAGCTGCTCAGGGCCGTGAGTGAGCGGGCCGCCGAGGAGGCGGACCCGGACGAGGACGTCCACGCCACGGTCGAATACCGCCGGGAACTCGTGCGCGTCTTGACCCGGCGGGCGCTGACGAAAGCGCTCAGCGCGTAAGGCCGGCGTCCCCGATCCCCAGAAACTTATCATCGCTGGATGCAGGAGACCGCCCGCGATGGCTGAACTCAAAACGGTCACCCTTCGAATTAACGGGAAGTCCTACAGCGCGGACGTCGAGCCCCGAAAACTCCTGGCGGACTTCATCCGGGAAGACGCGGGACTCACGGGGACGCACATCGGTTGTGAGCACGGCGTCTGCGGGGCATGTACGGTGCTGATGGATGGATGGGGCGTCCGGTCCTGTCTGACTTTCGCGGTGACCGCCAACGGCCGTGAGATCCTGACGGTAGAGGGGCTTTCCGACGGCGAGAACCTTCACCCCCTCCAGGTTGCCTTTCGCGAGCACCACGCCCTTCAGTGCGGTTTTTGCACGCCGGGAGTCTTGATGGCGGCCTACGAGTTTCTCTCCCTGAACCCCGATCCCACCCCCGAAGAGGCCCGCGAGGCCGTAGCCGGAAACCTTTGCCGCTGCACCGGCTACGCTCCCATCGTCAAAGCCGTCTGCGCCGCGGCCGAGTCGATTAGAGAATCAAAGTCATAATGTCGGTTAGCCGCCTCGGCGCTCACTATTGAAGCCTGCATAAAGAACGCCCTCAACGCAGCACGTCCGGAAGGGGAGTGGAACGGCCGAAAGTCCAGAGGAATTCCGAGGATTTCCCAACCGGATCTTTCTTTCGGGCGGGTACACTTCGGCTTCGCTCAGTGCAGGCTCCGCGCCGCCCCTACACCCGATCTGCCCCGCCCACGTAGGGGCCGGTCTCTGTACCGGCCCGTTGCCGTCGGTAGGCCATTTCAAATGCAGGGACTAATAAATTCGCCCTGGAGGAGACACCTTTTCGAAGGATTTTTCTTCCGGGGAAACTTTCTCCAACCATACACTTTTCCTCAACTGACGCACGCCGAGACCTCTGTCCTAAAGTGGGGCATCACTTCTTTGGCGAAGAGCTCGAGGTTCTTCACCGTGAGGTCCTGCGGCAAACTTCCAAAGTGAAGCAGGACGATCAAGAGGCCGAGACCCGTTTCCTTCTGACACTCGCGGAGCCGGTCTCGGACGGTCGACGCGCTCCCAACGATGATCATGCCCCTCTCGTCAAGGTCTCGCGGGTCATAGTGCACATCGCCCACCTTCTTGTCCCCCATGACGCGGGCCATGGACTTCTCGGTGAGGTAGCCGGGCGGGAAAAACTGTAGGAGAGGACGTTTGAGGAGCTTGTTGAAAAGGAAATCGATGTGAGGCGTCGCCTCCTCCCAGGCCTTCTCATCGGTGTCGGCGACGTAAATGGGAACCGCCCATCCCAACTGCTCGGGCGGGGCCTCGTAGGCGAAATTCTGGGCCTGAACCTTATACTCCTCAAGGATGCGCTTCACCGTCGAGAAGGGACTGAACACCTGCATGTACGGATACCGCCGCTCCGCCGCGAAGGTGATGGTCTCCACGCTCCCCTGGGAGGGCAGCCAGACGGGGGGATGGGGCTCTTGGTAGGGACGCGGCCAGGTGTTCACGTATCGGAAGTGATAGTGCCTGCCCTCGAAGGCGAACGGCCCCGTTTCCGTCCAGGCGCGCAGGATGAGGTCGTGGGCCTCGTAGAACCTATCCCGCGACGTGGTGGGGTCCATGCTGAAAGAGATGTACTCGTCGCCGACGCCCCGCACGAACCCCGAGATGATGCGTCCCTTGGTGATCACGTCGAGCATCGCCACTTCCTCCGCCACCCGGAGGGGGTGATTCCGAAGGCAGATGGCGTTGCCCAGGATGGCGATCTTCGCGCGGGAGGTCCGCCTCGCCAGGGCCGCAGCCATGATGTTGGGAGAGGGCATGGTGCCGTAGCACGTCTGATGGTGCTCGTTGACGCAAATGCCGTCATAGCCCAACCGGTCGGCCAGCTCGAACACGTCCAGGTAATCGTTGTAGAGTGTGTGGCCCACTTCGGGGTCGTACAGGGAATTGGGGATGGTGGCCCAGGAGGTCCCGTAAGTCTTCACATAGTCCTCGGGCATGTACGGATAGGGCATCAGGTGGAAGAAGTAGAACTGCATGAGGGTCTCCGTTCACAAAGGCGTTGGCCAAATCCGTTCGCGGAGTTTTACGAAGGAAGAATATGCTAAGACATTTCAACGAATCTGAAAACCTGCGATGTCGCACAAGGTCATCTTGAAATTCCCCGCTCACCGAAGAAGAGCTGACGCTCATTCTCGGAGAAACTGCCTGCGGGGGGGGACAGGGTCATCGACCCACGCCCCGCCTTGCAACGGGCACCCCCTTCCCGTGTGCGGACGAAACCGGTTAACCAATTGATATTCGTTGGGTTCCCTCTTTGGCTTTGTTTCGTACTTTTTTTAGTGTTCCCTGCCCTCGCGTGTAAACTCGCCCCTCTTTCCCTCGCGGAACCGCCGACCGGCGCGCGAATCCGGGGCGCAGGGGCGCCCCACGGGCGGCTTGGGGTCGGTGACCTCTCGGGGTCGGTGACCTCTTGGGGTCGGCGACCTCTTGTCCACCCATGCCCCTCTTGGCCACCCATGGAAAAGCCAGAACGGGCAGGGCAAATGCCAGTTGGACCCGCCGAAAGCCAAAAGCCAAAACTTAACCCATTGATTTTTAAGGACGTTTTGGCTTCGTTTCTTCATTTTTAATCTTTCCGCCCATCCCCCGGTCAACCAAGATGCTCAAGACAAATATAAACGAAACTATAGCGAAAGTCAACCCTCGGCCCTGCAAAATTTTCGGGTGAGGCGGTGAACCTTAAACGAGCAGTTCCACCGCGTTCTGGAGTCAAATTCACGATTCAAGACCTGACCCCAACCGCTGCGAGATCGGCGCACTTGGCGGGGATCATGTCTTTCGGTATGATTTATATTCATTTACGCAATCTCTATAGCCCTCGTGCCAGCCTGCCGTATATTCTTTGTCATATTCCCAAAGATTCCAGTCACGAACCCATCTATAGTAGGGACGACCCGCAGCATTGTATCCTGAGACGCAACCGTCTGAATATCCCCGTCGCCAATCTGGTGGACCACTTGGAATAGATCCGATAGGTCGCGTGCAGCCAGCGAGCATGAGTGTTACGAGATAGATTATGCTGAGCGTGAAATCGATTGGGTTCTTCACAATTTCTTCCCCCGCGTTCAACGCCGGGTGCCACTGGCGGCTTGCCCGCCAGTGCCGCATCTTTCCTTTCCATTTCATCAGGAAATTCCACGGACCTTCGGAAAATCCGGTTCTCGTGGCTCATCTGGCACATGGTAGTGCCTCCAGCTCGACCACTTCCACTGGCCCGGCCTCTCACACAACCCCCTTTCGGACGGGGTTGTTGTGAACATATTCAATCGCCTGTCTGACGGACTCGGGGGAGATCAGGTTTCGGTCATAACCTGGCCCTTCCTGCCAGAACCGAAAGCTTCGCTTGCTGGGTCTCTCCTGGACGATGAGTTGGTCCAGCACCGGGTCACGGCCTTCCTCTAAGTCCCGCTTGACCCGAGTTGAGAAAGGCCGTTTGATCCCGTAAATGAGGCGTTCCACACGGGCCATTGAAGACTGCGGGAAAACGATCAGATGAACGTGGTCGCGCATGTACACGAAAGCCAGTAAGTGGAAGTCCTGTTTCTCCACCGCGCGATCGATGCTCCGAGACAAATGCTCCCTCCAGTTTTCCCGGTTCAGTAGTGGCAATCGACGGTAACAGGAGAACGTCAACTCATGAGCGTGCCGCGGCAAATCGAAATGCCGAATTCTTTTACGATGCAGTGATGACGGGATCATATCCCTCAGATGCCAGGAGCACTGGCGGACAAGCCGCCAGTGGCACCCCGTCTGTCTAACGCGCCCTACGCAGGGGAAACTGCGCCTCGCC
>JBHIBA010000324.1:0-5296 GCA_046758845.1 Nitrospinota bacterium
AGGTGTGCGGCAAAGACGCCCGGATTAAGCGCACGTACCTCCAACCGCAGTTTGGCCGGCGCGCAAGCGCCCAAAAAGCGCCCCCCGCGATTCTTTTGGCATGAATCCCAGGGAAGGAGAAAAGAGATGATCCGCACTCGCGTTTGCGACCTTCTAGGCGTCGAGCATCCCATTGTTCTCGGCGGCATGGCGTCCGGGACGTCCGCACCGCTGGTGGCGGCAGTATCGAACGCCGGGGGGCTCGGCACACTCGGCGCTTCTAATTTGAATCCTCAGCAGGTGGGCGAGCAACTCTCGGCCATCCGGGCCTCGACCCAAAACCCTTTCGGGGTCAACTTCCTTCTTTTCCGGATGGAGGAGGAAGCCTTTTCCGCCGCTTTGAAGGCGCGGCCGCCCGTCGTCGCCCTCGCCTGGGCGCGCCCGGATCAGGACTTGGCCGCGTACTTCCGGCGCGTCCACGATGCCGGCTCGAAGGTGATGTACATGGCGGGGGAGGTGCCCGAGGCGGTCCGCGCGGCGCAAGCGGGCGCCGACGCGATCGTCGCCCAAGGGACCGAGGGCGGAGGGCACGTCGGATGGATGGCTTCCATGCCGCTGGTGCCGATGGTGGTGAGCGCGGTGTCGCCCCGTCCCGTGCTGGCCGCAGGGGGCATCGCCGACGGGCGCGGCCTGGCCGCCGCCCTCGCTCTAGGGGCGGAAGGCGCGCTTTTGGGGACGCGGTTTCTTGCGACGGAGGAATCGCCCCTTCACCCGAACCACAAGCAGGCGATCCTCCGCAGCGACGGCCATGACACCGTCCTCACGGAGATCCCGGACATCGCCTCGAGGCAGGTCTGGCCGGGGGCGATGGTCCGCGCGCTGCGCAACGGATTCATCCAGAGATGGTCCGGTTGGGAGTGGGCTTTGCGGCGCATGTCTCGTGAGGTCGGCCCAGCGGCGATCGCGGCGCGCCAGGCGGGGGATGTCGAGAACGCCCCGCTTCTCGTCGGACAGGACGCCGGTCTGATCGATAAAGTCGAACCGGCGGGTGAGGTAGTCGGGCGCATCGCCGCCGAGGCGGAAGACATCCTCGCCAACCGACTCAGCGGTTTGATTTGAGTGCGAATTTTGTCAGATAGCGATAGCTGGGCCGCTTCACTGGAGACCTTTTAGGAGAAAGTAGGGGGGAAGTCGTATGCGGTTAAACGGGTCAACCATGTTGACGCCAACGTACTCGATTTTGCAAATTCCCGGCGATTGTCCAAATCCCTTCTCTCTGGCAGAATAGTAATTTACCCACATTTTGTTCGGGAAGTGAGGTAAGCCGTCACGAAAGTCAAAGAGCTTACAGGGGATATTCTCAGTCTCGGGTGGCGAAGGTTGAGTGAATGACGGCGAAGAAGGTGGAGATCGGCATTCATCTCAGTAACCGGGGGTGGCTCGTAGGAAATGAACCGACCCCTCACGTGAAATCCACGCTTCTTCAAATGGCGCAGCGCATTGAGGAGGCGGGCTATCATTCCGTTTGGGTCGGGGACAGCGTGGTCGCAAAGCCGCGCTTTGAGGCGTTGACGCTTCTGTCGGCCATTGCCGCACGAACCGAACGTGTTAAGGTCGGAGTCACCGTCCTGCTTCCCGCCCTTCGTCACCCCATTCATTTGGCCCATCAAGCCGCCACCATCGACCAGATCGCCGACGGCCGTTTCATCCTCGCCGTCGGCGCCGGCGGGGCGGGTGAGCGGGGTTCCTCGTATCAAAACGAGTGGGACGCGTTGGGGGTCCCTTACAAGGAGCGGGGACCTCGGATGGACGAGACCATCGACATCCTGCGAAAGCTCTGGAGGGAAGACCATGTCACCCACGAGGGCCGCTTCTTCCGGTTTCGAGACGTGACCCTCGCCCCAAAACCGATGCGCCCGGAAGGAATCCCGATCTGGACGGTCTGCGGACACGGCCTCCGGCCTCTGATCCCGGTCCAGGTCCGCCGGGTGATCGAGCGGGCGGACGGATGGATGACGGCTGTCGCCTTTCCGCAAGACTGTCGGCAGACCCGAAAGAGGCTTGAGAGCGCCGCCCGGGAGGCGGGAAGAGACCCCAAGAGCATCCATTCGGCGATCACCCTCCGGGTGAACGTCAATCCGGACAAAGAGCGGGCAAGGGAGGAGTTCGAAACGCACCTTCTCGAATACTACAACCATGTGAAGTTCTGGAAAGAGGTGGATGGGCACCACATTTGGGGTCCTTACGGGAGTGTGGAATACGTTCGGGAGCGGATGGAAGCCTACATCGAGGCGGGAATCCAGACCTTTGTGGTACTGTTCACCGCCCCCCATCAGATGCAACAGTTCGAGGAATTCACGGAAAAGGTCTGGCCCTGCTTCGCCTGAGGGGCCGGGCCGGTCGATTCCCGAGGGAGGAAGAAAACATGAAACGACGAAATAAGGGGTTACGGACCCTGGCTGGAATCGCCGTTGCAGCGGTGCTCTGGATGACCTTCGGCATCGCGGGCCTCTGTTCTGCGCAGGAGGGCAAGACCGTTGTCATCGCCTCAGCCAGCGATCTCTTCCGCATCGCCAACCCGGCCGTCTTCCGTCTATCCAGCCTCAACTATTGGTGGCATCAGGTGTTCAGCGGGCTGACCCGGGTGGACGAGAACTTTAGGCCCGTCCCGGACCTGGCCGAATCCTGGACCGTCAGCGAGGACGGCCGGACGTTCACCTTCAACCTCCGCCGGGGCGTCAAGTGGCACGACGGCCAGCCCTTCTCGGCGGAGGACGTGAAGTTCACGTATGAGACCCTGCTTCATAAGGACAACCGGGCGGGCGCCTCCCACTTCAACTATTTCGGGTACATCGAGGGCGCCCCGGAGTACCGGGCGGGGAAGGCGGACTCCGTGAAGGGCGTCGAGGTCTTGGACCCGCACAAGGTTCGCATCCGGCTTAGAGAGCCCTACGCGGCCTTTCTCACCGTCTCCGCGATCCAGCCCATCGTTCCGAAGCACGTCCTGGGAAACGTGCCCCTCAAGGGGATGATGAAGCACAGCTTCACGCACAAACCCATCGGGACGGGTCCTTATCGTTTCGAATCCTGGAAGTCTCGCGATCGGGCCGTCCTGAGAGTCAACCCCGATTACTTCGGGAAGAAACCCAAGATCGCGAGAATCATCTGGCGCACCATGCCCGATACCTTCTCCCGTCTGGCCGCGTTGCGGAAGAAGGAGATCAACGTGAACGGGCTTTACGCGGCGGTTCCGGTGGATGAGTTCGAGAACTTGGATAAAGACCCCTGCTGCAAAGCCGTCCGCATGGTCGGCCAGTCGAACTGGTTCCTGGATTTCAATCTGAAGAACCCGATCTTCCAGGACGTGAGGGTGCGCCGGGCGATCAGCTACGCCATCGACCGCAAGGCCATCCTGAAGCACGTCTTCAAGGGCTGGGGGAGCATCGTCAACAGCCCCTTCCATCCGCTTTCCTGGGCCTACAAGAAGGACGTGACCCTGTACGACGGAGACCCGCAGAAGGCCAAGCAGCTCCTGGAAGAGGCGGGTTGGAAGGTCGGCCCCGACGGGGTCCGCGTCAAAGACGGCAAACGGCTCAGCTTCACCTGGCGGGTGGGGATCGGACGCGCGGCGGCCATCATGGCCGAAGCGGCCGTTCCCATGTTAAAGGCCGCCGGCGTCGAAGCCAAACTCGAGCGGCTCGCTTTCGTGACGCTCTGGTTCAAGCACTACGTCAAGAAAAATTACGACGCGCTCTCTCACCTTCATCCCAACAGCGTTTACTCGGACCCCGATTACGACCTGCTCCGCTGGTACGACCACCGGATCAACAAGACGGGCTACAACAACCCGAAGGTGGAGAGGCTCATCAAGAAAGCGGCGAGGATCCTCGATCGCAAAAGACGGAAAGAAATTTACGACGAGCTTCAGGAGATCCTGGCCCAGGACGCAGTCCGGGTGTGGCTGATCCATACGGACGAGCTGTGGGGTGTCAGCAAGGACCTGGTCATGCCCGATCTTCCGACCGGATTTCGGCGGATTTTGGCGATCCAGAACTGGGACTGGAAGAAGTAATCGACGGGGACGAACAGCGTCGCGGGCGAGCGCAGGCCTCCACCGACATGAGGAGAACCCGCTTGCCCGGTTGGAGGGCTCGCTTTTGGGCAGGAGAGGATCCGGTCTCTCCATGCTCAGCTCGGGATCCCCCTGCGCGCGCTCGGTGAAGGAATGAGCAAGGGGCGCCTGACGCCCGATTGCCGGGCGCCCTGCCGGACGGGGAGGCTTCGGATCGACCGTGGGCAAGTACCTGGCCAACCGGCTCCTCCAGTTCATTCCCATCCTCTTCGGCATTGCTGTCGTGTCTTTTCTCATCATTCACCTGGCGCCGGGCGACCCGACGGGCTTGTTGGTGAATGTCGAGCTGCTGACCGAAGAGGAGCTGTTGCAAGTACGGAAGGATCTGGGGCTGGAGGAATCCCTCCCGGTTCAGTTCGCCAAGACCATGGGCGCGTTGCTCACGGGAGACCTTCGCTCGTTCGCCACCGCTCAACCCACCTGGATCATCATCCTGGAAGCCCTGCCCACGACCCTGACCCTCCTGGGCGGGAGCCTTCTGTTCGCCTGCGCCTTGGGGATCCCCCTGGGTGTCGCCTCGGCCCTGCGCCCCTATACAAGGCTGGACAACTCCCTGACGGTCGCCTCGCTGTTCGGCGTTTCCATCCCTCAGTTCTGGTTCGCCCTGATGCTGATTTTCGTCTTTGCGGAATCGCTGGGCGTACTTCCTGCGACCGGCTTGGTCTCTGACGATGCGGGGGGCTTCCCGGTTCTCGATGTGTTGGGACACCTGATTCTGCCGGTGCTGGTCATGGGAACCGTCTCTCTGCCGCCCATCGTGCGCTACACCCGAAACGCCATGATGGAGTCCCTCAGCCAGGATTTCATCCGGACGGCGCAAAGCAAGGGCCTGCCCAACCTCACGGTTGTCTATAAGCACGCTCTGAAAAATTCCCTCCTTCCCGTGGTCACGGTCCTGGGGATGCTGATCCCCCTCCTGCTGGGCGCTTCCGTGGTGGTGGAATATGTCTTTGCCCTTCCGGGGATCGGCAGCCTGGCCATCAGCGCGGCCCTGACGAGGGATTATCCGGTCGTGATCACCATTAACTTCTTGGCCGCTATCGTCGCCTTGACGGCCGGCCTTTTGGTGGATGTTACGTACAGTGTTCTGGACCCGCGGATCCGCCATGGGTAGATGGGGATGAAAACCGGGATTCTCCGGGGGGCCTTTTTGAAAACCGGCCCCCCTGGACCCCCCGGAAAACT
>JBHIBA010000325.1:0-5259 GCA_046758845.1 Nitrospinota bacterium
CTGCACTGAGCGAAGCGAATGTGCTCAACTCGCGGCTACAACGCAGGAGGGCAGGGGTCATTCAGCAAACTGACGCACTACCAGACGACCGAGTCAGTTGACCTCGCTGGAAAAAGTGATATTATAAGCCACTCGGAACATATCCCACACAAGAACCAGCTCCTGGGGAAGGTCGTGGAATCCTTGTGGGACCTGATGGAGGGCGCCCGAAATTGTGTCCGCGGCTATACCTGCGTCGAGCCGGGGGAAAAGGTCATCCTCTGGACGGATCGGTCCGCCGAGGTAGATCCCCGGGTGGTCGAGTCCTTCGGTGTAGCCGTGGAGGAGGTTGGAGCCGAGTCAATCCTCCTCTCCTCCAGGTCGGTCGTCCATCGTCTGAAGGAGCCTCTCCAAGAGCCCGTCATCGCTGCGATGAGGAACGCCGATGTCGTCCTGAGCTTCCAGCGGCTCGAGAACGCAGCCACGATCCACAATGACGATCTCTCCGCCATCCTCTTCTCCACCCCCCTCCGAAATACGGCCATCATCAGCCTGACGCCCGAGCTCGTTGCTTCGGCCTGGGCGCGGTTTCCCGCAGAGCTCCTTTTCGCCATCTACAAGAAAGTCCGCCAGCAGGCTCTCTCCTCGGAGACTGACGTCTTCCGCTTGACCGATTGCAACGGGTCGGACCTCACGGGCCGCATCTCCTACGGTTATGGATTCAAATACGTAGATCCGCCGAAGAAATGGCAGTTCTTCCCGGGCGGGGAAATGGCGGAGCTTCCGGCGCCGCCTGTGGATGGTCAGTTGGTCTTTGAACAACTGGAAGGGTACGAGGGTCTGTTGAAGGAGCCCATCCGCCTCACCATCGAAGACCAGCGGGTGAGTCGGGTCGAGGGGGGGGAAGAGGCCCGCTGGTTCAAGGAGCAGATGGATCGCTACGAGAATGGGAATTTCTTCTGCGAGATCGCCATCGGTGTCAACCCGAAGGCCCCGGTCTCCGTAGGGCTGAAGACAAGGGCCATGGACACCATCGCCCACCGCCACTCGGGGACCTTTCACTGCGCCGTAGGCAAATGGGGCACTTCGGACGTGAAGGTGCCGAGCAAATGGCACTGGGACGGCGGCGGCCTCCGCCCAACCCTGATGATGGGAGAGGTTGTGCTTGTCCGAGAGGGGAGACTAACGGCTCTCGATGACCCGGAAATCCGGAACCTCGCTTCCAGGTATGGTCACCCGGACGACGTGCTGGCCGAGGTATGGTGAGGCGTCATAGGAGTGCCTCTGTCAAAGGGGGAGGAAGATGAAAAGAGTTGGACGAATGATGATGGGGTTCATCTTGATGGGCATCTTTTTAGCCGGTGTCCCGCCGACGGTCCCAGCCGAGAAGGTCAAATACAACCTCGGCTGGATCCCCTATGGCCTCCACGCGGGTTTCTTTGGCGCCCTAGGGGAGGGCTATTACAAGAAATATGGCCTCGATGTGGAGTGGCAGAGGGGGTTCGGGGCTGGGGACACTGCGAAGCGGGTGGCGGTGGGCCAATTCCAGCTTGGCAGATCCGACGTCTCCAACGCGGCGCTCGGTCGGGCGCGGGGGCTCGGCCTCAAATCCATCGCCCAGTTCGTGACCCTCTCTCCCCACGCGATCCTCACGTTCAAGGGCTCGGGCATCCGGCACCCGAAGGATCTCAACGGCCGGACGGTCTCCACGGCCCCCGGGGCAATCATCGACCAGACCTTCCCGGTGTTCGCCAAGAAATGGGGGATCAAGGTCGGGAAATGGATCTATGTGGAGCCTCGGGGGATGAACGCGACCCTCCTGTCGGGGAAGTCCGAAGCCCTCCTCGCCTTCGGCATCTACCACAAGATCGTGAACCGATTGGCCAAGAAAATGGGGAAAGAGGTCCGCATCATGTGGTGGAGCGATTACGGCTTTGAGATGTTGGGGGAATCTCTGGTGACGACGGACAAGCTCATCCGGGAGAAGCCGGATCTGCTCCGCCGGTTTGTGCGGGCGACGTTCGAGGGTGTAGCCTGGTCCATCGAGCACCCGGCGGAGGCCGCCGGGCATCTGGAAAAGGCTGTGCCGACATCGAAGGCCGCCATCGAGGTGCATCAGTGGAAGGTGACAATCGGGCGGATCCTGGCGCCGGGGATCCTGAAAAATGGGCTGGGGCACCACGACTTCAAGAGGGTTGAGCTCACCCGGGATCTCGCCTTCGAGATCAACAAGATCCAGAAGAAAATCCCGGTCGAGGCGATTGCGACCAATGGATTCCTTCCGCCGAAGCCCATTTTGCCCAAGAAGTGAGGGGGGGCAAAGAAGAGGCCGGCCGAAAACCGCCGGAGCTTCCGCCTTCGGGTGAGGCCCTGAAAGGCAGCTTCCAGTGGCTTCCGCGAGGAGTCTATGAGGAGTCTATGATGTACGGATGGCGAGCTTTGATCGGCATCATCCAGCCTAGCGGGGGTCCTGTCGGGGAAGAGGAATTCAGAATGGCGGCGCCGGAGGGGGTCTCCTTCGTCAGCACCCGGATGTACATCGAGGAGGTCACCCCAAAGGGCCTCGAAGAGATGGTTACCCAGGTGGAGCGGGCGGCCCGGGAGATCGCCATCATGAAGGCCGACTGCGTGGTCCTCTGCGGGACCCCGGCCGGTTTCTTCAAAGGCCACCCCTTTAACCTGGAGCTGACGGGGCGCGCGCGAGAGGCCTCCCGACTACCCAGCATGACCCAGGCCACGGCTGTCGTGGAGGCCCTTCGCCGCCTGAAGCTCCGCCGGATCGCCGTCGCCACCGCCTACATCGATGAGCTGAACGACCTCCTCCGGGAATTTCTTGAAGAGGCGGGCTTTGAAGTCTTGGCCCTCAAGGGCCTGCGCCAGCGGTTTAATTGGGATATCCATCGACTTCCGCCGAGCGCTGCCTACCGTCTCACGAGAGAAGTCATCGAGGAGAGCTCCGATGCGGACGGGGTCTTCATTAGCTGTGGCGGACTGCGAACCTTTGAAGTCATCGACCTCCTCGAACGAGACCTGGGGCTCCCCGTCGTCACCAGCAATCAGGCGGCCTTGTGGGGCGGGCTGCGTTTGGCGCAAGTGACAGAGCCCATCCGGGGTTTTGGTCGGCTTCTCCAAAAATTGGGCGACGGTGACGGGGAAACCGATGCTCGAACAAATTGACCATGAGGGATTCCACCGCGTCGCCTTTCGCGTCCCGGACCCTCGATGCGGCCTTGGCCCGCCTGCGGGAAAACGGGATGGGGCCTGCCCCCTCGGGGCGTCGAACGGGGCCTTGCGTCGGAGGGTGATCGAGCTTTCCTCTGAGTTTTTCGCAGGGGTTAGCATCCTAACTGATCGCGTGACAGAAGAAGTCCCTGCCATAAGGCTGTAGGACCCGTTTCGAGGAAGAGGAAGGGTTATGCCCCCATCGGGTCTGAAGTTCGGGATAGCCTTGCCCGCATTTGCCTGGGAGGATCCGGGACATACTCGAGCCCCGACCCTCCGGTCCTTTGCGGAGAGGGCGGAAGAATTAGGCTTCGACTCCGTCTGGATGATCGACCGGCCCCTTCGGGGAGAGGGCCTCTATCGGGTCTCCTGGCTTGAGCCTCTGACCTGTTTGGCCCATGTCGCGGCCTGCACCGGACGGGTCAAGATCGGGACATGCGTGTTGGTCCTTCCCCTTCGCCACCCTGTGCTCCTGGCCAAAGAGTTGGCGACTTTGGACTCCCTCACGGAGGGACGGTTCATCCTGGGGGCGGGACTTGGATGGCACGACAAGGACTATGAGGCCATTGGCGCCCATATCCGAGAGCGAGGCAAACGGACCGATGAGATCCTCTCCGCCCTTCGCCTGCTCCTGACACGGCCAGGGGTCTCTTTCGAAGGAAGGCACTATCGGTTCGAGAACGTGACCATCGAGCCCCGGCCCAAACGGGTTCCCCCGATCTGGATTGCCGGCGGGTCTAGGATGCCCGACCCGAAGTCTCCGGATAAGGATTATATCCCTCCGAGGGTCCTGGAGCGCATCGCGGAAAGTGACGGGGTTCTCATCCGCAGTGCTGGAAACCACGAGTTCGCGAAGAGGGACCTGCGCATCATTCGGGAGTACGTGCATTCGGCCGGCTGCCGGGTCGAGGACTTCACTTTCGGCTATCTGCAATTCGTCCACGTCGTTGAGGCCCCTCACCGCCAGGCCGCCTTGGCTTTGCAGCGCCCCGCCTTCGAATGCCTTATGGGGTCGCACCGTTCTTTCGATCACCTTCAGCAGTGTTACCTGATGGGGACCATTGACGATATCATTGGGCGGATTGAAGAGCTCTCCCGCGCCGGACTGAATTACTTGATCCTGTCGCCCGTTACTGATGACCTGGAGCAACTGGAGTTAATCGCCGAAAAGATCATCCCATGCCTCTCGGGGTGAATTGGTGGGTGCGGAAATTGACCAAGAGGATAAGTTAAGGAATCAATCCGCCCAAGGGGTTGTCGTGCGCTTCGCAGGCAGTCCCCGGGTGTTGCTTGCAGCCGCCTTCCGCCTGCCGTATGGTTGCTTGAAACAACCGAGAATTTGGATCGATTCCAATAAGGCCCAGTCTCTTCTAAGAGAATCGGGAGGATTCCAAAATGGCCGCAGAAGCATCCTCCGGCGCACCGGCCGACGGATTGGCGAACGTGCTCGTCGTCGCGGACTGCGAGAACAAGGAGAAATTGCTCAGCGAGGTGCGAGTCTACCAGAAGGCGGACAGAAGCGGTGGAGCCTCTTCACCCGCCGGGTCCGCGCCCGGGGGGATGGAGGTCAAAGACGGGCCGGAGTACGCATTGACCTTCCTTTCGGACGAACCCCCGCACCTGCTGGGCGGCGGCAAGTATCCGCAGCCTCTATCGTATATCGCGGGCGGCATCGGGACGTGACTGCTGAGCAATCTGAAGCTGTGTGCTTCAAAAATGCATCTCAACATCCGCGCCGCCCGGGTCAGGGTGGAAATGGACTACTTTCAGGGAGGGTCGGTCCTCAAGGGCACGGTCGTCAGCGGCTGTAGCGAGGTTCGGTCGTTCTTCGAGCTCGAATCGGATGAGCCCGAGGACAGGCTCCGCCTCCTGATCCGAAACGCCAAGCGCGCCTGCTTCGCGGAGAACATGGTCCAGGACGCGGTTCCGCTCAAGAGCGCCATCGAGCTCAATGGCAAACCGATTGACGTTCCGCTGGACGGGTGAAGAGAAAATTCCATCAGGCGGATTTCAGATGCCCGCACAATGAACCGAATTTGAATGCGCTTTTCTCTTGCG
>JBHIBA010000326.1:0-5158 GCA_046758845.1 Nitrospinota bacterium
GATCGGGGCGGGTGCATAGGCCGCGATTTCCGCTGCGCTCAAATCGCGGCTACGCGGGGGGGTAGAGAGAAATCGTCCGCCCGGAAACAACCGAAACGTGTTACCCGGACTTAAGCAACCAAGCATTAGCGCCTGTTGGCTGAGATGATCAGGTTCAGGTAGCCGTCCACCGCCGCGACGGTTCCCGGGGGGAGGACGGTCGTCGAGTCGGGTTGCTCGATGACCGCCGGACCTTGGAGCCTGGCTCCCACGCCCAGGGCGGCGCGGTCGTAGATCTTCGTTTTCGCGTAACGGCCCGTCTCCCGGAAAAAGACGTTCCGCGTCCCTTTGAAGGCCTCCCGGGCGCTCCCCCTTTTCCGGGTCTTGTTCAGGACCCCCTTGGGGACAACGCCGATCGCCGCCAGGCGCGCGTTGCTCAGCTCTATCTGGGCGTACTCGTCGGGGATCTGATAGCCGAACTCTTTCTGGTACTGCTCGACGAATCCCTTGGCGATCTCGTTGAGCGAGTTTTTCTTCAGCCTGCCCGAGAGTACCGGAATGGTCAAGTACTTGGACTGGGGAAAATATTTCACGTCGGCGAACCGATGGAGCTCGACGCGCTCCAGGGAAATGTTTTCCATTTTCAAGGTCTGCCGCGCCTCCCCTTCCATGGAGAGATAGACCTTTTCGAGCTCCTCAGGCGAAATGAATTCGGTCCTCTTCAGGATGGGCTGGATAAGGTCGTGCCGGATATCCACGCGAAGGGCCCCGAAGGCCGAGGTGACCCCCGGATATCGGGGGACGATCACCTTGGGAATCTTGAGCTCGGCCGCCATGGAGACAGCGTGCATCGGACCCCCGCCGCCGAATGCAACGAAGGCGAAGTCCCTGGGGTCATAGCCCCGGACCACACTGATGAGCTTGACGGCGTTGATCATGTTGGCATCGGCCAGGCGCAGGATCCCGCTCGCCGCTTCCTCCACCGTCATCCCCAGGGGACGGGCGATCTTCTTCTCGATGGCCTTCCAGGCCTTGTCGGGATCGAGGGTCATGGCCCCGCCGAGAAACTGATCGGGGGCGATCACGCCCAGGACGACCTGGGCGTCCGTGTTGGTCGGCTGGTCGCCTCCTCGGCCGTAACAGGCGGGCCCCGGGAAGGCCCCGGCGCTCTGCGGCCCGTTTTTCAGCGAGCCGCCTCCATCGATCCAGGCGATGCTCCCCCCCCCGGTTCCGATGCTGGTGATATCGACGCAAGGGAAGCGGATCGGGATGTTGAACTCGACGTTGAAGCCCGACCTGTACAGGGGCCGCCCCCGCCAGACCAGGGAGAGGTCGGCGCTCGTTCCCCCCATGTCGAGGGTGATGAGGTTATCGTATCCGGCGAGCGAGCCGACGTAGGCGCCTCCGACGACCCCGCTGGACGGGCCGGAAAGGCAGGTCCGGGCGGGGATGGTCCGGGCCAGGTTGGTGCTCATGACCCCGCCCCCCGAGTGGATCATGAGGACGTCTCCGTGGAAGCCCCAGGCCTTCGTCCGGGTCTCCAGCTCGTTCATGTAACGGTCCAGGATCGGTCCCAAATACGCGTTCACCACCGTCGTGCTGGTCCGCTCGAACTCGCGCATTTCGGGAAACACCTCCGAGGAGGTGCAGATGTAGGCGTCGGGAAGGAGCTCGGAGAGAAGCGTCCTGGCCCGCTTTTCGTGTCGGGGATTCATGAAGGAATTCAGAAAGCAGACGGCCACGCTCTCGATGCCCCGCTTTCGAAAGATCCGGGCGATGCGCTTCAGCGCTTCCGGATTGAGCGGCGCGAGGACTTCGCCTTCGTAACTGATCCGCTCGGGCACGGTGAGGCGGTTATAACGGGGGACCAGCGGCGGGGCGGGGTCCCAGGTCAGGTCGAAGACCTCCGGCCGCTCGCCGCGGGCCCCTTCCAGGATGTCCCGAAACCCTTCAGTCGTGACGAGGCCCGTGCGGGCCCCTTTCCGCTCCAGGATGGCGTTGGTGGCGATGGTGGAGCCGTGGCGAAAGGTGCGCACCTCGCGGGGGTTGGCGATGGCCTTCCCCAGCGCTTCCATCACGCCTTCGATGAACGTCGGGGGCGTCGAGGGGACCTTGAAGTTGGTAATTTCCCCGGTCTGTTCGTTCAGACAGACGAGGTCGGTAAACGTCCCTCCGATATCAATCCCGACACTGTATCTGACCATGTAAGCTTCTTCGGGACGCACCTGGAAACGTCCCGCTGGATGGATCCAGGAAACGCCGGATTGTGACAAAAAGCGGGGGCGCCGCCGCACAGCCTGACGGAACTCCACGCCGAACGGCGAATCCCCCTTTAAACCCCCTCTGCTCGGTCCCCATTCTCCCATGATCGTTTGGATAGGGTCAACAGAGAGACCCGCCGTGGGATTGAAGCGGCTGACGCAGTTCGGCCTGGATTTTCAGCGGTGAAGTGACCCGCCCGGCCTTCACCGTGATTTTGCAGGGTTATGTTAGAACGCCCTGATATTCTTGGTGGTGTCTTAATTTGAACCAGTACCGGCGAGCAGAGCCCTAACTTCGTCGTTCCATGCTACCTTAAGCGTGGATGGAACGTCGCGGTTTTCGAGAAGGCTCAAAAACACGTTTGTGAAGACGCCCCGGCACCTAGGGCCGATGGTGCCCAGGCTGTTCACCAGCCAGTTTTTCACCGGCAAAAAGCTGATGTCGTGACCCTGGGCGAAATACTGCCGCCCGGCGGCACGCGCATCTTCGGTTGGGACGGCCGTCGAAAAGAAAAAGAGATAGTCATCAATTCCCTGTGGCGAGATTTTGGCGTTGAACGTAGAGACAACTCGATCGCGGTCAATAGTCCGCTCGGTGATTTCGACTGCAAGGATGACCTCCCCGTTCTGCTTGATGGTGATATCTCCTCCGACGCCAGCGGCGCGGTCAGACACATTGATCCCCTGCCAGTCAATCTCCCAATCCAGGGCAAAGCACTGACGGATGGTTTCGAACATGGCAACGGCCAATAGGACGGGCAGCAATCCACCACTCGGTGTCTGGAGGAGCCGCCCAATCAAGATTTCGTACTGTTCGAGGCTCAAACGACGGATCTGATAGAGCGTGACCTGGGAAGCATCGCGCAAAGCAACGAACTCGTAAAGCAAGAACCGGAGATAGCGCCTGGCACTCTCTGGGCCAACATTCTCCAATTCATGGATGAACTCCAGAAAGGCAGCATAGGCGTCCGTGTGTCGGACTTTGTGTGGAGGATCAGGCACAAACCTGAAACCCCGGCGCAGAACATTCAGGTAGGGCCCTTTCGAACAAGGAACTGAATGGTCTTGCAGGAACGGGTTAACCACCCTTTCATCTAGTGTACGTCCATTAAAGGCGTTCTCGCCCTGGTTCATGTAAGGCAGGCGGATGTTGATCGTTTGGTCCATGATGCGCACGAGCGCGCACCCAACCAAGGCTTCCCGAAAGGATTGGGTTGGAGATTCGAATAGCCGCTTTGTCGCGTTAATGATTCTCGGTGGTATAGTGATTGGACTGTCGTGTTGAAAATCAATTTCCGCGCTTCCGAATTCCTCGCCGAGAATCCGTTGCGCGGTACCATAGTCTACCGGTTTTCCCATAAGCTCCGACGTGTTGATCTAGAACCTAGTAGTTCATCCAGAGACATTCCTGGCGGCGCTTCTTAATGGAGTGACAATTTTTTTCTGGGGCGTCAAAGCGCCGCCAGCCCTTATAAAGCTCATCCATCGGGTCACAGCGATAGCCGGATATGGCAACCTTACCCGTACAACTATTGAGGGTCTTCGCAAGCTCGCGATGTTCCTCCTCGTCCATCTCAAACCCGTAGGCTTTGCTGTCTCCTCTGGTCTCATGCAGATATGGGGGATCGCAATAAAAGAGGGTCTTATGGCTCTCGTAGAGCCGGATTACTTCGGTGGCTGGCCTGTTCTCAATCTGCACACGCAAAAGACGTTGAGCAATTTCATCTAGGGCTTCGACCCCGCCCAGCCAGCGGGAAATCACCCCTGACATGCCAGCACGGCTTGTATTCTTGCAGTTTGCCCAACGGCCCAAAGTTGCAGTTTGAGCAAGGCCTGTACGGGCTTGGCGAGCGCGAATGTAAAAGCGACGAGCTCGCTCAAGGCGGGATATTTTTTTTGCACCTCCGTTTATAGCCCCGTAGAACTCTTCTCTAGAGAAAGGAGTTAAGGCAATCGCTTTAATGAGCTTGTTCGGCTGGTTTCTGAGTACGCGAAAGAAGTTAACTACCTCTCCATCAATGTCGTTGTAGGTTTCGACCGGAGAAGGTTCGCGGTTAAGCAAAACCGCAGCGGAGCCAGCAAATGGCTCGCAATAGTGATGCGAATTTGGAAGAAGTCGAAGAAGCCAGGCAAGATGGTTGAACTTGCCGCCATACCAGCCAAAGACGATGCGACGGCGTTTGCAGCGAGGCAAAAGGCCTGCAATCGGTAGAGTCCCTTGTTCATCGAGATAAATCGGCGATAGCCCCTTTTTTCCATTTCCCATGGCACCACCACTCCTTCTAGCGTTATAGGCTAGCCTGTATTTCAAGTTTTTGAAAGTTTCTTTTGGTGTTTTCCGGCCATAGAAACTCAAATTTTCGTTTAGTGTCCAAATTTTCTTGGCACGCCCAGACATGCTCCGTAATCACCGCCGGGTGCCACTATGGGCCTCTACGCCAGTGGTGGGTTCGGTGGTTGGTATTTGTGCAAATTCGCCTAAGCCGATCGCCCAATAAACGGGTTGCCTGCATAGAGCTACCTAAGAAGAAATAGTTTCGTATGTTCTTCGTATATTTTACGTTACAATTTCAAGTTGTCAAGGGGAAAATAAGGGTCGCTGTGGTGCCACTGGCGCTTGGGGACGGTCACCGCTCATCCGTGGGTGTAGCGTTCGGGAGGATCGACCGTTGTCTCCCGCTCGCAGACTGGGAACGCATTGCTCTGGCCGATTACAGAAAGTAATTCAGGACCTTGAATTTCGTAGTAATTTCGTATAAATTCGATTCATCCCTTTGAGGGAAAGGGAGGGTTATGTCCGCAGGGTGCGATCGAAGGTTCGCGGGGGAGGGGGTCGAGCCGGAGAGAAGGGCGATGCGCCCTAAAAAAGTACGAAACAAAGCCAAAGGATGAAGGCAAGGGAATTCAATGCGGTACAG
>JBHIBA010000327.1:0-5148 GCA_046758845.1 Nitrospinota bacterium
TTAGAGCTTGGCTTTGGGGCAGGTCAACGATTGCTCTTGTGGGTCCGGTCGGCGATGCCCTTTCAACCGCCGTAGCGCACTGGGGCGCTCAGGTACTCTGCCAATCGATGCAAGGTCCCGTCATGCCCGGGCCGGCGGAGCATATCCATGTAGGTCTTCACCCGGGCCCTCTCCTTCAGCTCCTTCACCTCGATGTCGGGGGAAAGGAGGGGAAGAACCTTGTGTTGTGCCCCGAGAAACAGAACACCCGTCTCCCCGACTCTCAGGGTCTCGTTGATCCGCCGGGCGATGAACTTATCTCTTCGGGCAAGCAGTCTCCCCTTGCGCAGCCGGTAGCGAAGGTAGGCTCGCAGCCTTCCCACAGCAGAGCCCGCACGGACCAGCCGGGTGAGGCCCTCGTATTCTTCCCGTAGGAGTGCGGGATCCTCGGCCTTGCGGATCTCTGCCCCCCGCTCCATCAGCCTTTGAACGATCTGGAAATTGCGGCTCCCCTTCTGAGCCCCTTCGTCGATGATCCGTCTGCCTAGCTCTCCGTCCGCCGACAGCCCGTCCTGGAAGATCTTCAAACCGGTCGCATCCAGGCCCTCGAAGCAGGCCGCGATGGCATCCCAGAATCCTTGGGCCACTTCCTGATGTCGGCGCCATCGCTCCGGCCCATAGATGCGTCGGCTGGTGCCGGCCACCGGCTCGGCCAGGCTCCCCAGGTCGGCGCCGACGTGGATGATGGGCACATAGAGAAGGATTTGGCCGGCCAAGAGAGTCGGTCCTCAGGCTGCAGGGCTCACTCGCTCTGCGCCCGCCAAGGCGGAGGCGGCCTCCTCGAAATGGCGGGTGAAGATTTGAAGCCCTGAGGGGTCGGGGGTCGCTTCTTGGCCGTGGCCCCCGAGGAATTCCCGGATGGCCAGCATGGAGGCCTTGCGGCAGATGGACTCGATATCGGCGCCCGTCAGGCCAACGGTGCGGGCCGCCCACTCCTTCAGGTCCAGGTCCTCGGCGAAGGGTTTGCCCTGGGTGTGAATGCGAAAGATCTCCGCCCGGGCTTCCTCGTCGGGGCTGGGGACCTCCAGAAGCAGGTCGAACCGGCCGGGCCTCAAAAGGGCAGGGTCTACGAGGTCGATCCGGTTGGTGGCTGCCAGGACCAGCACGCCGTGGAGCTCCTCCACCCCGTCCATTTCGGTCAAGAGCTGGCTGATGACCCGTTCGGTCACCTGAGAGCCATCCCCGGCCGTGCCACGGAGAGGCGCGATGGCGTCGATCTCGTCGAAAAAGATGATGCAGGGCGCGGCCTGCTTGGCCTTTTTGAAGGTTTCGCGGATACCTTTCTCGCTCTCGCCCACCCACTTGGACATGAGAGCCGGTCCTTTCACCGAGATGAAATTCGCCTCACTCCGGCTGGCCACCGCCTTGGCCAGAAGCGTCTTGCCCGTCCCCGAGGGACCCTGGAGGAGGATGCCCTTCGGGGGGGTCGTCTTGGTGCGTTCGAACAGGGCGCCGTAGCGCAGGGGCCATTCGATGGCCTCCGTGAGTTCCGCTTTGACCTTGTGCAGGCCGCCCACCTGATCCCACCCCACATCGGGGACCTCCACGTAGACCTCCCGGATGGCCGAGGGCTCCACCTCGTTGAGGGCGGCGACGAGGTGGTCCATGGTGATTTGCAGGTCGAGGAGCTTCTCATACGGGATCTGGCCCAGGTCGAGGTCGATCTCCGGCAGCAGAGACCGAAGGGCGATCATGGCCGCCTCCCGGCACAGGGCCTCCAGGTCGGCCCCAACGAAGCCGTGGGTCACCTGCGCCAGCTTGTCCAAATTGACGTCCTCCGCCAGCGGCATTCCGCGGCTGTGGATCTGGAGGACCTCCAGCCGGCCCTCCTTGTTGGGGATGCTGATGGTGATCTCGCGGTCGAAACGGCCCGGTCG
Source organism: Nitrospinota bacterium (assembly GCA_046758845.1). Lineage (GTDB taxonomy): Bacteria > UBA8248 > UBA8248 > JACPRG01 > JBHIBA01. The sequence goes on from JBHIBA010000327.1 coordinate 1,917, forward strand.
GCGAAGGGCCGGGTCCAGGGCGTTGGGGATATTGGTGGCCCCGATGACGATGACCTGACCCCTGGATTTCAGACCGTCCATCAGGGCGAGGAGCTGGGCCACGACCCGCTTCTCCACGTCACCCACCACGGTTTCCCGCTTGGGCGCGATGGCGTCAATCTCGTCCAGGAAAAGGATGCTGGGGGCATGGCGCTGGGCCTCTTGGAAGATCTTGCGAAGATTGGCCTCGCTCTCGCCATAGAACTTGTGGATCACCTCCGGGCAGTTTAGGGCCAGGAAGTAGGCGTCGCTTTCGCTGGCCACGGCCCGGGCGATGAGCGTCTTTCCCGTTCCCGGGGGGCCGTGAAGGAGAACTCCCTTGGGGGCTTCAATGCCGAGCCGCTCGAAGACCCGGGGATACTTCAGCGGCAGCTCTATCATCTCCCGCAACCGGCGGATTTGCCGGTGCAGTCCGCCGATGTCCTCGTAAGAGACCTCGAGCGCCTTTTTCCTTGGGGCCCGTTCTCCTTTGATGCGAAAAAGCGTTTCCGCGCGGATGAGGACCGGCCCGGCCGGCAGGGTTTCCGTGACCGTGAAATCCTCCCGACGCGAGGCGAACAAGGTCGCGCGGATGCGGTCCCCCTGGACGACGGGAATACCCTCCAGCAGGCGACCCAAATATTGGGAGTCCCGGCCCTTGGCCAGCGGGCGGGCGCCGTCCATGGGAGCGAGGGTGATCTGGTCAGCCGGCCGGTGCTCGACCTTCTCGACGATGACCTTCTCGTCCAGTCCCACCTGGGCGTTGTCTCGGAGGATGCTGTCCATCTGGATCAAGTGCTTTCCGCGGGCCTCCCGATAGGCTGGCAATAATTTCGCGGCCGTGGCCCGTTTGCCTTTGATCTGAACGATGTCCCCCACCTGGGCCCCCAAGCCCGCCATATCCTCCGGGTCCAAACGGACGATCCCTCTCGCCACGTCCTTGGCCATGGCTTCGGTGACCTTCAGCGCAAAACCCTTCGACTGGGTCGGCATCTACCTTTCCCCCTGTTCGGGTCCTGACGGGTTCACATGGACCCTGCTTCCGCCCGAGGAGAGTGTCTGAGTCTTCCCGGGGGCCATTCGAAGACTCACCTCGCAAAGACCCCCGTCCCCCAGCAGGCGCTATGACTCGGAGCGCTCAGGCCGCTGCGAGTCCTCAGCCGCCTTTCGGGACCTTGATCTCAAGGACCCCGTTCTTATACGAAGATGTCGTCTTCGACCCATCGACGGGTGAGGACAATTTGATCTCCTTACTGTACCTTCTTCCCCCGTTCTCGGCCGTAAGGGTGAGGGTGTCGCCTTCGACCTCGATCTTGATCCCGCTCTCCTCCACCCCGGGCATCTCGGCGACCACCGAGATTTCCTCTCCCTCTTCAAAGACATCGACCAGCGGTTCTCGGACCTCTTCCACCACGGGGCCCTCATCGGTTTCGCGGATGTTCCCGAATGGCTCCACCTTGAGACCCTCGTCCAGACCGCCCACCCGGACCGAAAACCCATAGACGCCCTTAAGGTCCTTCAGGCCTTTAATGTCTTTTAATCCTTTGATTTCGCCCTCCCTGGTGATGGACGAACCTCCTTCCTCCGCCAGCCTGGAGACCTGATCCAGAATGTTGCCGATTCCCTTGAAAAGACCCCCGATTCCCAGGTCGATGTTCACACTGCCTTCGTTTTTCCTTTGCTTCTCCATGTGAGCCTCCTTACGAACCTTCGTTGAGCCGTCGCCCTAGAGGCGCCGAATACGGCCGGGGAGAAATGCCAAACGGCTCTTCTAAGATGCGACAGGGAACGACTTATGTCAAGTATATTTGACATAAAATGTCCATTTTAATTGACAATAGGCCGATTTTGCCCTATCCTTTCGAGAGGAGGGGGCGAGATTCATGGAAAAGAACTTCACGCAGAGGCAACCCAAACCCTGGGACCAGATGGACCTCGGAGGGAGGCTTCGCCTGATTCGCCAGCAACTGCAGCAGGTCAATCGAAGGCGATATTCCCTGCAGAGCATCTCCAGGCGAACAGGGACCGTCTCCCGCCAGGCCCTGAGTCAAATCGAGCTTGGGAAGGTGAAGAATCCCACAGCGCGGGTCCTCAGTAGCGTCGCCGCGGATCTCGGCGTTACGGTGGGTTTCCTTCTCACGGGAGCGGTCGAGGAGAGGGCGGTCCGAGCCGAGCCCCCGCAGGGGTTGAAGACCGAATGGGAGGAGTTCCGAAGACAGGTCGCCGAGGGCTTGCAGTTTGACGGTTCGCTCGCGGATGAAGTCCCGATCCCGGACCTCCCAAGGCTCAAGCGGCTCGCCCGTGGCGAATTCGACACATTCATTGATTCTCTGGCAAACCTCCGGGCGGCCCCGGGCAAATCCTCGGAAACAGGCTCCAGGCTTGAAATCGAGGTCGCCGCTCTCAACCGGCGCCTGACGCGGTCGGAGGGGCGGGCGTCCGCAGAAAACTGGGCCCTTGCAGCAAGCCTGGCCGGATGTCTGGAGGAGGCCCTTGGGCCCGCAAAACGGGAAGAGAAGGAAGAAGGAGGAAAAGGGGACTCCCTCCTCTGGAAGATTCGACGCCTGTCGCGATGTCTGGGACAGAGACAGCTTTCCATTGTCCCGCACATGGAGGCCGATCTCGTCGGCGAGGAGGAGGGCTCTTCGGTTCGCCTGGAGGTTGATCTGGCGGACCTTGCGCTCACGGTCGAGTACCGGGGCGACACGGAACTTCCCTCTTACCTCCTCGACGAGTTCAAAGAGCGTATCCGCTTCGAGTGGGAGATGCTGCTGAGGCGGGTGCGGTAATCAATCTATTGAGGGCTGCATAAAGAATGTCCTCACGCAGCGCGTCCGGGGGGAGTGCAACAGCCGAAAGTCCAGGGGAATTTCCCGGATTTCCCACGCCGATTTTTCTTTCGGGCCGGTACAAGAGCCATTAGGCATTAGTTCTCAACTCAAAGCCCTTTCAGCCAAGCACGTGCCGGACCTTCAGCACTGGTGTCACTGGCGACCTGTCGGAGGATAAGGCCCGTCCCTTTGGGCAACCTTTGCAAATCGTGGGGACATGCAAATCGTGGGGCAAATCGTGGGGACACCATCCTTACAAATCGTGGGGACACCAAATCGTGGGGACACCATCCTTATTTCTCAGAAGGCAACAATTTAGTATGGTGTCCCTAGTGTCGCGTCCCTCAAGTTCGTTCAATAAGAAAAACGGTGTCTCTCAGACC
>JBHIBA010000328.1:0-5143 GCA_046758845.1 Nitrospinota bacterium
GCTGGGGGGTGTGGGGGGGCGCCTTTCAAAAAGCGCCCCCCACAAAAAAGCCGGCACGCCAGTGCCCAAAAAGCGCCCCCCGCAGAAAACAAAAGGGGCGACTCTCAGGTTGGCCCGCGCGCAATCTTTGACTACCATTGCAATGGCGGCTCGAATGGGAACCTGCTGCCAGGAAGCTGAAATCCGGGCAATCCCCCGGGGGACGGAAGGACCCTTGTGCATCGCGGAGCACCCGGCTGCCACGCCCGCCCCGCTCCCTGCGTTCGGCCTAGGAGGCGGAAGAGATGACGACCCAAATCTTGTGCGAGCAATTTCAAATCACCCCAGAGGAGATTCAATCCCGGCGGGCCTTTCTCGAATGGAGCGCCGAGGATGAAGCGAACCTGGACTTGATCCACGACGTGATCCGACCACACGTGGACATCCTCGTCGAAGCCTTCTACGCCCACCTGCTACAGTTCAGGGAAATCCAACGCTTCCTCGCCGAGAGGACGACGCTTGATCATTTGAAGGACTCGCAGAGGGCGTACCTCCTGAGCCTGGGCCGGGAATCGGACTCGACCGATTACTTCGAGGAGAGGCTCCGCATCGGGACCGCTCACGAGCGGGTGGGGCTGAACCCAAAATGGTACCTGGGGGCGTACGCAAAACTCTTCGCCCTGATTGCATCCAGAATCGGAAACCGCTACGCCCGGGAACCCGAGACCTTGACGAGCCTCCTGGTCACCTTGAAAAAGATCGTCACGTTGGATTCGGCTCTGGGGGTGGAAACCTATTACCATACGGCGATCCAGAGGCTGGAAGAATCCCTGCTCCGGCTGAACGAGGCCCAACGGCAACTCCAAGAAGCCTCCCGGGTCGACGGCCTGACGAAAATCCGAAACCGAACGTCGTTCATGGAAACCCTGGAGATGGAATTGCGCCGAAGCCGGCGCTTCGCCCATCCCTTCACGCTGTTGTTTCTGGACATCGATCACTTCAAGAACATCAACGACAGCTATGGACACCCGTTCGGAGATGTCGTTCTCAAAAAGGTCGCCGAACTGATCCTCTCAGTGATTCGGACGACGGATGTGGCCGGACGCTACGGGGGTGAGGAATTCACCATCGGCCTGGTGGAATGCAGGGAGGACGCCGCCGTCACCATCGCCGAGCGAATCCGGCTGAAGATCGCGTTCACGCCCTTCGAGTTTGAAGACAAAACCGCTTCTGTGACCGTGAGCATCGGCGTGGCGGCGCTTATTCCTCAGACCGACCGGGTCGAGACGCTGACCGAGAGAGCCGATCAGGCCATGTACCAGGCCAAGAGGGCCGGCCGCAACCGCGTCGTCGTTCACGCCTAGGGACGGGTCGCGCCTCGCCTCGGAGTGGAAGTTCTAAGACGACCGCCGCAGAGGATTGAAGGTTCAACCCCAGCCGAGGGAGAAGGTTAATACGTCTCGCGCTCGTCGTCCCGCATTGCCCTCCGCCACTTCGTCTCCGAGGGCGGCTCGGGCCAAGCCTTCGGGCTCCCGCGGACGCGGCCCCTCTCAGCGGCCTTCCCTTCCCTCCTGAGGGGCAACGCAACGGCCCCAGCCAGGTTCGCCGGTGACTTTGCCCTCCTCGTAGACCACACGGCCCCGGACCAGAGTCATCACAGGGGCGCCCTTCAGGATGCGGCCGTCATACATGGTCCATCCACCTTTGGAGAGGACGCCACCGCTCTGGATGGTTTCCTCACGTTCCAGGTCCACGACCACCAAGTCGGCGTCGGCGCCCACTTCAATGGCCCCCTTGCGGGGGTAGAGTCCATAGATCTGGGCGGGTCCAGCGGACATGACCTGCGCGACATGGTGCAGGGAGATCTTGCCCTCGTTGACGGCGTGAAGCATGAGGCGGGAGCCCACCTCGATGTTGGAGCCGGTGACCAGGGGGCTTTTCCAGATGTCCTCCTTGCCCGGCCGGATGAGTCGGGCCGGTTGAGGCGCATGATCGGTGCTCACCAGGTGCACCAGCCCGCGGGCCAGACACCTCCACATCTCGGCCACCGTCTGCGCAGAGCGGACCGTGGGGGCGAACTTCACCCAGGGCCCCCTCTCTCGCAGGTCGTCATACGTCAAGTACAGGTAGTGGGGCATGGTTTCCGCAAATATCGGGACGCCTTTCCCTCTTGCCCGCGCCACCCGGCGGAGGCAGACGGGATCGCTGAGATGAGCGAAGACCAGCCGGGCGCCGCCCCCCAGGGAGAGCTCAGCCACCGAGCACACCATGTCCACGGCGAGCACCTGGGCCTCAGGGGAGTGCATTTCCGCATGGACCATGGGGTCCCGGCGCCCTGACGCCCTGAGTCGCGTCTCGTTGGCTTTCACGAGGGAGTCGTCCTCGGCGTGGAGGAGGACGGCCCCGTTGAAGTCGGAGACGAGGCGGAAGAGCTTCATCAGGTCCCCCGGCGTGAGCGGGGGGGATTTGTGGATCTCCACCGTGAACACCTTGAGGCCCACGGCTCCGGCCCGCCACATCGCTTCGACCGAATCGAGGTTGGAGGGGAACACCGCGGCGAAGACGCCATAGTTCACCAGCGCCCGATCGGCCAGGTACTTTCTCTGTTCCCTGACCCTTTTGGCGCTGTCCACGGGGGGAATGTGGCGGGGGACATCGAGGATGGTGGTGACTCCGGCCCTGGCCGCGGCGCGGGTCCCCGCGAGGAAGTCCTCGCACTCGGGATAACCGGGGTCCATCATGTGCACGTGAGAGTCGATGAAGCCTGGCATCACGTACCGGCCGCCCATATCCAGGACTCGGGCGGGCCGCTCCTGTAGCCGATCTGCGATCTTGGCGATCTTTCCCTGCCGGAGATACAGAACAGCCGGGTAGGTGAAATGAGGGGTCACTATCTGACAGTTGATGAGCGCCAGCTCGGTGTCGCTCATGAAAACCTCCCTTCCCCCCAATTTACCGTTTCGGCCTGTCCCGGCTCACGTACTTCCGATGTCGCCTCCAGGGAAAGGGTGTAAGCCGCCTCACAGCTCGCGTTTATCGTCCCGCATCGCCCTCAGCAACGTGTCGGCCAGGTTGACGCCTTTTTCCTGCGCGTATCTCCCAAGTGGGGGGGGCTCATCGGCCCGCCACTTCGTCTCCGAGGGCGGCTCGGGCCACTCATAGGGCAGGTGGCGGTAGCTGTTCGGCCCTTCGGCCGATATCAGCGCATCGGCCAAGTCGTCACATACCCTCCGCTGCCCCCGCCGCTCTCCCACATCTCCGAGTGGCCGGCCGAAGGGGTACTGGATAAACGCCGCGCGCGGAACGCACACACGCTCCGTGATCTCCGGCACGTTGCTGATGGACACGGTGGGGATGCCCGCCTTCTCGATCTCCCGCTGAAGCAGCCCGACGGACCGCGGACAGACCGGTCAGACGGGGAAGAGGAAGACCGCGTCCACGTCCTCCTCTTTCATCCGGGCGATCATCCGGGGCGCCGTTTTTTTCACCAAGGGGTTGAAGTTCGGAACATAGCCATAGATGGAGAACAGCGTTCCGGCCAACCGGCCGATCTTGCCCTGCCGTTCGTATTCCAGGAAGATGTCCACGGGCCAGGCGACGTTCCGGTCCCTTCGAAGGAAGCTCGTGTCAACGTGCATGTGGGTGTACTCCACGTCGTCCTGTCCCGCCGAGCGCGGGATCTCCCGGTGGGTCGGGTCGCCCCAGGTGGGCTCGCGGCGCTCCCGCTCCAGGTCGAAGGGCGCGTCCCCCTTGAGGTGGATGCCGGCGGAGGAGACCAGCGTCACGGCGCACTCGGAGAGCGGCTTTCTCACGGGCGCCCAGGGGGTCTTCGCGGGGTCCGCTTGCCTGAGGGGGAGGACGTAATCCTTCATGCCGGGGTGGAAGTAAAAACCGTCAACGCGGGCGATGGGCATACGCGGCTCCTTCAAAGGTCGAAGGGAAGAATACCACGCCTCATGGAAGGTTATTGAAAAGCTCTATCGGGGCGCTCTCAGCGGGGTGTGAAACCCTCTCGACCTGTCATTCCGGACGAAGTGGACTCCTCAAGCTCGAAAGTCCCCGTATCTAGGCGAATTCGTAAACGAAGGACTCAACCCTGGCGAGATTCCCCGTGCGGGCCAATGACCCGCACTCGGAATGACATGAATGGGAACCCCAACGGGCTCAGCAGAGTTCTTCTGCGACCTTCCAGTATGCGCGGTCTTGACACTGTCGGCACATGAGACGGGAACAGAACGATTTTTCCAGGATCGGACTCCGCCCGATTAAGCTTTCGTGGCTCGGGCCTCATCCCCGGTCAGTCGGCCGATATAGCGGGACGCCCACGCAGCCAGGACGGCGCCGACGTAAACGGCGTCCTCTCTTCGGGTGAGGAGGTGGTCGGCGTCGTCGAGCGAGATGAAACTCTTCGGGTGATGCGCCGCCTCGAAGATCAGCCGGGCATTGTCGATGGCAACGAGCTCATCCTGCGCAGCGTGAAAGACGAGCAATGCCTTTCGAAGGCCGCCTATCGCCTGACGCATGTTCTGCGCGTCGACGTCTTCAAGGAATTGCCTCTGGATGCGGAAGGTCCCGCCCCCGATGACGACCTCGGCCTCCCCCGCCGCTTCGATCGCCGGAACCGATTCCTTCAACAGGTGACGCACGTGGGCCGGATCGTAGGGCGAGTTGATGGTGGCGAGCGCCACCGATTCCGGAATGCGCCCAGCGGCGATGAGACCGGCGGTCCCGCCCAGGCTGTGACCGACCAAAATCTTGGGCGCCTCAAATCGCTGGCGCAGGTGATCCGCCGCCCGGACCAGATCGCCCACATTCGACGAGAAATTCGTGTTGGCGAATTCCCCCTCGCTGCTCCCGAGCCCGGTGAAGTCGAAGCGAAGCACCGCGATCCCGCGTTCCGACAACGCCGCGCTGATCCGAGACGCCGCGAAGATTTCCTTGGAGCAGGTGAAGCAGTGCGCGAACAGGGCGTAAGCGACGGGCGGGCCTTGCGGAAGGTCGAGACGCCCCGCCAGCGCCGCGCCGTGCGAACCCGGGAAAGTCATGCGTTCGCTGCGGTCAGCCATCCCTTTCCTCTCATCCGTGTCGCTTTCTGCGGGAGGCGCTTTCTGGGAATGAGGAGGTCTTTGCGGCCTCAGGCCTTCGCCAACACCAGCCGCCACTT
>JBHIBA010000329.1:0-5106 GCA_046758845.1 Nitrospinota bacterium
GGTCTTGGCGGCGCAGGGGTTCACCGCCCGCAGTGTGGCGGCGCCAGGACCGGTCGGCGAAGGAACCGAACTCACCGTAAGGATCACCGCGAATCCCCCCGCCGCAAGCAACATCAGCGGAAGAACGACCTTCTTGAACATGCATTTTCTTCCTCTTTAAAGGCGACTCATCTCGCCTTGGAGTCCCGCTCGATGCGGGCCAGATTTGCCCTCCATGCATCTCCAGCCGGGAGTGCCGCCCTTTCCCAGGTAGTCCTCGCTGCGCCCAGCGCGAACGACCCGCCTACCGAGGAACTTTTGTTTGGCCGGATGGAATCAAGTAAATATATACCTTCCTCATAGAAATTGTCAACGAAGGGACGGTTCATTGATTTTCAAACGAAAGTCTCATTTCACGGAGACCGGTGGGGAGCGGGGGAGGGCGGCCACCCGCTACCGCTTATGGGCCCCCAAACTGACCCGTCCTTGGTAGCTTTCAACCCGTTGATTTGACCTGCCGTGCTGGGGTAAGACGCGCCCCCAAGGCACGTCGTAACGGGCCAAACGCCACAAAGTTTCCGCTGGAAGACGTGAGGTGTTGTGGCAGGAGGGTTAGGAACAGGTCCCCCCTCGGCGCGCGGCTGGGGTCCCATCCAACGCATCGGCGCCCAATACCACGCTGTTAGGATACATCGCGGGAGCTGGGGCGGTAGGGAACAGCCCCCAGACTTGCAATGCGAATGTGGCCTCGCGGGCGGCCTTGGGAGTCGGCTTCGCCAGCCTCTCAGCTACTGTCAGCGTCCGCGCTGCCACCTAAGCCAGGCCGCCATCAGCTTCTTCACCAGGGGCGTCAGCCGCGTGCGATTGTACAGATCGCCCGTCTGGCGGATGGCTTCGGCCTGGGTGGGGTAGGGTTGGATCACTTTCGACACGGCGCCCAGCCCCAGACCGTGGGTCATGGCCATGGTGTAGACGCCGATCATCTCGCCTGCGTTCCGAGCCACCACGGTGGCGCCCAGGATCTTGTCCGTACCCTTCTTCACGTGCACCTTGGCGAAGCCTTCCGCCTCGCCGTCCAGGATGGCCCGGTCCACCTCTTCCAGGGGCTGGGTGAAGGTGTCCAAGGCGATGCCCGAGCTGGCAGCTTCGCGCTCCGTGATGCCGACGTGGGCGATTTGGGGGTCCGTGTAGGTACACCAAGGGATCGCTAAGGCGGAAACCCTCTGGCGTCCCATGAATAATGCGTTGGCCAGGACAAGGCGCGCCATAGCATCGGCAGCGTGGGTGAACTTATATCGTGAGCACACATCGCCGGCGGCGAAGATGCGCGGATTGGTGGTCCTCAGCCGGTCATCGACCCGGACGCCTTTGGCGGGGTCGAAGGCAACGCCTGCGGCCTCAAGACCCAGGCCCGTGACGTTGGGGGCGCGACCCGCGGCCACGAGGATTTCGTCCACGGCAACCTCGCGCCTCTGCCCATCCCCGCGAGCATAGCGCAGCACCTTCTCTCCCCGCCGCCCTTCCACTGCAAGGAGGTTCGCGGAGAGGATCAGGTCCACCCCGTCGCGCCGCATGGCCCTCTGGACGATTTCCGCCGCGTCAACGTCCTCCTTGTGGAGGACGTGGGCGCCGCTATGCAGCAACGTAACCTGCGACCCCAGGCGCTGGAAGGTTTGCGCCAGCTCACACCCGACGGGGCCGCCGCCGATGACGCCCAAGCGTTGCGGCCGCTCGGTCAGATTGAAAATCGTCTCGTTGGTCAGGTAGCCGGCCTCATCCAGGCCGGGCACATCGGGCGCCACAGGGCGGCCGCCCGTGGCGATCACGGCTTTGGCGAACCTGAGGGTCTTGCCGGCCACCTCCACACTGCGCGGTCCCGTGAATCGGCCCGCGCCCAAGAAAACATCAACGCCAAAATCCGAAAAGCGGCTCACTGAATCATGCTTGCTGATGTGAGCGCGCAAGCGCCGCATGCGCTCCACGACGGCGCCGAAATTGACGGATATCTCTCCGTCGGTATGGACCCCGAAGCGATGGGCCTCCTGCGTATCCGCCCGCGCTTTTGCGCAGCGAACCAGTGCCTTGCTGGGCACGCAGCCGTAGTTCAGACAGTCCCCGCCCATGAGGTGCTTTTCGATGAGCGCGACGCGGGCGCCCAGAATGGCGCCGCCGGCCGCCGCGACGAGTCCGGCGGTGCCGGCCCCGATCGCCACGAGGTTGTAGGGATTCCTCGGCTCCGGATTGGGCCGATCGCCGGGATGGGCGTTGGTCAGAAGCTGCAGGTTATGCTCGTCCTGCGGGGAGACCTCGACGACGATCGGCTCCTCTTTCATGTGTTCGAGCCCTCCAGACAGAAGGCCCGGAGCCTGTTACCCGTTGTTGCCCTGTTGCTTCACGCGCTCTCGCTTCACCCGGGCGACTTCGGCCTTCACGTCGTCAATGACGTCCGTTCCCCAGAACACCTTTCCCTCAACCACGAAAGAGGGGATGCCGCGGATCCCCTGACTCTTTCCCTGCGCCCGCTGGCTGTGAAGCGCGGCGAGATAGCGCTTCTCGGCGATGACCTGCTTGATCTCGCCTCCGTCGAGGCCCACCTCCTCGCCCAGCTGGGCGAGCACGTCCGGGCTCTCGAGGTTGAGGTCATCCACCCAGCGGGCCTTGTAGACGCGGTCGCGGAATTCCTTGAACTTGCCCATGTCGCGGGCGTAGTAGGTGGCGATGTGGGCGTTCGTAGTGCGGTAGTCATTGCCCGCCACCCGAATGGGAACGCCGTACTTCTCGGCGAGGGGTTTGTGAAACTTCTCGTAGTTTTCCCGCTTCCTCTCTTCGGAATAGCCGGCAAAGGGCCGGCCCGGCGGCCTGCCTTCCCAGCTCACCCATTCTACCTTGATGTCGGGGTCCTGTTCGAGGATCGGGATGCCACCCACGGTGGCGATGTAGCAGAAGGGTCAGGTGAAATCGGAATATTTGACGACGACGATGGGCTCTTCCGGCTCGCTCATCCACGATCCTCTAGGCCTGTTTCACCCAGAAAGCCACGTTGCCCAGACAGCAACTCCCCTGTGGGTTTTTGGTCTCGCATTCGCACAACTCTGCCTTTATCTTGTCGCGGATGATAAGGGGAATGGTCGGGGGCGAATGGCGTTGAGCATCCTCCATGATGTCTTTGGCAGAGTAATCGAAGCAGTAGCAAACCGGGATGTCCCCGGCCTCCTCTTTCTGCCACACCTTCACCGAGAGCTGGTCCTTTTTGATCTGGTGGCCCTCCGCGTCGAAGTAAACCGTTTCGCAATCCTTCTGAGTGCAAAAGAAGGTCTGGCCGGTCGGGATGTCCTTGTGATGTTCGGGTTTCACAAGGCTGGTCAGCGTGATTTTGGGGACTTTCTTGGGCCCCACGCATTCTACGCCCTGCTCCGAGCAAGAAGGACAGGGTGTCGGGGTACCCGAACGTGCATCGCCCATAGTGTGTCCTCCGGGTTTTGGAGCACCCACGGGAAACAGCAGGAAACCGCTCGAACGCCCCCCAATTCTCGGGAACGTGGGCCGACGCCGTCCCGCGCCGGGGAGCCTGAACCGTGGAGCATCTTTGAGTCGCTATCTCTGCAAGTCCGGGGATGAAAAGAGTTCGGCTCCCCCCATCGGGCGTCTCCCTCGCCTTTTGCTACCGGCCGGGCGAGGGAGGGTTCAGCAGGTTCATGAAGATGGCCCGACCGACCTGTAAGCCCTTGTCCGGAGAAAGCCGGTATCCCTTCGCGTCGGGGTTTTCGGCGCGCCAGGCTTGGAGGTGGTCGTCGCAGCAGAAGAACGCGAGAACCGTGCACAGCGAGGTCGCGGCCTTGTCCTCATACTGGATGCCCGACCACACGACGGTGCTGGCCGGCGAGACCGTTTCCAGAGCGGAACCCTTCTCTCGGGTGGCAACGCCGATGTCGGCGCCGCATCTGAGGCAGGAGGACTCGATGCCGACGTCGCTCTGGTACATGGCTCCCACCCCGAGCGCGTCGATGGCGCACATGGCATTCAGGACGTGCTCGCCCAGGTGGACCCGGTGGCCGGTTTCACGCTCCGAGAGCGGGTAAGCGCCCACGATCGCCTCGCCCTTGTCGTCGAGAACGACGATGTCGCGCGTCTTGAGCTTGCCCAGCTGGGCCCGGACCTCTTCAGTCGTGAGGCCGGTTGCCCCGGCGAGTTGCGACAGGGTGGGCGCGTGCCCCAACCGGGCGTAGAGGTCGAGGACAGCTCGCCGCACGCGGTCTTCCGCATCCCCAAGGTCTGACCACCTGGTCTCTATCCCCATCACCGCAACGATGGCCTCGAGGGCCTGACGCGCTGTGTCCGAGGTGACAGCGGCCCAGTTCGGGAAACTGAGGCCGGGCCTCAGGGAAACTGTGGCGCGCTTGCCGGGCGCGCCGCCCGCTGGGGGGTCTGGCATGTTAGCTGCGCTCATTTTTCTGTCTCCTCTGTTTTTTTAGATTTTATCCGACATTTCCCAGATACCCGTCGCCCACGCGCATCGTGGGCGGCCTGGATACCAAAGTGCCACAGAGCGCTGGGGCCGGTCTGGGGCCGGGAAGAGAAGGAGACGGGATTCGCCAGCCGGGCCAGTCCCACGCCGATCCATCGGAAAATCCCCTGGCCGGGCTCCCCGTCCCCACCCTCGGCGACGACGGGAGTGCCGCTCTCACCCGGAACGGGGCCGTTGCTCACCGTGAAGGCGCCCTTCGCCTTGGCCTCGATGCGGGAGGCTTGATGGGGGGCCCTCAAGGCGCTGACGATCCCTTCGCGGACGTTGACCCCTGGTTCGAATCCGGGTGCCGCCTCCAGCCCTTTTCGATTTCGGGAAGCGGGCCCAAAGGCGGCGCGGGTCTCACACACCTCTCCTTGCTCCCCAGAGCAGAATGTGAAGGCGGGTGGAGAAGCGGAAGCCGCGCTCCAGGCACAGGGGGACGAGCCAGGCGGATTTCTGCGCCACCTCGCGGGCGGTGAGCGCCTCGGGCATGAGGAAGATGCGCGGGGGAGGGAAGCCTCCGATCCCGCATCGCTCCAAGAGCGGAGGGATCTCGTCCACCTCCTCCGGCCGGGAGATGACGAACTTCAGGTAGGCCTCCCGCGCCCTCTCGAGCCAGG
>JBHIBA010000330.1:0-5091 GCA_046758845.1 Nitrospinota bacterium
TTTGGCCGGATGCCCGTCTGGCTTCGCCAGCCGCAGCATCCGGCCAACGAGCCAGATTTAGGCGATAGAGTGCCGCTCCGAAGGAGGCGGCACTCTATCGCGAAACAAAAGTTTTGCTGGGGGGTGTGGGGGGGCGCCTTTCAAAGCTTGTCCCGAGCGAAGCCGAGGGAAGCGCCCCCCACAAAAAAGCGCGCTCCGCGCTACTCCGCTGGAGTGGGTCTCTTTGCCTTCCGTATCCGTCCGGTGGGAGAGACGCAAAAAAGCTGCAATTTCGAATTTTTTCATTCTAAAATTTGGGGAATTAGACGCGGAACCCCTAATTCGGAGAAAAGCCATGGCTGAGCAAATTCGTTTGGTTGACTACTATTACGTGACCTCTCCCGACAAACCAGGAGAAGGAGCCGAGGTCCTGTCCGTCTGCCGGCAAGCCCGCATCAATCTCCTCACGATCCATGCCTTCCCCCGGGGCCGTCGAACTCAGGTCGACCTCGTGCCCAAAAACGGACCGGCCTTCCTCAGAGCCGCCCGGAAGGCGAAGTGGAAGCTGAGCGGCAAGAAGAAGGCCTTCCTGGTGACGGGACAAGATCGGGTCGGGGTCATGGCCCCCGTACTGGAGAAGCTCACTCAGGCCAAGGTCAACGTCACCGCCGTGACCGCTGTGTCGGCGGGCAAGGGTCGGTTTGGAGCCATTTTGTGGGTGAAGCCGAAGGACCTGCGCCGGGCCTCAAAAGCCCTCGGCCTCTAACGGAAAGAGCGCGGCACGAGAAGTAAGGCCGGCGATCGGGTAAGCCATGCGCAAGAAGCTTGACACCGTCCTTGAGAGGAAAAAGACAAATCCAGGGGATTCCGGTTCCCCCTGCCATCTTGGGCTGTATACTCAGCGGGAGGTCGGCGTTGGGCGGGACCTGCCGTCAGGGAGATGAAAGGGGAGGGGGAGAGATGGAACATGAGCGAAGCTACTTCGAGACTTTCCGGGAGGTCAGCCGAATCCTGACGTCCACCCTTGACATTCAAGAGGTCGTCCGCTCCATCGCCCATTTGACGACAGAGGCCGCCCGCGTAAAGGGTTGCTCCATCCTGCTATTGAAGCCAAAGGAAAATCGTCTGGAGCTGCTGGCCAACCACGGACTGAGCGAGCGCTATCTCCAGAAAGGACCCCTCGACGCAGACCGGAGCCTGGCCGAATCGCTCCAAGGGGTTCCGGTTCGCATTCGAGATGTGGTGACCGATCCCCGGGTCCAGTATCCCGCCGAAGCCCAGGCCGAAGGGATAGCCTCCATGCTCTCTGTCCCCATGCGACTCAAGGGTCGCATCATCGGGGTGCTCCGCCTGTACTCCGAGAACCCCCATGACTTCCCCGAGCCGGAGGTGGAGTTCGCCTCAGCGCTGGCGGAGTTGGGGGCGGTCGCTTTGGAGAACGCCCGCCTCTACAGCCAGCTTCGGCGCGATTACGAGAAGCTGGTTGTGGACTTCAGCACCTGGTTTGATGCTGGAGTGAGCGCCCTGAGAGAAGTTTTCCCAAGCCAGGGGCAGGGAAAGGTTTGAGGAAGACGCCGGTCAAGCCGAAGCTGGGGCAGCCGGAGGATTTTTTTCTGTGCTGTCGTTATCGTAACGGGTCGGGGGGGCGTGAAGGGCGCCAGGACTGGGAAGGGGGTCCACGATGAGTGAAGTCCGAAGCGATGTGGTCGGGAGCCTGCTCCGTCCGGATTACCTGAAAGAGGCCAGAGGGCGGCGCGACGCCGGGGAGATCTCTGACGGGGAGTTCAAAGAAATCGAAGACCGGGCCGTGGATGAAGCCGTTGATCTCCAGAAGAGAGCCGGGTTGGACGTTGTGTCCGATGGGGAGATGAGACGCTACGCCTTCTTCGGGCATCTCGTGGACGCTGTCGAGGGATTTGACAAGTTCGGCGGGGAAACGATCACGTTCCGGGACGAAAAGGGGGAGGAGTTGAGGCACGCGCGGCCCGTGGTGGTGAGCCGTCTAGAGCGGCGGCGCCATATGTGCGCGGAGGAGTTTGCCTACCTGCGGGCCCGAGCCGACCGGCCGGCCAAGGCCACTCTCATCAATGTCCAGCAGGCGGCGTCCTATTACGACGCCGAAGCGTCGAAGGGGGCCTACCCCTCGGTGGACGCCTATCTGGCCGACATTGTCGGGATCCTCCGCGGGGAGGTGGAAGAGCTCCTCCGGCTGGGGTGCCAATACATTCAGGTGGACGCCCCCCAGTACACCGCCTTGCTGGACCCCGCGATCCGCGACTGGTACAAGCAGCGGGGAAGCGACCCGGACCGCCTCCTTGAGACCTGCATCGAGATGGACAACGCCGTCATCGAAGGTCATTCGGGGGCGACTTTCGCGCTCCACCTCTGCCGGGGCAACAACCAGAGCAAGTACTACGCCAAGGGCGGATACGACCCCATCGCCGCGAAGATCTTCCGGAAGACCCGCTTCCACCGTTTCCTGTTGGAATATGACGACGAACGCTCGGGCGGCTTTGAGCCCTTGCAGCAGGTCCCCGACGACCGGACGGTGGTCCTGGGCCTGGTGAGCACGAAGAGGCCCGCCCTGGAGAACCGCGAGGAGCTCGAGCGGCGCGTCCGCGAGGCCCAGAAGTTCATTCCGCTGGAGAGGCTTGCGTTGAGCCCGCAGTGCGGATTCGCCTCGACGATGGAGGGAAACCGCATCACGCCCGCCGACCAGGAGGCCAAGCTCCGCCTGGTGGCCGATACCGCCAAGGAGGTGTGGGGGTAGATTGGGATGAAAGCCTAGATTACCGGGGGGGCATTCCCCCGGCTTCGCTCCGGAGATGTTTTGAAAACCGGCCAGATTTGCCAGGGGGCGCCTTTCAAAAAGCGCCCCCCACAACTAAGCCGGCACGCAGTGCCCAAAAAGCGCTTCCCACGCCTGAGCCGGCACACAGTGCCCAAAAAGCGCGGCCCGCAGAAAACCCTCAGGGAAAGATCTTCTCCAGGAACTGGGGCGCGTACACCTCAGACAGAGGGGGTTTCCCCTTGAGCTCACGATACTTTGAAATCAGATCGACGGTCTGCCGCATTTTCGTTTCGCTCATGTAGCCAAGGCCGTGCTTTCGGGTTTCGTCCGTCCAGGCCAGGGAGGTGAGCACATCCCATTGGGCGCGGGCCATGGCCGCGTTGAGGTTCGGGTTGGACTGGATGAGAAATTTCACCCCTTCGTCTGGATTCTTGATGGCGTGGGCCGCGCCCCGAAACGCCGCGTTGACGAAAAGTCGGATCAGCTTCGGGCGGGAATTGATGTCTTCATCCCTGACGATGATTCCGTTCCCGTAAAAATCGAGGCCGTTGTCCCCGTAACGGAGTTCTACGATCTCGTTGCCCGTTTTCTTCGCTCCCCGGCGGAGCGATGGGCCGACGTCGGCGAAGGTCAGTATGGCGTCCACCTTCCCCGCAAGAAGGGCCGGATTCTTGGAGGCTGGGCTCATGGGCACAAATTTCCACTTCTTGACCCCGTGGATCTTGGCGAGGGCCGGGAAGACCGCGATGGCCGCGCCCCCCTGGGCTTCGCCGATGCTCCGTCCCCCCAGGTCCTTCACCGTTCGGATGCCGGAACGCTTCAGCGCGAAGGCTGTGTGCGGGGCCTTGTTGTAAAGCACCCCAACGGTTTTCGCCTTGGCCCCTCTGGAGCGGCCGACCACGAGGGTTCCCGTATCGGCGAAGCCGAAGTCTCCCTTGCCCGCCGTGATGAGCTTCACCGTGTCCCCCGAGCCGTAGCCCCTCCGGATGGTCACGTCGAGGCCCGTATCCCGGAAAATCCCTTTGTTCAGAGATGTGAAGAATCCCGTGTGGCTCCCGTAAGGGATCCAGTCCAGGATGAAGGTGACCTTCTCGGCCGCAACGGCCGCCCTGGGACCGACGCCCCACAGGCCGAGGACCAGGAACAGGGCGGTCACCGCGCCTATCAGTGAGATGACACTCGTCTTTTTCGTTGGTGGCATCGTCTTCCCTCCAAACGGTCTGAGATCCATGTGGAAATCGGCGAAAGATAAGATATTAGTTACCGGAATAAGGGAAAGGGGTCAATCGCCCCGTCAAAACAGGGAGTTGGTGCGTCCAACGCCGGTCCCGTGACCCGAGTCGATCGCCGGGCGAGGGTGCGTCAGCGCTTCGCCGGGATGGGAGAGCGCTTGAGAGGAAAGGCCGAATCTTTTTCACAAAAGCGGGTGACGCGAAATCTCACTCGGGCCAAGGTAACATGTTACAGTGTCCACGAGTAAGCCAGCGGGCGCCTGCGGCCCTTCCCTGTTGGACGACGGGCGGGTAGGGTGTGCGAGCATCGTCCATTCCTTAGGGAGAACATCATGAGCAACCTCCCCAACGTCGACGTCTATCACGAGTACCACTGACCCTGGGCCTATATGGCCTCGGCGAGGCTGAAGGCGAACTTCCCGGAATTTCAAGACAAGCTCACGATCCACTGGAGGGCCTATCCGCTGGATGTGATCAACGGGCAACCCCTTCCCCGTGACATCGTGGACCAGGAGTGGCCCCACGTCGCCAACGAAGAGCCCCTGGCCGAGTGTCGCCCCTGGAACAACCGGGGATACCCCGATTCGAGCTATCTGGCCTTCGAGGCCTACGAGTGCGCGTTCGCGCAGGACCCAGTGAAGGCGTTCGATTTCGATTACCGGATTCGCCGGGCCTTCTTCTTCGAAAGCCGGTGGATCCACTTGCGGAACACCCTTTTGGAAATCGCCGAGGAGGCGGGCCTCGAGATGAAGCGGTTTACCGAGGACTTCGATAATGGTCGCTACAAGGCCCGGGTGATGATCGACTGCCGCGAGGCCCTGCGTATGCGCGACGAAGACGGAAGACCCATGACGAGCCCGACGCTCGTCCTGCCGGACGGCGAGTTCTATCACAACCCCTTCGCTACCGAGAAGACCTTCAATGAATACAAGGTGATGATAGTCCTCAAGCCGCCCGAGAAGACGGGGGAGGCGGCCATCGAGGGCTACCGAGACATCCTACGGCGGGCTTTGGCGTAAAGTCTAGCGAGGACCTGCGGGGGGCGCTTTTTGTAAGGCGCCCCCCCGCACCCCCCAGCAAAACTTTTGT
>JBHIBA010000331.1:0-5060 GCA_046758845.1 Nitrospinota bacterium
CGAAAGAGCCTCGCAGCCCCCGTTCTCGCCGCCGTTCTGTTTGCCCTCTTTTCCTGCGCAACCCCGGGAACCGTTCAAGCCCAGGGTACGCTTGAAGAAGCGAAACGTCTCTACACCGAAGTGATTCGCCTCTACCGGGCCGGCCGCTATGCGGAGGCGGTCCCCCTGGCCGAACGCTCCCTGGCCATCCTCGAAAAAACAGTGGGGCCGGACCACCCGAACATCGTCAAGACGCTAAACACCCTGGCGGGGCTTTACGAGAAGCTGGAGGAGGCCGCCAGACTGTCGGCCCGGGCGAAGGCGATGGAGGGAAGGCTGGCCACGAGGTGGTGAACCGGGAGGCGCTTCCCTCCTTTATTCTCCCCGACCTTGGCCAGCATGTCTTGAAGCATTCTTACTGAGGCGGGGGCGTGTCCGGCATAGTGGTTATTGAAGTAGGCCAGCACGTGGACCTTTCGCTCAAGGACATCCTGAAAGACGGGCACCCAGCCGAGCAGGTCCTCGGTGCGGTTGATGACGAGCCTGTCCCACGTGTCGGTCATCTCCTCAATTTTCCGCCGGTCGCCGAGCCACCGGACGAAGACGAACTCGGCCGTCACGGGGTCCACCTTCTCCATCAGGTGGTCGATCCGGTACATCCAGGGATGGTCAACGAGGGTGAAGGCCACGCCGTGATCCCGGAGGATGCCAAGTAGCTCATCCCCCGGGTTTTATTTCGTCGAGTTTTTCCCACTTTGTGGGATGGCGCCCTTCTCCTTGCACGTAAAGTGTAGAGTGCATTCGTGAAGTTTGGTTTTTCCTGATTCATCCCAGAAGGAGACGCTGAGCGACCCAGGTCCTTTGTCAACACAAGCGATGTATCTGTTATACTGAATAGCGGTCTCCTCCTCGCTAGACAGGTCGGGAGCTCCGAGGCCACCTGCGAACCTCATACTCCCCGACACTGCCCCACGCACTTTATACGTGACCCCTTTCTTAGCACCCGCTACCCCATAGGTAAAGCTCGGGACGGTTTTCCCTTCTTTCGTTTTGGTGAACGTGAAGAAACACCCGAAAATCTCGCCGCCCATTGCGAGGTTGAAGCTGCTTACCCAGAGGTACAGGAAAGTTGCCAATGCAAAACCGAGAGCCCTTCTTGCCGGACGAGCCATGCATTTCCCCCTCTTCGTGCTCCGTCCTCACCTGCCGAGCAAAATACCCTCTGTTGCTGTGTGGACCCATTAGAACCGGCTTCCAAGGCCCTTGTCAACGAATCTTTGAGGCCCACAAACCAGGCGCTGACGGCCATCCACCATCGCGAAATCGGATAAAAGAACGGACCCCCGCCCCTCGGTTTGCCTTGCCGACACTTCAACCCGTCAAGAAGAAAAGCCTGCTGCCTTCTGGGGGTGGCTCCGCCCAAGGTCAGACAGGCACGGGTCGCAGTCCGCTGACCCCTTCCAGGATGCGGTCGATCACTGCCGTGAACGGACCCAGCTTCGGCCGCGCGCGAGGCCCGCTCCGCTGATAGCCGGGCGGGATCGAAAACCTCAGCATCTTGCGCACCGTGTCCCGGTGCAATCCAAACATCCGCGCCGCTTCGCGGATGCTCATCCCTTCGACGTGGCAGGCGTGCCGAACCCGTGCGTACAGTTCCACTGCGTACATCCCCCAGCCTCCCTTCAGGTCGTATCCGGCAAACCTGAAGGAAGACCAAAGGGGGGTCCACTTTTAGAACGCCGCGGCTACAACCACTAGCCGACTCAGTGGTACAGTTTTGCACCGACGATTATACAGGGCGCGGGCGAAGGCGATGCAGGGAAGGCTGGCCACGCGGCGGTGAAGCCCTTCCGCGCGTTTATGCGTCCGTCAGGGCGCGGGTTTCTCGGAGCCTTTGGGGCTGATTTATTATTCTCCTTCGGGTGGCTGGACGGCGGAACGATTCTTGATTATCCTCATTCTTTCAATGACCCTTTCCGCATAGGCCCTAGCCATTTGCTGAGCAGGAGGGTACATCCACCAGTTCGGTATCGTCGTTCCGCCTCGCGTAACGATCCGTGATTTCCGGTCCTTCACGACTTTCCGTATTTCAGAGCGATGTTCTTCCAGCCACTGATAAATGGACTGATGATCGGAGTCGATTTTGCCTTCGGTAGGATTCAGTTTCGCCCTTAGATAATCCCAAGCTTCTTTCTCCTCGTCCAGCAAAATCGAAGCGGCCAAGAATCCCAACGCATACCCAGGTTCATCACCTACACGCGCCCTATAACTTGCCTGATCCGTTTTCACGATTGTCGGGAATTTTTTTGTGCAGTCCTGATAGCGCCCGCTCCGGTAACAGAGCACTAAAGGAAGTATGGGTGAACACGCGAAGCAAAGACCACCGAAATAAGCAAAGCCGTCATAATTGACAATAAGTTCCTTGATGTTGTCGTAGTCCAAATCCTCGAAACTTGCAAGAGCTCCATTCCCCGCAAAAAACACAAGGATGTTCTTGATTTTATCTCCGAGGGTGCTGATGCTCAGCGTGTTGCAGCAATGCGCGCCGCCCGAGTAGTGCCGCAAGATCAGTTCGGTCTTTCCGTCCCGGTTTAAGTCAATGCACAGAATCTGAATATTGCGTTTCCTTAGATAATCTCCGTCATTCCTCAGCGTGAATCGGACATTGTATTCAGGATCGAGAATCAGCAAGGTTACGCCGTAGCGGTCTTTATAATCTTGGCTTACGTGCCAGTTCAAGGCGACCGTGTGGTCTCCGCAGGTCTGAAAGGTAATGTCAGGGGCAATCCCTTCGCGCTGACCCGGCTTTTCCAGAATCGGCTGACTGGCCGGAGAAGTCTCAGGGGCATCAACAGCGGCCAAATCAAATCCCGTCAACTGACGGGGGTCCTGAGCGGGGGATGACTGGGGAACAGCCTGGGAGGCTGTCAGTACAACCAGAAGAAAGGACATCAGTACAATCAGAAGAAAGGACAGGAGAGATGACAGGGACCGAAGGCACAGGTTCATTGTTTTCGCCTCCTTTTCGATGCCAACCCTTCCCTCTCTTTATCCGCGAGCCGCTACGGCAAAGAGCTGAATGCGGGAGCCATGAGAAGTCCGAAGAGCGGATAGATCCCAAGCGTATAAGCGCCAACCGAGGCCCGAGCGCGGCTGAATCTGAAAGGCGGTCATGGCCGTCCTCCCCGAACGAAAATTTTTCTCAAGACTGTCGTGCTTCTCTTAAAGCAAGGGCCTTGCCAAAACTGCGGGAGCGGAGAGCGCCGGGCGGTCGCCCAATGGGTAAACCAAAGAGAAACAAAGAGTTATTAGGGATTAGAGCGCGCGCGTTCGGCCGATTGCCTTCGGGTACATCGGGGCCTCGGGCGGTCAAACGCCGGCGAATCGTTGAAAACCTTACAAAGCGAGCGCTGTTTGAATGTAAAAAGGTGCGGGAACCGAAAAAGCAGGCAGCCGAACTTCTACCCGTCGCCCAGCTCGACTTCGACCTCTTTGCCGTTCACCGTGTACTTGCTCTTCAAGGGGACCGCCGTCTGGACCATGTTCTCGGCGAAGCAACCCCTTTTCGCGTTCCGGACGAGGCTTTTGAGTTTTTCCTCGGGCGCGTCCGATTCCAGCTCAAAATGCGTGCGCACCTCCGAGAACCCGCTGAAGACCGTTCCTTTGAGAACGGAGCCGCCGAGAAAAATATCCGACTCGACGTGGACCTTGGCCGATTTGAGGGGGAGTTTCATGATGGAAGCGTACCGCTTCACCTGCGTGAGCAGTCATTGGCCGATCCCGGCGGTGAGATAAGTCAAAGGCTGCGGGTGATTGCCGTCCCCGCCCAGGGTCGGCGGCTCGTCCGAGTGCCAGGTGAATTCGCCCTCGCGGGCCTCGTGGAGCTGTTTTTCTTTGTTCTCGCAAACGACCGAAATGGTCTTTCGCATGGTTTCTTTCGGCAGTTCATCGCCGAATACGCTGTGTGCAACGTCCATCGTCATCTTTGCTTTTCCTTATTCCATCGTTGTTTCGTGACCCCAACCGGGAGATGGCGTACGCTTAAAGGTTAGGGCGGGTGTGGGAGCTTGCAAGGCAATCCTCAAATTTTCTCCAGCCGCAAATCTCGTTGCAGGCGAGCGCCTCCCGCCGGATCCTTGTCTCCGATTGACAACCCCCCGGCCCCCCCGATACCATCCCTCGAAAGCGGAAATCAGCGGCTTGAGGATTTATTTCCGCGCATCCGTGGATGGGCGGATTCGAGACGACCCGATCGTTGGAGGCGCAGTCATGGCCGAGTGGGTGGACCTGACGCTGACGTTGGGGGGGCCGAGGATGTCCGTGGTTCCCGAGCATCCCGAGGTGACGTTCAAGCCCATCCACACCCACAAAGGGCACTTCCGCTCCAACACGTTCATGTC
This sequence comes from Nitrospinota bacterium, assembly GCA_046758845.1. Lineage (GTDB taxonomy): Bacteria > UBA8248 > UBA8248 > JACPRG01 > JBHIBA01. The sequence continues at coordinate 4,380 of JBHIBA010000331.1, forward strand.
GATGAGCATTCACTGCGGCACTCACGTGGATTGCCCCCGGCACTTCGTCGACGGAGGAACGACCATCGATGAGATGCCGCTGGAGAGATACATGGGCCGGGGGATCCTGGCGGACCTGCGGGGAAAGGTGGCCGAGAACGAAGCGGTGACGCTGGAGGTCCTGAAACCCTTCGGTTGGACGCCCGGGCGCATTCACGACAAGATCGTCGTCCTCCACACGGGCTGGCTGGATCGCGCGTTCGGCACAGAGCGGCTCTACGTAGATAACCCCTACATGGCGGTGGAGGTCGCCGAATCCTTCGTGGAGGCCGGCGTGCGGGCCATCGCCGTGGACTTCACCGTCGACAAGCTTCCGCCGGGCCAGCCGCCCCAGGCCGGCGATTGTCCCATCCACCGGATCGTCCTGCCCAGGATGATCCCGCTCATCGAAAACCTCACCAACCTGGACAAGCTGGTCGGAAAGGAATTCGAGCTGTACGCCCTTCCGCTGAAGATCTACCAGGGGGACGGGGCCGCGACGCGGGCGGTGGCGAGGATCCTCGGGGACGCGCAGGCGTAGAGCATCGCGGGCGGGTCGATTTCCATCGTATCTATGAAAACCCCGGGTTTGTTTTCTGCGGGGGGCGCTTTTTGGGCACTTGCGTGCCGGCCGGACTGCGGTTGGAGGTACGTGCGCTTAAG
>JBHIBA010000332.1:0-5047 GCA_046758845.1 Nitrospinota bacterium
CGCGGCGGCATTCGCCTTCTGCCCAAGGGCTCGCACCTCTTTCACCCGGGAGAAAAATTTGTCCAGTTCCGCTCGGGTTTCGGCGAAGCCCTCATAGGTGCCGGGGCCGGGAAGACTGGATTTCCGAATACCTTCCCCCGCGTAATCCCGCAAGGCTGTGTAACGTACCAGAAGTTTCTTTGCCTTCCCATGGTGTCTGTCGGCCCATGCAATCAAATCATCGGCCCACACCTTGGTGCCGATGTAAGGTTTTGTCAGCTTTTTCAATTCTTCGTAATGCCCGTTCAGCTTCCTGAACAAGTAATCAACGCTTTCGGCTATGGTCGTGAAGTAGCTCTTCGCCTGCTCCGGCCCGCCCAGTTCCTGCCCGAGGATCCGGTCGGCCTCTTTGTACGTTTCGACGTACTTCTTGGCCACTTTGCTCGCGGCCCAGAGAAACGGCGAGTTCTCATTGTAGTACTCCCGGTCGTTCTTCAGGGAAGGCCAGTAGAATTGCTTTCTCGTCGCCGTATAGGCCTGGATGGCCTCTTTGGCGGCCGCCTTTGACCTTTCGGCCGCAGCCTGGGCCTGGGCGGCCTCGGTCGTCCCGCAGGCCCGCTCGCTTTCGGCCTTCGCCGCGCGCTCTTTGGTCAGCACTCGATCGGACGTTTCTCGAAAACGCGGAAGTCCTCTTTTCAAAGGGTTCACGGTCACCGACAAGTCATGGCTCGCCCAGGTCAATTTCTGGTCCTCTCGGGACAACGGGCGGGGCATCTCGCTCTGAATTTTGACAAGTTCCCACACCTTTTTCTGGTACCGCGTCAACGCATTGAACGTTTTCTTGAGGCGGACGTCTTCCACGAATACGGGGCTTATCTCATACATCACGCCGAACCCCAGGAAGATCCTGTCGAGGACTTCCAAAAGATTCTTGTACCTTCGCTGAGCGTATTCTTTGGCCTTCTTCTCGTCCAACGGCTTCGCACCGGCCAGGAAGAATCGGCGGCCGCGCGCGAATCCGTCTGATCCGGAGGGCGTGGGGCTCGCCCCGGAGACTCCAAGAGGGGGGAGCGCACGATCCTGCCCCAGATGAGACCCGGGGGGTCCACCGCGTTCGCACGGGACCGCGGCTTCGCCCCATCCGGGCGAGACGCCCAGCCCCATCACCAGACCGACGATCAGGCACAGGGCCTTTTTGGCTGTCATGGTCCACCTCCCGCTCCGAGGCCGCCCTTGCCGGCCCCGGGGCTTGCCTTCGGTCTTACGAGACCCCCCACGGTTAAAGATAAGCCCGGATTTCCTCTTGCCCCCGCCAGGGGATGGCTTGGGGAGACCAATGCCTTGATTTTACAAGAGAAATCCTCTTGGGGTCCCTCGAAAATTACGATCCATTTGGGAAATCCGGGATAAAGATCACCATCAGAAGAGAGGTCAGGCATCCCTCCGGGGTCGCAGCCACGAATCCGCCGGCGAACACGCCTAACCCCATCCCGCTCGCCCAAACCCCCTGTGCAAGCTGAACGTCTCTGCGTTACTATTCGCGTAACACCCGTGCGTTGCGGCGCGTCCCCCCGCGTGCGGCGGACGACGAAGGAGGTCCTTGTTTGAAAAGAAGACGAAAGGTGGTGGTGCAGATCATCCGGGAAGCCGGGGGGAAATTGGCGGAGAACTTCGGCAGGCCCCAACACGTTGAATATAAAGGCGCGGTCGACCTCGTCACGGCAATGGACCGGGCCTCGGAAGACCATATCCTCTCCCGATTGAAGGCGGCTTTCCCGGAGGACGACATCCTGACCGAGGAGCGGGACCAGGAGGTCCGGCGCTCTGAGAATTTGTGGATCGTGGACCCCCTTGACGCGACCAACAACTACGCCCACGGTTTCCCCATGTTCTGCGTCAGCATCGCTTTTGAGCGGCTTGGCCGCGTCGTCCTCGGCGCCATCTACGACCCGCTGCGCGACGAGATGTTCCTGGCGGAGGCGGGAGAAGGGGCGGCCCTGAACGGGATGGCCCTCACCGCCTCCTCCACGCCGCACCTGGACGTCTCTCTGGTTGCGACCGGGTTCCCTTATGACAAGCGCGAAAGCCCCGTCAACAACCTGGACCACTTCCAGCGCTTCGCCCTTCGGACGCAGGGGGTGCGTCGCACGGGCTCGGCCGCCCTGGACCTGGCCTACGTGGCGATGGGTCGCCTGGATGGATTTTGGGAATTAAAGCTCAGCCCTTGGGACGTGGCGGCGGGCGCCCTCCTGGTTCAGGAGGCAGGGGGACGGGTGACAGACTTTGCCGGGGGCGGGGACTTCATCTACGGCGGGGAGGTGGTCGCCAGCAACGGACGGATACACCAGGAGATGTTGGTTACCCTGTCAGAAGGATCGGATGGAAAGCGAAGCCGCGGATAACGCCGCTCACTGCGCGAGGCCGGCGAATTCCTCGGAAGTCCTTTGCTCATTACTGCGGACGGGTTGGGACTTCCAGCGAACGGCTATCCCCTCGGCGGTGAGCAGGTGATAGCGAAGAAATCCGTTTCCCCTGGGCAAGGACAGGACGCGGATGCGAAGCAAAGCGTCCGCGCCCAGCTCCCGGGCCTTTTCGCGAAGCCGCTTGATGAGCGTCCTCTCCGCAACGAAGTTCTTTCCGTCCACCTGAATGACGCCGAGGACTTCGTACGCGCGGCCATTTGCCTCCTGGTTGATGGCCAGAAGGTCGGACTTCCGCGGCGGGAAGACGGACGTGCGGGAAATCCCTGTGCAGCCGCCCAAGATCACGATAGCGATCAGAACCCATGCAACCCGCGTCAGTGGGGTTGGATTTATCCAAAGGTGGCATGAGGACTGTCGGCTCGGCCGTTTCAACAAAAAATCCCCCTTTCAGAATCCCCTTTCCCCGAAGGCCCTTATCTATCTTCCTGCTTGGCTCAATCCCAAACGACCCATTTTATTCCAAGCAAAGAACTCCCGCAACAAAGAAACTCACAGGAGACAAACGTCCAGCAGCGGGCAGGCATTGCACCGAATCAGATGTCTTTTTTTGGGACAGAGTTTCAGAATCCCAAGACGGCAGAGCGAAAAGTCATACTTGACCGGGTCGTTCGGATCAAACCGACGAAGCCGCTCGGTCACCTCCAGCGCGGCCCGCCAGGAAGGGCTCACATGCTCTGTCAGTCCCACGTAGCGCGCAATTCGCGAGACGTGTGCGTCCAGCGGGATGACCAGGTGAGCCGCAGAGACTTCCCGCCACTGTCCGAAATCCAACGCGTCCCCCCGCCGGACCATCCAGCGCAGGAACAGGGCGAGACGCTTGCAGGCGCTTCCGTCCTGCGGCGAGGGCAGAAAGAACCGGACTCCCTCGCCGGGACCGGGGAGTCCCTTGGGGTAAAAGCGTCCCCGGTCCAGAGAGAGAAGACCGCGGACGAATCTCGACAGGGCCGGGCCCACGTCGGGCTCCTCCGGCCGATACCCGCGCAAAAAGAACCCCCCCAGAGAGCCCTCCTCCTCTATCGCCTGCCGCATCCAGTAAAGAAGACAGGCCAAGTCCTCCCCACGGTTAAACCGGTGGCGAAAAGACTCGAAACGCGCGCCGTCGTGAGCCGGGTCGAACGTCCGAACGAAACGGTCGGGGGTTTTCCCGTCCGCCTCCATCAACGCCAGGGCGCGCCCTACGCTGCCCAGGATTTGGTCCACCTGCCCGTAAGCCAATGCGGCGGCCACGAACCCCACGACCTCCCGGTCCTCACGGCTCCGGTAGCGGTGGACGATCTCCAGCGGGTCCGGCGAGAGGTAACGGACGTCAAAGGTCCGGTACAGGTGCTCCAGCCGGTCTTTGAGAAAGGGCCTCATCAGAGCTCCCGCGTATCCAGCCAGATCGTGACCGGCCCCTGATTGGACAGGCGGACGTCCATCATGGCCCCGAAGACCCCCGTCTCTACCGGGACGCCCTCGGAGCGCAGCGCCTGGTTGAACTTCTCGTAGAGCTCCTCGGCCAAAGGAGGCTTCGCCGCCGAGATGAAGGACGGACGCCTTCCCTTCCGACAGTCCGCGAACAGCGTGAACTGGGAGACCACCAGGGCCGAGCCCGAAACGTCCGAGAGCGACCGGTTGAACTTGCCCGCTTCGTCCTCGAAGATCCTCAGGTGGACAATCTTCTCGGCCAGTTGATGAACGTCGTCCTCGGTGTCCCCTTCGCCCACGCCGAGAAGGATCAACAGGCCGGGTCCGATGGCCCCTTTCACCTCACCGTCAACGGCGACGGAGGCTTCAGTCACCCTTTGCAGAACCGCGCGCATTCCGCCCGACTGCCGGCTTAATTGAGGGAAGCGAGCTCACCTCGGAAAATGGCCGTCAGCAGCCTCGCCCGTTCGGCCGGGTTGGAGGCCTCGAGGATTTGCTGCTTCATCTCGGACTTGATCCTCAGGATGGAACCCAGGTAATTCGTGATGTCCAATGCGCTGTCCAGCAGGTTGAGCTGGCCGAGGATGCCTTCCCGGAACTCCTCGTCCTGCTTGTAGAGGGTCTGCTTGAAGAGCCTGAGCATTTCCCCTGTGGCCCTGCGCAGCTCGGGCGTGTCCTCCCAGCCCTCCTCCTCCAGGATGTCCACGTCGGCGATCAGGTAGGGAGTTCGCTGGAGGTATTCCTTCACGCGGTATCGGCTCAGCCCCCGCAAGGTGATGTCCATGTTTCCGCCGGGGTGTTTGACGACGTTGGCGATCAGACCGAGTCCCCCGATCTCGTAATACTCGATCTCCCCTTTCTCCCAACCGGGCTTCATGAGCATCATTCCCAAGTAGCGGTCCCCCGCGAGACAATCCGTGACCATTTTGCGATAGCGGGCCTCAAAGATGTGAAGGGGAAGCGCCATGTTGGGAAAGAAGACGACATTGGGCAGAGGGAAGATCGGGATCCTCCGAGGGAGAAAAGGCTCTTCTGAGGGACTTTCTTCTTCCACGTCATCCGGGCTCATGGTCAAAGCTTCCGCGCCGCATGAGGGGCCGCTTTCCCACCATCGTCTAATCCAGTATAGGTGGAAGGGGGAGCACCCTCAAATCCGACTCCGGCGGTGAAAGCCCTCA
>JBHIBA010000333.1:0-5014 GCA_046758845.1 Nitrospinota bacterium
GATTGAGGGCGTAGAGATGACTGGGCTCCACCCCAGCGAACCGCCGGAGGTCCCCGTTGACACGTCGCGCTTTCAGAGATGACACGTTGGTTTTTGGGTGCTCTCATAAGTAAATGTACTGCGTTATGACCGTATGTATAACAGATTGGTATTATTGGCTCAATTTAAAGAGCCGAATCTGCTTCATGGAAGGCCCGACACATTAAAAACTACGAAACAAAGCCAAAGGGGGAAGATAGCAAAAATCAATGTGTTGCAGGAGGCGCCTCCGGGGGGCAGGGCGTTTGGCTGGGTCGGTTGTCTGCGATCTTTCAGTGGCTCCATCTGGTGCATGTCTTGGCGGAAAGTTTTGCTGGAGGGTCCGGGGGGGCGGACGCACCGCGTCAGGTTTCTGCACTGGCGTGCCGTTCAATCACATCTCGGAGGGCGAGCGCCAAAGAGGCCCCGTTTAAGCCTACTCGCGTCCAGCCGCAGTTCGGCCGGCACGCAAGTGCCCAAAAAGCGCCCCCCGCAGAAAACGAAAGCGAGTCTTTCATAGATGCGATGACATCGACGTCGCGTTTTCCATTGAAAAATTCTGCGTATCAGAAGATTTGACTTGCCCCCTACCCCACCGCATGATTTGAAGAAAGATCCTTCCTTCAAGGAGCCGGAATCCATGATCCCCCCATACGAGTCCCTCCGCAAACCCATCCAAGAAAGAGACCGCGGTCTGCGGGAAAAAATCTGCTCCCTCGAAGACGCCGTGAGGCTCATCCCCGATGGCGCGCACGTCGCCGTCGGCGGATGCCACTACTCGCGGACCCCCATGGCCCTGCTGTGGGAAATCATCCGCCAGCGCAGAGCCGGCCTCACGTTCTCCAGAAGCATCACCAGCACGGAGGGAGACCTCCTCCTGGCCGGGGGCGTCACCCGCCACATCCTCACCAGCTGGTTCAGCCCCGGCGTTACCTGGGGAGTCTCCCGCGTGATGCGGGAGTTCGTCCAGTCCGGGGAGGCACGTTACGAAGAGTGGAGCCACCTGAGCATGGGCCTTCGCTACCGGGCGGGGGCAATGGGCGTTCCTTTCCTCCCGGCGCGCTCGATGATGGGAAGCGGGATGGCCGACCGGCTGCCGGGCCTGAAGACCCTCGACTGCCCCTACACGGGCGAGCCCTTGGCCCTCATCCCCGCCCTGAACCCGGACGTTGCGCTGATCCACGTCCACCGCGCGGACCCATACGGCAACGCGCAAATCGACGGCCTCCCCTTCATGGACGCCGACGTCGCCCTGGCGGCGAACAAAGTTATTCTCTCGGCCGAGCGCATCGTCAGCAACGAGCAGATCCGCCGCTCCCCGGACCGGACAATGATTTCGTTCCTGTGCGTAGAGGCGGTCGCCGAGGCGCCCTTTGGAAGCATGCCTCACGAATGTTACGGCCTTTACGAACCGGCCTTCGGCCACATCGACGAGTACGTCAGAAGGACCTCAGCCTCCGGCGTCGAAGAGGCAAAGGCGTATTTGGAGGAATACTGCTACGGCCTGGGGAACTGGGAAGATTTCCTCGACAGGATCGGGACGAAGACCCTCATGGCCGCGGCCAAAGCGGGCTCGGAGATGAACTATGCATAAGAGAGCGCCTGGGGCCGGCTATAACAGCCCGGAGCTGATCTGTTTGATGAGCGCCCGGGCGCTCAAGAACGGCAACGTCGTTTTCGCCGGGGCGGGCCTGCCCTTGATCTCCGCCATCCTGGCGCAAAACACGCACGCCCCCCAGCTCACCATCCTCTTCGAGGGCGGGGTGATCGGTCCCGAGGTCGCCCCCGGCAAGTTGCCCCCTTCCACCAACGAAGCCCGGTGCGCTTGGCAGGCGAGCAAGCTCCTCTCCATCACCGACGTCCTCCTCCTGATGCAGCGGGGCTACGTGGATTACGGGTTCCTCGGGGGCGCGCAGATCGACCAGTACGGAAACTTGAACAGCTCTTTCATCGGCGATCCGGACCACCCCAAGGTTCGCCTTCCGGGAAGCGGCGGAGCGAACGACATCGCCAGCATGAGCAAGGTGATCGTAGCCATGCGCCACGAGAAGCGCCGCTTCGTGGAGAAGGTGGATTTTGTGACCAGCCCCGGCTATCTCAAAGGCGATGGCTCCCGGCGCGCGGCGGGCCTCCTGGCCGGGGGCGTTCACCTGGTCGTCACCCACCTTGGACTGCTGGACTTCGATCCAAAATCGGGGAGGATGCGCCTCAAGGCCCTGCACCCGGGCGTCGAGGTCGGGGAGGTTCAGGAGAACACCGGATTCGATCCACTCATCCCCCGAAGAATCCCCCGAACCAAACCGCCCGCGGCGAAGGAGCTGGAGATTCTGCGCGCCCTGGACCCCGAGCGCCGGTATATCGGTTCCGGGGAATAGCGGGAGAGAAGGAGAAGGCGGGCTTCGCGCTTATCCGCCTTTGCTCTTTGGTCGCGTCAGGCGGGTACGCGGAGGAGGTTCTTCTGGATCAGGGTCTCGGCGATTTGAATGCTGTTCAGGGCCGCGCCTTTCCTCAAGTTGTCCGCGACGATCCACATATCCAGCCCGTTCTCGACGCTCTCGTCCTGACGGATCCTTCCGACGTAGACCTCGTCCTTTCCGGCGACGTCTCGGGCAAGCGGATAGAGATTGTGCCGGGGGGAGTCATACACGATCACCCCTTCGGCCCCGGACAGAACGGCGCGGGCCTCGTTGGCGGTGATGGGTTTTTCGCATTCCACGTTGACCGATTCGGAATGGCAGTGGAAAACGGGGACCCTGACCGTGGTTGCGGTGATTGGAAGGTCCGGCAGCGCCAGGATCTTCCGGGTCTCGTTGATCATCTTGGCTTCTTCTTCCGAATATCCCTCCTCGTTGAAATGGCCGATGTGCGGGAGACAGTTGAAGGCGATCTCGTGGGGGTAGACGGAGGCCGTCGGCTCGTGAAAATTCAGCAGATCCCGAACCTGCTGCTCGAGCTCCGCCATGGCCTTCTTCCCGGTGCCCGAAACCGATTGATACGTGGAGACCACCACCCTACGGATCCCGAAGGCAGCGTGGAGGGGCATCAGGACGACCACCAACTGGATGGTCGAGCAGTTAGGATTGGCGATGATCCCCCTGTGGGTCTCCAGGGTCTCGGGGTTGACCTCCGGGACGACCAGGGGAATCTCCGGGTCCATCCGGAAAGCGCTGGTGTTGTCGACGACGACCGCCCCGGCCTCCACCGCGTGGGGGACAAATTCCCGGCTGCGCGCGGACCCGGCGGAGAAAAGGGCCAGGTCGATCCCCCCAAAGCCGTCTGCGCTCAGGACTTCGACCTTATACTCCTCGTCCCGGAAGGTTAAGCGCTGTGCGGCGCTTCGTTCCGAAGCGAGAAGGCGCAGGTCATTCACAGGGAAATCGCGCTCTTCCAAAATGGAGAGCATCTCGTTTCCCACCGCCCCCGTGGCGCCGACCACAGCGACGTTCCAACCTTCGGCCATTTCAGTTCGCCTCCAGGGCCTCGGCGATCCGGCCGCTCATGGCTTTCGTCCCCAGAACTTCCTCTCCCTCCGCGGCAATGTCGCCCGTCCGGGCTCCGGCATCGAGCACCTGCGCCACCGCGTCCTCGATGGCCCGGCCCGCCTCGGGCTCGCCGAGTCCGTACTCCAACAGCATGGCCGCCGAAAGGATCATGGCGACCGGATTGGCCTGGTCCTTTCCGGCAATCTCCGGGGCCGTCCCATGAACGGGCTCGAAAAGCCCCAGCGGCCCCCTGCCTGCCGGTCCCCCTTTGGCGGGATCTCCCAAGCTGGCCGAGGGGAGCATCCCGATGGAGCCCGTCAGCATGGCGGCCTCATCGCTGAGGATATCACCGAAGAGATTGCCTGTCACGATTACGTCGAATTGCTTGGGCCAACGGACGAGTTGCATGGCGCAGTTGTCCACCAGCATGTGCTCCAACTGGACGTCCGGATAGTCCGGGGCGACGCTGTCCACCACTTCTCGCCACAGACGGCTTACGGCCAGGACGTTAAACTTGTCCACCGAGGTCAACTTTCTCCGGCGTTTCGCAGCGAGTGCAAACCCCAAACGGGCAATCCGCTCAACCTCGGGGACCGAGTAGACCATGGTATTGACGCCGATCTTCCCCGCCCCGTCGTCCTTTATGCCCTGGGGCTCGCCGAAGTAGATCCCCCCGGTCAGCTCCCGAAGGACCAGCAGATCGAGGCCCTTCACGATGTCGGCGCGCATGGAGGAGGAAGCGGCGAGCGCGTCATAAAGGCGGGCCGGCCTCAGGTTGGCAAACAGTCCCAGTTCCTTCCTCAGGGGCAAGAGAGCTCCTCGCTCGGGACGCCTCTCGGGGGGCAGAGAGTCCCACTTTGGACCGCCGACCGCTCCGAGCAGTATGGCGTCGGACGCCTTGCAGATCTTGAGCGTCTCCGGTGGAAGGGGATGGCCGGTCGCATCGATGGCCGCTCCGCCGATGAGCGCCGTGCACAGGTCGAAAGACAATCCAAACCTTCCGGTGACGGTTTCCAGGACCGCCCGGGCGCCGGCCATGGCTTCGGGGCCGATTCCGTCGCCCGGGAGAAGCGCTATTTTCAATGTCTCTGCCATCTGACGTTATCCAATCCGAAAGATTGCGTCGAGCGCTCTCGTCTGGCGCTGAGTGTCGAAATATAGTTGAGAACGCTAGGCGTTTCAAGGTAAGCGACTCGCCTTACCCGGAACGGAAGGTCGCGACAAAAAAGCGTGCATATTGGGGCGCTGTAAAGTGGCCTTCGCGCTATTGAGGGAATCTGACGCCTTTCTGCGGCGCAGCTTCGCTCACAGTGGGTGAGTCCATCGGCAGGGACCTGAGCAAAAAAGAGCCCGGGTGCTGGAGGTTTCGTCTCCAGCCTGACCCGGGCCCTATCCGGGTTCCCCCGCCGACCTCCAACCGGGTTGCGGAGACCTTATAGACCCCTTTACTACGGGCAGCGGTTAGTACTTGACACCCCTGTCACCCTGAGCGAGGGTCATCAACCCTCGCGAAG
>JBHIBA010000334.1:0-5012 GCA_046758845.1 Nitrospinota bacterium
TTCGCCAAACAAATGTTTGGCGGGGGCGGGGGGGGGGCGCCTTACAAAACGCCCCCCCCACGACTAAGCCGGCACGCCAGTCCCCAAAAAGCGCCCCCCGCAGAAAGCAAAAGCCAGTGGTTCGCCCCTCGCGGGCGAATCGAAGGGCGACGGCCTTGCCAATCCCCCATGCCGCGCCCGTGATGATGGCGGTCTTCCCTTTCAGGATCATCTGAGTCCCCCTTGTCACTACCGGGCTGTCATTTGTAACAGTACGCAATCGTCAGCCGAGAACGGCTATGGCCTCAATCTCCACACAAAGGCCGGGGGGAATTAATCTCTTGACCACGAAGGCCGAGCTCGCGGGGGGATCTTTTGGGAAATGCTCTGCCCGAACCTCATTCATCGCCGGGTAATCCTCAGGATCTGTCAGGAAAACGGTGACCTTTACTACGTTCTCCATGGATCCGCCGGCCGCTTCGAGCACCGCGCGGATGTTCTCGAAGGCTTGCCGCGTCTGGGCCTTCGCGCCCCCGTCTCCGACAACTTTCCCGGATGTATCCCACCCGACCGATCCGGAGATGAAAAGCAGGTTTCCCGTCTTGATCCCTAAGGAATACGGCCCAACCGGAGGCGCCGCCCGGTCCGTGGTGATGACCTCCTTCTCCAATTCCATTTTCCCCCTTAGAGATGTGAATTCGCTGGGAACCTATGCCCTACCTTTCTTCCTTCGGCTTCTGCTCAAAAGCTGAAGAAAGGCCCCGAGCCGAAAAAATCGAACCCGGGGTGCAGCTCCCATTCGTCTCCCTTTGCAGTCCCTCACTTGAAGCTCGGGAGGACTTTCTCGGCGAAGAGGCGCAAATGACTGAGCTGGTCGTATGTAGCGAACCGGACGCAAAAGTGCCGGCATCCTTTTTCGACCAGCCCTTCAATGTTCCGGATCACATCGTCCGGTGTCCCGAAGGGGTCCCGGCTCCACATGGATTGGGAGAGGTCGGTGAACTCCGTGACGTAGTATTTGTTGAGGAAATCCAGAGCCTCCTTTTTTCCTTGCTCCCGGTTGGGACGGAGACTGCACGTCAACTGGTAGGCCCCGACAATGTCGTCCGGGTTGCGTCCAGCGTCCCGGGCGTAGCCCTTCACCATTCCGAACAACTCCTCGTACTCGGCGGGAGTCGCCGTGCAGGTCTGCCAACCGTCGGCCAGCTCTCCAACCCGGCGCATCATCCGCTCCTTGACGTGGGGCTTCACCTGGAAGATCTGTGGGTTGTTGGAAATCCAGATGGGGATGGGTTTCTGGACGGGACGCACGTCCACCGAGATGCCGTTCAGCGTGTGGAAAGGCATTTCACTCTGGTGGTGTACGTCCGACTCCAACCAAAGCCGCCGAAGGAGTTTGATTTGCTCTTCCATGTAAAAACCGCGCTTTCTGTAGGGCACGCCCACCAATTCGTACTGCTCATAGGCCTGGATGCCTCCCGCCTCAGGGCTTCCCCCGCCCACGCAAACGGTCATGATCATCCGGCCCCCCGAAAGTTGATCCAGGCTCGCCCATGTGAGGGCCATCCACACCGTATGCCGAGTTGTCAGGATGAAGGAGGCCGTGCTGAGCTTGACGCGCCTGGTGCGCGATGCGCAGGCGGCCAGGGTTGTGGTGGACTCGACGCGGGCCTTCTCGAAGAAATTATCCCCGCACCAGACCGAATCAAAACCCAGCCTCTCCACCTCTTCGGCCATCTCGTACATGTTTTCTGCCGTGTAGGATTCAGGGTAAATAATCGGAACGCGGGTGTTGACATTGACTCCAATCTGGAGCTTATCCGGCATGAATCAAACTCCCTATGAATGTTCCCTTTTCCTGTCTTTCAGGGCCTTCAGGATCTTCTCAGCGGTAATGGGAAGCGACCGGAAGTGGCAGCCGGTCGCGTGGGCGACGGCGTTGGCCACGGCTGCGGCCGTGGGAACCAGACCCGGCTCGCCGATCCCGGAGGCGCCGTACGGCCCGTCAGGGTCGGGGTTCTCCACCAGGATGGCCTCCATGTCGGGCAGGTCCAGGAAGGTGGGGATCTTATAGTCGGCGAAGTTGGGGTTGACGGCGCGTCCGCCGTCCATGACCAGCTCCTCCATCAGCCCGAAGCCCACACCCTGGGCCACGCTTCCCTCGATCTGCCCCTCGGCGGTCACGGGATTGATGGCCTTGCCGATGCCGTGCGCGGCCTTGAAGTCGAGGACGCGGACCCTTCCCGTCTCCGCGTCCACCTCCACTTCGACCACGTGCGCCGCCGAGGCGTAGTTGGGGCTCTGAGTGTCCCAGTCCATAGACTCGGGGGCCACCTCGTCCACGAATTTTCCCTCCGCCTGGATGGGCTTCCCCCTTTTCTTGAAGCACTTATCGACGGCGACGGCAAACGGCATCCCTCGCTCGGGGGACCCCCGGACGCCGACCCGGCCGTCCCGCGATTCGAGGTCGTCCGGCGAGACCTCCATCTCCTCCGCCACGGCCTCCAGGATCTGGTTTCTGGCATCTCGGGCCGCCGCCTGGGCGGCCTGGCCCACCACCCACGTCGTCCGGCTTCCCCACGACCCCAGGTCGTAAGGCGTCAGGTCGGTGTCGTCGGTGATGACGACGATGTCGTCGAGCTGGACCCCCATCTCCTCCGCGCAGATCTGCGCCACCACGGTCAGCGAGCCCTGGCCCACGTCGCACGCCGGGGTGACCAGCGTCACCAGTCCGTCCTCAGCCACCTTGACGACCGAGGAGGCGGCGTTGTAGCCGTAAAAGCGGTTGCCGCCGGCCGTGTGGATCATGGTGGCGCAGCCGATTCCCCGCCAGGGCTCGCCCGGCTCCCTCCTCCCGTAGTCCTTCCGCTTCCGGGCCCACCCGGCCGCGGCGGTCGCCCGCTCCAAACACTCCGTCATGTCGATGACTTTCATTTCGGCGCCGACGGCCCGGGTCTTGCCCGGGCGGTTCGCGTTCTTCAGGCGGATCTCCAGGGGGTCCATCCCCAGGCGCTCAGCGATGAGGTCGAGCTGGTGCTCGTGAGCGAAGGTCACCTGGGGGTTGCCGAAGCCGCGAAAGCCCGTTCCGTATTGGCGGTTGGTGTAGACAACGTAGGCGTCGTACTGGAGGTGCTCCAAGTCGTAGATCAGGCAGAACATGGAGCCCGAAAAGCTGAGGGTCGCGGGGGCCTTGTCATTGTACGCCCCGTTGTCGGCAATGACGCGGGCGGCCCGGGCGTGGATTCGGCCGTTCTTCTTCACGCCGGTCTTGAGGTCGACGACGTAGCGGTAGCGCGTCTTGCTGGTTTCAAACTCCTCTTGCCTCGTGTTGATGATCTTCACAGGCCGGGCGGTTTTGGCCGAGAGGATGCTGGCCACGGGGGGCGTCATGTCCATGACCAGGCGATTGCCGAAGGCGCCCCCGGTGGGAAGCTTGCAGACGCGCACCTTCGCCGCAGGCACACAGAGGGAATTGGCGATTTCCTGCCGCAAGGTATGAGGCGCCTGGGAAGGAGCCCAAACGGTGATGCGGCCCGAAAGATCCACCTGGGCCACGCACCCCCGGGGCTCCATCGGGGCGTGGGCGACGCGCTGAGTCTCGAAGCGGTCCTCAAAGACGTTGTCCGACTCGGCAAACCCCCGGTCCGGATCGCCGTACGTGCGGTGGAGCTCGAAGGAGATGTTCGACTCCTTGTGCCCGTGCAGCAAAGGCGCGTCCGGCTCCATGGCCTCTTCCACTTCGTAAACGACCGGGAGCTCCTCGTAGTCGACGCGAATGAGAGAAAGCGCCTCGCGGGCCGTATCCTCATCCAACGCGGCCACCGCGGCCACCTCATCGCCGATGTAGCGGACCTTGTCCTTCGCCAAGATGTACTTGTCGGCCAGGTACTCTACGAAGGAAAAGCGCTTCTGGGGTGTGTCGGCAGACGTGATCACGGACCGCACGCCGGGCAGGCGTTGCGCCCGAGTGACGTCGATGTTCAGGACGCGGGCGTGAGGATAGGGACTTCTCAGGATAGCCCCGTAAAGCATCCCCGGCAGTTTGAAATCCGCCAGGTAATGAATCTCACCGGTGGCCTTCGGGACGGCGTCCACTTTGGGGAGCCGTTTTCCCACGACGCTCAATGTCTCGGCCATTTTCCCCTCATCTCCAGCCCTCGCGCCCCAGAAATACGTTCGCGTGACCGCTCAGTCCTTTGGAATGTAGCGCGGGGGTTCAGCCCCCGCTTTACCGGGGTTCGATGCATACCGCGCCTCTAATTAGGGCGGAGGCCAAGGGTCGCCGACCCAAGCGAGGAATCTCGCCCTTGCGGTCCATTCTGAAATTTCATTCCTTCACGCGGAACGTGCCCAGCGAGAGTTCCGCATGTTCTTCTTCTTCCCTGGGCGAGAAGTCCAGGACCGGGGTATCGAAGCTCAAATCCCCCCGGGCGGCGGCCAGGATGGCTTCGACGATCTTCTTATAGCCCGTGCACCGGCAGAGGTTCCCCGCCATGTAGAGCCGGACCTCCTCCTCGGTGGGACTGGGGTTTTCGTTCAAAAGGGCGCCGGCCATCATGATCATCCCGGGAATGCAATACCCGCACTGGATGGCCCCGTACTCGACGAAGGCCCGCTGCAGGACGTGCAAACGGCCGTTCTGCGAGAGACCCTCGATGGTCGTCACCTCCGCCCCTTCGGCGTCGAGGGCCAGGTAGGTGCAGGCGCTCACCGCCGCTCCGTTCAACAGCACCGTGCATGAGCCGCAGACCTGGATGTCGCAGGCCTTCTTCATCCCCGTGAGTTCCAGCTCCTCCCGGAGCAAATCGAGGAGGAGGGTGCGGGGTTCGGCGGCGACCTCCACCGGCGCGCCATTGACCGTCATTCGAAGAATTCGCTTGGCGGGTTTCATTCCCTCAACCTTATCATCCACCGCAAGTTCCTCAGATGAAAGCCCAGATTCTCAGGGGGGCCTTTTTGGGCGCTTGCGCGCCGGCCGAACTGCGGTTGGAGCTCGGTACGCTTAAGCCGAGCGTCTTTGCCGCACACCTTCC
>JBHIBA010000335.1:0-5010 GCA_046758845.1 Nitrospinota bacterium
GAGGCCGCCTTTTGGCGGCCTCGCTCTTTTCGCGAATCAAAAGTTTTGCTGGGGGGGGGCGAGGGGACAGACGCACCGCGTCAGGTTTCTGCTCTTGCGTGCTTGGTGAATCACCTCTCGGAGGGTGTGCGCCAAAGACGCTCGGCTTGAGCAAACTCGGCTCCAACCGCAGTCCGGCCGGCACGCCAGTGCCCAAAAAGGCCCCCCTGGCAAATTCTTATGAGAAATTCCCCCTACGCCACAGCGGTTTCCGATTCCATGCAGCTCAGGACGTACTCCGGCGTCAGCGGGATCTTTTGGAACCGCACGCCCGTGGCGTCGCTCACGGCGTTGACGACCGCCGCGGCCGTCGCCACCACCGGCGCCTCGCCGATCCCTTTCGTCCCCATTGCTCCCTGATCGGCCTGGCTTTCGACAATGATCGTGTCAAACTCCGGGATGTCCGGCGCCAGGGGGACCTTGTAGTCCAGGAAGCTCGGGTTCTGCAAGTGTCCCCGGTCGTCGAAGAACATCTGCTCGGTCAGACCCATGCCCAGGGACTGGATGGATCCGCCCTCGATCTGCCCCTCCACTCCGATGGGGTTGAGGGCGAACCCCACGTCGGCGGCTGAGACGATCTTCAAGACCTTGACGTGACCCGTTTCCCGATCCACCTCCACCTCCGCGGCCTGTGCCACGAAGCCCGGCTGTCCGAAGGCCTGAAGGGACAGAGCGACCTCGACCCCCTCGCCCGCCTGCCAGGGCGCGCCGTTATAGGAGCCGTTGCCCAGGATGGGCCCCGCGAACCCCGGCCTGCCGGCCGTCGCGCAAAGCACGCCGATCGGGATGGCCTTTTCCGGCGCGCTCCGGACGAACACCTTGCCGTCCCTGAGGTCCACCTCATCGGCGTTGGCCTCGAGCATCCGGGCCCCCCGCTCCCGAAGTTGTCCCTTCACCTCCTCCAGCGCCGCGCCGACCGCCCGGACGTGGTTGTAGGTGGAGCGGCTCCCAACCGTACCGTAATCCCAAGGCCCCGTTTCGGTGTCGCCCGAGGAGATGTAGATCTTCTCCACGTCCACGCCCAGCTCATCGGAGATGTAGATGGGAAGGCCACCGTACACGTTCCCCGTGCCGTGCTCCACAAACCCTGTAATGACGCTGACCGTGCCATCTTCGTTCAGCTTGACCGTGGCCGATGAGCCCATCCCGATGAGGGTGGCGAACCAGCCGACGGCCACGCCGACGCCCCGGCCCTCGGGCCGCTCCTTCGACCAGCCGAGGGACTCTTTGACTTTTTGCAGGGCCTCCTTCAGGCCGACGCCCCCCAACTCCTGCCCGGAGGGACCTTTGTCGCCGGGGCCGACGCAGTTCTTCATCCGGAAATCAATCCGGTCCATGCCGATGGCGTCGGCCAGGTGGTCGGTGTGGGCCTCGATGGCGAAAGTCCCCTGGGGTCCGCCGGGTCCCCGGACGAGAGAGAAGCTCGGCAGGTTGGTGAAGGCGGCAATGGTCTCCACCAGCAGGTTGGAGATCTTGTAAGGCGCACCGGCGACATGGGACACCAGCGAGACCATGATGGGCGCCAGCATCACGCTGTGGCCGGTGTTCATCACGACCCGGGCGTGCCTGGCCACGAGGGTCCCGTCGTTCTTCACGCCCGACTTCACGTAAATCTTCATGGGATGCCGGGGCTGGGTGATGGCGAACTCCTCTTCCCGGCTCATGACGTATCTGACCGGACGGCCGGTCTTCAGGGCCACGGCCGCAACCATCGGCTCGACCCAGACCTGACACTTGGAGCCGAAGCCTCCGCCGACCGTGGGGGCGATCACCCGGACCTTGGCGAGCGGAAGGTGAAGGCCGTGGGCCACCAGCTCGCGCACCCCGAAGGGGGCCTGTGTGGAGGACCAGACCGTCACGCCGTCGCCGCCCGGGGCAGGCTGGGCCACAACGCCGTGGGTCTCGATGGGAGAACCCTGGGACGCAGGGATCTCGAAATCATCCTCCAGAACGTGGTCCGCTTCGGCGAACCCCTTTTCGACATCTCCCTTCTTGATTCTCCCTTTCCAACAGACGTTGCGGCCCGTCATCATCTTGAAGGGTTCGGCCGCCGGAGGGATGGTCTCATAGGAATGATATTCCTCGTGAATTTCGGCTGCGTCCTCCTTAATGGCTTCTTCGGCCGAGAGGACGGCGGGCAGCTCCTCGTACTCGACCTTCACGAGGCCGACGGCCCGCTGGGCGCTTTCCAGGTCCTCCGCCGCCACCGCGGCCACGATGTCACCCACGTACCGCACCTTCTCCTTGGCGAAAAGCCGCTGGTCCATGACGATCTCGCCGATGCGCACGTCGGGGACGTCTTTGTGCGTGACGATGGCCGCCACCCCGGGAAGGGCCTCGGCCTTGGAGGTATCGATGGATTTGATGCGGGCGTGCGGAACGGGGGATTTCACAAAACGCACCTGGGTCATCCGGGGCAGCTTCAGGTCGCCCAGATACTCGGCCCTGCCCAGGGCCTTCTCCCGGCCGTCCAGCCGGGCAACCCTCGTCCCGATGGAAGCTTGCGCCATGATCTCACTCCTCGCGTGATTGCGGCGCGGGTCCGGCCCGGCGCCGAAAACCGTCTCTCCGTCAGCCTGCCATTTCCTCCGCTGCTGCCTTCACCGACTGGAAGATTTTGACGTAGCCGGTGCAGCGGCAGAGGTTACCCGCCAGGGCCTCGCGGATCTCCGAGTCGCTGGGTCTGGGGTTGGCCCGAAGGAGCGCGTCGGCGGACATCAGCATTCCCGGTATGCAGAAACCGCACTGAATGCCGCCATTGTTGACGAAGGCCCTCTGGAGGGGACTCATCTCTCCGTTCTCGGCCAGCCCCTCGACGGTGCGTATTTCCCTTCCTTCGGCGTCGGCCGCCAGGATCAAACAGGCGTTGACCGCCCGCCCGTCCACCTGGATGGTGCAGGCCCCGCAGTCTCCTTCGCCGCAGCCCTCTTTGGTCCCGGTGAAGTCGAGCCGGTCCCGCAGGGCGTCCAGCAGGGTCTCATCGGGCCGAACCGAGATGCGCTGTGATTTTCCGTTGACGTTGAGCGTGCATTCCATCACCGGCTCTCCTCTCACAACCCCGCGGCTCGCGCGAGCGCCCGGCGGGTCAGGACGGCGACCATCTTTTTCCGATACTCGGCGGATGCCCGGATATCCGTGATGGGCTTGCTCTCTTTGGCAGCGGCCTCCCCGGCCTTTGCAAAGACCTCCGCCGAGGGGGCCTTTCCCTCTGCGGCCCCCGCCGCGGACTCGGCCAACATCGGAGTCGGGGCCACGGCCCCCAGGGCGACGCGCACGCCCGTACATTTGCCGTTCGCCCGGGTCAAAGAGGCGGCCACGCTCACCATGGCGATCTCCATGGCGCTTCGGACGCCCAGTTTGAGATAGCTGGCCCCCGAGCCCTCGGCCGGGCTGGGGACCCGGATCTCCGACAGGATTTCATCCTCGGCCAGGACGGTCTTGTTGGGCGCCTTGAAGAACTCCGGGAGGGGGACCGTCCGCTCGCCCTTCGGACCGAAGAGGACCACGGAGGCGTCCAGCGTCAGGAGGGGCGGCGCGAAGTCGGCCGAAGGGGCCGCGTGGCAGAGGTTGCCGGCCACCGAGGCGGCATTGCGGACGGGGGGACCCGCGAGGGTCTTCGCCGTCTCCATGAGAACCGGATAATGCCGCTGGACAGCCTCGTTCTCCATCAGCTCGGAATGGGTCACCAGCGCCCCGATCCGCAAGCCGTTCCTGGAGCTGTAAGAGAGATTCCGAAGACCCTTCACACGGTTGAGGCTGACGAGGACCTCCGGCTGCACCTTTCCAGCGCGCATCAGGACGATGAGGTCCGTCCCCCCGGCCAGCACCTTGGCCTTCCCCTTGTGCCGGGCCAGGAGGGAAACCGCCTCCTTTTTGGTGGCCGGCCGAAATAACTCCTTCACCACGGCAGGAACCTCCTCTTTTCTATCCTTCAGGAAAGGCGCTTGAATGACTAACAGGAGCGCTGAATTGTTGATCTGTCATCTCTGAGTGCGGGTCATTGGCCCGCACGAAGAATCCGCGAAGCGTCCCGAACAGAAGTGAGGGATCTCGGAGACCCTTCGCGCGAGTCGATGACTCTCGCTCAGGGCGACAGGACTGTCAATGATTTAGTGCTCTCCTCGATAACTAAGAGGCCGCCGGGGCCACCGGCCGGGTCCGCAGAATCACCTCGCCGTCCAGGGGCTCCCGGGGCATGCCGCGCAACTGGGTTCCTTGCGGGACGCGCTTGGTCTGCCTGGTGGACAGTATATTCAAAATCTTCAGGGATTTCTGGAATTCTTCGATTGACTTGACCTCGACCATCCCGGACTCGACCACCCGGTTCCAGATCTCCTCCCCCTTGGGCGTGCGCGTTACGACGATGGTCCACCCTCTGGCGCCGACGCCGCCGCAGGCGATGTCCGCCAGCTCCGCCGAGAAATCGCCGCAGTGGTGGCACTCGGGCCGGCCGTACTTCGTCGCGCATTCCTTCAGGTTGATCTCCACCACCTCATCGTCCTTTTTGTAGACCAGGACCTTGGCCTTGACGTTGAATTTCACGACGTCTGCGAGGGGGATTCCAAGCTCGCCCTGGATCTTGTCCACCATCAGGCCTTCGTAGTTGAAAACCTCCGTGCAGAATAGCCCGATGTTCAAGGCGACCCGGCGGGCGAACCCTTTCATAAACCCTTCCTGTTTCTCGACGATCTTAGGCTTCTTGTTCGGCGTCTTGATGAAGCTCGGGTCGCAAAGCTCCATCTTCCGCACGGGCGTGATCTGACAGGGCACCCCCACGAACCCCACCTTTTTGAGGTCCTTCTTCTTGACTTCCTCCAGGCCCAGGTTGTTGGCGACGTAGGTGTACCAGGATTTGGCCGTCCGGCGCAGGTCCTCCGGAGAGGTCACCACCGTAGGGGCCGGCTGGCAGGCGAGCTTCCCGTCCAGGGAGGAGACCACCGCCCCGTCGATGACGCCCTCCCGCATGGCCCA
>JBHIBA010000336.1:0-5010 GCA_046758845.1 Nitrospinota bacterium
GAGCGAAGCGAAAGGAGAATCCGAATGGCTTTGGCTTCAGGCGTGGGAGATATCGTTGAGTTTCACCTGAAGGTCGCGCGGCAGATCACGGCCACGACGACCGACGCGCTTCTCTTCAAGGTCCCGTTCAAGTGTCGGATCGTCAAGGTGATCGGCGCCGTTGGAGCCATCGGCGGGACCGTCGATCCCACCGACGTGGATCTGATGATCGAGAACGGGACGACGGACATCTTGTCGGCGCAGATTGCGGCCGTGGACGCTTCGGCCATCGCCTCCGCGCCGGTCACGGGAACGGTGGCCGCTGGCCAGGACGCCCTGGCGGAGGACGATGTGATCCACCTGGATGTGACCGTCACCGGCGGGACCAGCCCGACGGTGGATGACGTGGATGTCTGGGTCTACGCCGTCCGCGAGTGACCACGGGTCAGCGCGGATAGGCCGAGCGTGAGAGTCCGACGCTCGGCGAAAAGGCAAGCGGAGCTTGCCCAAAACGGAGCGGCACGTCGCCGCCGTTTCGAGTTGCGGGTTGCGGGCTCTCGACTCGCAACTCGCAACCCGGAACCCGAGCGAAGCGAGCGTAACTCGCAACCCGAGCGAAGCGAGAGGAACCATAGATGGCAGTCACACCTTTTCCGTCATTCGAGGATTACATCTTTCGATCCACGCTGATCAGCGGAGCTACGGGAACCGGGAACGGCGCCTGGGAGCTCGTCGCAGGGATGCGGACCCTCAACATCCATGTCAAAGGAATCGGCGCGGCCACGGTGACGGTCAACGGATCCAACGACCCGACCAAGCCCGCGGATTCCGACCACGAGATCACGTTGGCCAGTATCACATCCGATGACATCGTGACGGTTCAGGGTCCGTTGCGGTGGATGAAGGCGCGGGTATCGGCCCACACCAGTGGGACGATCAATGCGTATCTGGAGGCCATAAACTGAGATGGCGACGACTCGGCTTTTGAGCAAATCGCCAAAGCTTCGCGCCTGGCCGATAGGCATAGTCCCGCCGTATCTCCTGCGGGATGTCCTCTTCGCCGCCCGCTTTGCAAACGGCGACTGGGCGGTGGGCCAGGGGAGCGGAACGCCCACGTTCACCCGTGCGACAACCGCCACATACATCGACCCCGCCGACGGGTTGATAAAGAGCGCCGCCTCCGGGCAGGCCCGCTTCGAGCGCAATGGCCTCCTTATGGAAGGCCAGCGGACGAACCTGTTTCTTCATACGGAAGCATTAGACAACGCCGCTGGTTGGGGTTTGTCTAACTCAACAATTTCAGCAAATGCTGCTGTTGCGCCGGATGGAGCTGCAACAGCAGATAAAGTCGTTGAGAATTCCACAGCTTCCGTACAGCATGGATTTTCTAGTCTTGATCACACACGAACATCTGGTGCTGACCAGGTTACGACCCTTTTTGCGAAAGCTGCTGAGAGAACTTGGATAATTTTAGAAGGCGCTCTAGGCGGGTTTGCCCGTCAATGGTTTGACATAGGAAATGGCGTGCTCGGCACGTCCACCCAAAGTGCATCTGCCTCCGTTCTTGGTAGCAAGATAACTGCGCTCCCGAATGGCTGGTATCGGTGTGAAATGCGATGGCGAGAAACGAATCCAGGTACAACCGTCGCAGACCGTTTCTGGATAACCACAGGAGATGGTGTGCTCTCATACGATGGCGATGGCAGTTCGGGGGCCTACTTTTGGGGCATGCAGGTCGAAGATAACGTCTCCTTCGCCTCTTCCTACATCCCCACCACGACCGCTACCGTGACGAGGAACCAAGACAAGCTGACTTATCCTTCCGCCAACAACATCCTGGCGGCTGAAGGGACGCTGCACCTGGTCGGAACGACGCTTGGCTTGGCA
This sequence comes from Nitrospinota bacterium, assembly GCA_046758845.1. GTDB lineage: Bacteria > UBA8248 > UBA8248 > JACPRG01 > JBHIBA01. The sequence goes on from JBHIBA010000336.1 coordinate 1,867, forward strand.
AATGCGACGGCGTTTGACAGTCGAGGCAACCCACGGACTGATGGCGTGGCGACGGAGCATAATCTTCTTGGGCATATCATAATGTCCGTTTTTAGCGGCAGCGGGGAAACTGGTTCGCATAATGAGACTTCGGATGTCTATGTAGTCGATGTGCCAAAAGCACATGGCGTTGCTTGGGAAGTTGATAACTTTGGGAATTTTGTAAGTGGCGTTGAAGTTGGCACCGACACGTCCGGCGCAGCGCCTACAGCTCAGAACACAATGAATGTAGGGGACCGTTCACAGGGAATCCAGCCTTGGTATGGGCATCTCCGACACCTCATCATTCTCAACCGAAGGCTTTCTGAGGGTGAGGCAGGCCAACTCGCAGTGAGGTAAAAATGGCTGAGTTCTATCTCATCGCACCAGCGAAAAAGGTCCTGGACAACGCGGGCCTTCCCATCTCCGATCCACCGCCCGACGTGCCCTTCGATGTGCAGGGTTGGCGGCCGATCATCCATCTCGGTCGATGGGGGCTGATTCTGTGGCATTGCAACGGGAACGCAACGGCGGATGACATCGATAATTGGGCAGGCCCGGGCCAGAAACATTGGGGATGGATACAGGGGACGCGTCCTGGACTCCCTTCTCTGGTGAAGATTGCCATTTTCGATGAGGTCTTCCGGGCGGCTGAGGCCAGCCACCGGTTCGCGGCGTGAACCTGGGGCCGTGTATCTGCTTTCGTTGGTGTCCTGCATTGCCTTGAATGTGTAGCGGGCGCGTACCTGGCGATTGCAGCGGATAAGGGCGCTATCTCATGGCATCTAACATCTCAGAGCTCAATGCCTTGGTGGACGGGAAGATCCAGGAGGGGCGACGCGCCCCCGGCAGGCCGCGGGCCTGCACCGATTCGCGAAGCTATGCTTCGCTTTTTGCGCAGCCTCGGATTTTCAGGCTGCGCGAAATTGGTTAAGGCGACAGCCTTATGGCTAATAACATCTCTGACCTGAACGCGCTGGTTGATAGAAAAATCCAGGACAAGGGCGCTTTTCTCACCAGCGCCGACGTTGACGCCCTCGTCGTCGAGGCGGTGAAGCAATATTCCCGGTATCGCCCGCGGATCGTCGTGGAAGACGTCTCCGGAGACGGCGGATTCGACTATCCCCTGACGGGGGCCTCGGCGGTCCTGACCTCGTGGGAGAAGGGGTTCTCCGAGGTCGGCAAGCTGGTCTATCCGGTTGATGACACATCTCAGGTCGAAGCGGCTGTCGATGAGGACGATTTCGCCGTCATCACCAAAGTAGTGTCCGGCAGTCCAAACGACTATTTGCGTTTCCTGGCTGCCACGCCCTTGGCGACGAAGATCTTCCGGGTTTTTTATTCGGCCCGGCACGTCCTTGACGCCTCCTCCTCCACCCTTCCGCCCGCAGATGACGAGGCGCTGGCGAACCTGGCCTCGGCGCTTTGCCTGGAGGCCATCGCGGCCCGTTACCTGTCGACCAAGGACCCGAGTCTGGACGCCGACGTGACGGATTATCGTTCCCGTGCGGACGAGAGCCGGCGTCTGGCCGAAAAGTTCCGCCGGGCGTTCCTCGACCATCTGGGGATTCAGGACGCCGCGGCACCACCGGGCGCGGGCGCCGTCGTGGACACGGACCTCGGATTTCAGTGGAGGAGGCCCTTTCTCTTTCATGGCAAACGGAACCGCTGACGAGGAGAGGTCCCGCTTGGATTCCGAATTCCAGATCCAGACGGACGCAACGGGTCCTGTGTTTCAGGAAGGGCAAGGAACGCTTCTCGACAACCTCCGGGAGGGGATAGAGCGCCTTGCCTCTTTTGCCCGCGAGGAGGTCCTCCGGCGGATTGGCCAGGCGAAACCCTATCCGCCCGTGTTCACGGGAACCTTCTTGGGATCGGTCGCGAAGTCGGTCGATCTCACTCCGGGGGATCAGGTTCGGGCGGCGATAGGAAGTCCGGTTGAGTACGGACCCGTCATCGAAGAGGGCCGCCGTCCCGGCCGATTTCCCCCGTTGGCCCCCCTCCGGGTGTGGGCGAGGGGAAGGCTCGGGGATGAAGGGCTCGCCTTCGTGGTGGCCCGCAAAATCGCCAGAGAGGGGACCCGGCCCCGTCACGTTTTCCGCAATGCCGCAGCCGCCGTCGAAGAGCGCGCTGAGACAACCATTGACGATGTCCTCCTCGAGGGTTTTGGGGAGTGAGTCGGGCGGCGATGCGCACGCGGTAGGCCAGGCCTTCGGAGGTGTTGGCGACGCCCGGCGCCGCTTGGTGTGAGGGATGAATGAGCTGGTCCGCGATCAGGAGCCAATTGAAAGCCGTTGTGGAGACGGTTCCTGGAATTGGCGTCGTCCACGACTATCAGCGGTGGGAGATCGAGGCCGACAACTTCCAGACCCTCTTCGTCAGCGGCGGCCGGATCAACGTCTGGATGATCACCCGGGACGCGAGCCGGGAAGAGGAGTTCGCCCAGCAGCAGAACTACCGGCGACATCAGGCGCGGATCATCGGCTTGTACGCCTTGGACGACTCGGACGCCACGGAAAAGACCTTCTCCGACCTGTTGGAATCGATTTGCGACACGTTGCGCCAGAAAGGCGATTTGAACGGCGCGGCGGAAAGCTCTGGCCCACCCCAGGTCAAGAGGGACGATCACGCCCGGTTCGCGGGCACGCTGTGTCACTACGGCGAAATCACCCTCGAAGCGCGTGAGGATAGAACGTTCTAGGGGCGGACGCGCCCCGGCGGATTGGCCGGGCCTGAGAATACGAGGCCCGGCGAAAAGGCAAGCGGGGCTGGCCCAAACCGGAGCGGCATGTTGCCGACGACGCTCGGCGAGCTGGAGCCGGGGAAGGTGTACGAGTTTCCGGCTGGTTCCTACCCGGCGGATCAGTTCGAGCCGGTCGAAGATGAATCGGTGCAGGTCCGCGGCCTGCCGCAACCCGCCGGGGTTGAGCGCATTGGCCAGCCTGAAAATCCGAGGCTGGCAGAATAAAGGCGAAGCGCAGCTTCGCGAATTGGTGCAGGTCCGCGGCCTGCCGCAACCCGCCGGGGTTGAGCGCATTGGCCAGCCTGAAAATCCGAGGCTGGCAGAATAAAGGCGAAGCGCAGCTTCGCGAATTGGTGCAGGCCCGCGGCCTGCCGCAACCCGCC
>JBHIBA010000337.1:0-4980 GCA_046758845.1 Nitrospinota bacterium
GTGGACAACGAGGAAACCCGCTACGCCCTTCAGGCCCGGCAGATGATCCAAACGGGAGACTGGGTCGTTCCCCGCTGGTCTCACCGGCCCCTGGGCACGAAGCCCCCGCTTTTCACCTGGTCCATCGCCCTGGTTTCGAAAGCCGCCGGCGGGGTGGACGAATGGACTGCGCGGCTGCCTTCGGCCGCGGCCGCCTTGGGGACCATTTTTCTGATCTACGCCTTGGGGGCGCGTTTATTCGGCAAACGCCCGGCCTTCCTGGCTTCCCTGGTGCTGAGTTCCTCTTTTCTCTTCTGGGACAGCGCCCGATTCGCCCGCTCCGACATGCTCTTAACGTTTTTTGTGACGGCCTCCTTCGTCTGCGTCGTCTTCGGGGAACAGGCGAAAAGGGGGGGCTTCCTCTGGCTGCTGGGGGCTTTTGCGGCTTCGGGGCTGGCCATCCTGAGCAAGGGCCCGGTGGGCCTGGCCCTGCCGGCTCTGGCCGGTTTTCTGTATTTGACGATTCGGCGGCGCTGGCGGGCTTTTCCCGGGTGGAGTTACGCGGCGGGGGTGATGATTCTTCTGGCCGTCGTGACTCCTTGGCATGTTCTCTACGCCCGAACCGCCGGAGAAGAGTATGCCTGGAAGATGCTCTTCCAAGAGAACGTCACGCGCTACCTCAGCGGCTTGAACCACCCCAACCCGTTTTATTTCTACGTGGGATACTTCCCGCCGAACTTTCTCCCCTGGGTGGGGCTGATGCTCCCGGCCCTGGCCTACGGAGCGAGCCGAGGATGGCGTCGCAGGGAGCCGGCCGTCCTGGTTTTCGTCTGGTGGGCGGCGCTGTTCCTTTTCTTCAGCCTGTCCACATCCAAGCGGCCCTCGTACATGCTGCCCGTGTTCCCTGCGGCGGCGCTTCTGACGGGAAATTTTCTGGACGCCGAGGTTCTCGGCAAAGAATCCTCCGAGCGAAACGGCTGGGGGCGGTTGGGCGCGCTCATTTTGGGGGTGACCTTTGCGGGCCTCGTGGCCGGCGGGATCGGGTTTCCCATCTGGGCGGGCTTGGAGGAACGTTCCGTGCTGGCGTCGGCCCTCGTCCTGGGCGCCCTGTGGGTCGCGACGGGGCTCTTGGCCCTGCGGACGCAAAGGCGGCGGGGAGCCGTTCGCGCCCTGGGCGTTTTCGTTGGGGGCATCCTTGTGAGCCAGGTCGCGGTGCAGTGGACGTTGGCGCCGCAAATCGACCGGCTGAGATCTCCGGCCGCAGCGGCGCGGCAGGTCGTCGAGGCCGCGGGCGGAGCCCACGTCGTGGCGTACCGGTTCGAAAAGCCTTCACTGGCTTTCTATGGTCGCGCGGCGGGGGCGGGAGAAGGGAAGACCGGGGAGATTTACTACTTCAAGGATTCCCGGCTCTTGGGATACTTTTTGAACGACTTCCAGGCGCCGGCGTACGTGCTGATGCAGTCAACGACTTATCGGGGACTTTCGGAGGACGAGCGGTCCAGGATGAGCGTGGTCCGCGAGGATCTTCCGTACGGGAAGTACCGCACAGTGCTCTTGGCGAACCGTCCTTTTCGGCCGGCCGTTTCCGCCATGCAAAGCTCAACGGTTCCAGGGGTCCCGACCGATCACCAAGCTGAGTAAAGGGAGAGCACGTTGTTTTCAGTCGGACGGCGAGGGGCGGCGGTAGAGTCGGACGCCGTTTCGTTGGAATACGAGTTTGAACCCCTTCGCCTCGACTTTCTGCACTTCATCCTCAAAGTTCTTCTTTTTGATAGGCCAGGGGTCGAGGCGCGGGTCCAGGATGACATAATTGGCCGATCCGATCTCGGGGAAGGTGTAAAGCCACTTCCGGTTCGCCAGGTGCGGGGCGATGGCGGCCTGGGCGCCCACGCGGGCCAGGGCGGGGACCCTCGCAAGGGCCTCGCGCACGTCCCGGGCCTGCTCCCCAGGCCAGGATCGGCGCAAGTGCAGTGTGTCGGACCGGCCGAAAAAAAGAAAAACCCCAGCCATCAGAACGCCCGCCAAAGCCTTCACCCGTCGCGGGGAGTGAGTCCCACCGAAAGCCGGTAGAGTCCCCTTCCACCTCAGCACACGCTTGGCCCCATAGACCGCCGCGATGAAGACGAAGGCGGTCAGCTCCGCGTGGTAATGAAAGAAGGAGACCTGCAGCGTGTCTTTCTCCAGCAGGTTGATCAGAAGATACGGAAGGGTGAGCAGGCCCGCGGGCGTCAAGAGAGGCAGGAGGGCCACCGGCGCTAAGATTCGGACAGGGTACATCATCTCCTTGCCCGTCAGGTTGTTGGCTAAGGCGTAGCCCGGCCGCGTCACCAACGTGAGCAGGGCCTCGCCGAGTCCCTCACCCAGGTAGTCGTAGCGGGACAGGTAGCCGCTCGCGCCCTGCGGGTTGAAGGCGGGGATGAAGACGGAAAGGTTCAAGAAAAACCAGAGGCCGGAGGCAAGGACGATCCCCGCGCCCAGGAGATACCTCCGATTGGCGAAAAAGCAGTAAAGTCCAAGCAGGCCCACAGCGATGGGACCGGTTTCCTTGGTCATTCCCGTCAGCCCGGCAAACACCAGGAACCAGACGTAACGGTCTTTCCGCAAGGAGTAGAAAGCCGCCAGGATGAGCGGCGTCGAAAGCGCGATCGGGTGGAAGTCGGCACGGTTCATGCTCCGGAGCGGAAGGTAGAGGAGGTAGGCGATGGGGATCAGGACCTCCACCCTGCGGTCGGCGAGCTCCCGCTGGGCAAGGAAGTAAAGGGGTAGGGCCCCGGCCGCCAGGGCGAATCCCTGGACAATGAGCAACACCTCCGGGGAGGGCCAAATCCAGTAAAGCGGCAAAAGCCCCAAGACGATGGGATTGATGTGGTCCCCCCAAAGGACCATTCCGCCCTTGATGGACGAAAAGAGAAAGTCCCCGTGAACCGTGTTCCAATAGGCTTGGCTGAAGATAGAAAGATCGTAACCGGTGTGAAAGGAGAGATGGCGAAGAAGGGACACGCCTGCCAAGAGCAGCCCGGAGCCCGCAATAAAGGCGTAGAGGAACGGCGGGCCCTTGCGAACGGTCCAGACCCACAGGGCGGTCAGGACACGAATGCATCCCAGCTCCCGGAGAGGCTTTCCGCAACCCCGCCACACTGCCAGGACGATGAGGAAGGCAACGACCCAGGCGTCCAGTTGGGCCGCTTCCACGTGCACCCTCCGCCCGCCGAGCTGTCCCCGGTACACGTAGCCCCCGGTCAGCCAGAGGAAGGCGATAAGCCCAAAAAGGGCGTTCGCGACGGGACGCAGGGGGAGGCGGTCCGCCAGCCTGCCAATCTTTGCCCTGAGAGCGTTCATCCGACCGTCTTCCCTGCCGCAACGGGCACGTAGATTACGGCGAGTTTCCACGTACCTGGGCTTCTCTTTCGCATTTCTGGGAACCGGACGCCCCCACGCCGATGCGACAGTATAAAGGATCGACGACTGGCTACCGATTGTCTTAAGCTAAGGTCATTGTCCCTCGGCTCCTTTGGCCGTCCATCCATGCGGAGAAAGCTGCGGGACAGGGCCGACGGCCGCTTCCCAAGATTGGGCCGTTTTGGCGGGGGGTGTCTGTCAGGGCGGACTCGATGCTTGCTTGGAAGACCCACCCGGCCGTGAAGTCTCTTTCGGAATCCTTCGGGCGGTGGCAGGTTCCTTTAACGCCTGTGTCCTGCGGGCTATCACTATTTCTCCTGTCGCTGGCCCTGATTTGGCAAACTGCTCTCTCCAAGCCCCTTTACGAATCGGACGCCGCCCTGTTCGCCAGCATGGCCCGGGACCTGGCGGCGGCTCCCGTGCAAACCTGGATGCGGATGGGACCGCCGTTGGAGTGGTTCTTCTATGAAAAACCTCCGTTGATCCTGTGGGCCGTGGCCGCCTTCATGAGGCTTCTCGGCCCCGTGCAGGAAGCCGCCCTACTTCCGACCCTCATCGCCACCCACCTCACGGTCTGGCTCGTTTATAAGATCGGCAAGAAGCTGGTGGATCGGGAGTTCGGGTTCCTGGCGGCCCTCATCCTTTGTCTCACCCCTTGGTTTCTCAAGCTCGGCCGTCTGCCCAAGGCCGAACCCTTCCTGTTGTTCTTCATGGCCCTGGCGCTTTACTTGGGGATGCGGGTCCGAGAGGGAAAATTTTCTGTTCTGGGAACCGGCGTCGCGCTCGCCGGCGCTTTCTTGAGCAAAGGTCCTCCCGCTTTGGCCGTGCTCCCGGTTTTGCTTGTCTACTTCGCGATGGCTCCTCCGGGTTCGACATCGGACGAGGGGCGGAACGGAATTCCCTGGGCTCGTCTTTGCCTCGCCGTGGCAATCGCCGTAGGCATCCTCGGCCTGGTGGACCTGTGGCATTACGCTTTGACCGGCTCCTCTTATTGGAGAAGGCTCTTCGCCCAGCAGGTCGCCCCGGCCGTCCTGACGGGCAGGGAACAGGCCGTATTTGCGAAACCCAGTTCCGCCTTTTTCTTTTTCAAGGTCCTGGGCCAGCGTTACTGGCCGTGGCTGCCGGTGCTTCTCGCCGGCCTGATCGCGCCCTGGGTTCTGAACCGGGGCGATTCTCAACGAAAGGCGTTGATCGGGGCTTGGGCCTTCGGGCTGACCCAGGCGGGGGCCATCCTCCTGGGGTTCAGCTTCGTGCCGAAAAGATGGCCCGGCTACACCCACCCCTATTACGTGGGCCTGTCCCTGTTAACGGCCATCGCCGTTTATGTCTTTCTCCGGAGAAGGCGGGAGGTTTACCGCTCCCTGGTCTCCGGCGCGGTTGTCGTCGCCGTCGCGATTTTCATCCTGGCTTCCGTTTTTCCCGCGCTTTTCGGTTCGCATCCGCGTCCGAAGCTCAACGCCCTCATTCGGCTGGGAGAGCAGCTGAAGGCGCGCCGGCAAAAAATTGACACAATCCAATTTGCCAACGTCTGCACCCCTATCGGCGGTGGGGGTTTCCGCTGGATGGCATACTTTTACCTGGACGTGAATTCTTACACCTGTG
>JBHIBA010000338.1:0-4944 GCA_046758845.1 Nitrospinota bacterium
GACCTGGCGCACCGCATCGAGCGCCTGCGCACAGCAGCACGCGTTGACCACGGATTTCCTCTTGCGGAATTCGCTTTCTGCCGGCGCGTGCTCGCTTACGACCACCTCGGGAATGTGTGGACCGCCTGCGATCTCCTCGATGAAGGTGCGCCCTCCGGGGAGACGGATCGGGTGCTGGAAGATCTGCTCAAGACGGTTGCGGAGGCTCCGGTTCCGGAGCGCGACCGGTCACCCGCGTTGTCGAGCGCGCTTTCGAGCAATCTCTCCCAGGGAGAGTACGAAGAAGCCGTCCGGCAAGCCCTGGCGTACATCGCGGCCGGAGACGTTTACCAGGTGAACCTATCGCAGCGATTTGAGGGGAAGCTCCGGATTGCCCCCGAGGAGCTGGCCTTGCGCCTCTTCGAGGCGAGTCCGGCACCTTTCAGCGCCTTTCTCTCCTTCGACAAGAGGGCGATTGTCTCCTCCAGCCCGGAGAGGTTCCTCGGGGTTCGCGACGGCGCCGTGGAGACATGGCCCATTAAAGGCACGCGCCCCAGAGGCGCGACGCCGGAGGAGGACGCGCGCCTTCGCGCGGAACTGCTCGCCTCGGAAAAAGAACGGGCCGAGCTCGTCATGATCACGGACGTGCTGCGGAACGACCTCGGCCGCGTCTGCGCGTGCGGCTCGGTGCAGGTCGCCGAGCTGCGGGCGGTCGCGTCTCACGCCAACGTCCATCATACCTACAGTCGGGTGGTCGGGCGGCTTCGCCCCGGGGTGGATCTGGTGGATCTGCTGCAAGCGACCTTCCCCGGCGGCAGCGTCACCGGCGCGCCGAAGGTCAGGGCCATGGAGATCATCGAGGAACTCGAGCCCACCGCTCGAGGCCCGTACTGCGGTGCCATCGGCTACATCGGTGCGGATGGCACGATGGACCTGAATATCGCCATCCGCACGGTCCTCTGCGAGGGCGACCGCCTGACATTCCAGGTCGGCGGCGGCATTGTGGCCGACAGTCGCCCGGCGGATGAGTACGAGGAGACGCTACACAAGGCGAGAGGCATCCTGAAGGCCCTCGGTTCGGACGTGAACGGGACCTTAGCATGAATAAGACGAACGCCCCATATGTGATCCTGAATGGAAAGGTTGTTCCGAGCGAGGAGGCATCCGTCCCCGTCGATGACCGTGGATTTCTCTACGGCGAATCGGTCTTCACCACCCTGCGGTGTTACGGCGGCGTCCCTTTCCGGCTGGTCCGCCACTGCGCCCGGCTCAACGCCTCGCTCCGCTCGCCCGTGGTAGGCATCGAATACGAGGTTGAGCCCGCGATCCTGGAGGCTGGCATTCGACGTCTTGTCGAGTTGAACAACTGCCCAGAAGCCGTCGCGCGCTTTGCCATTACCCGGGGGCGCGGCGCCGGGCCGTCGCCTCCAGCGAACGTGACCCCGACGACAATTCTGGCCGTCCGTCCTTCCGTTCCCAGGGCATCTCTGTACACGCGGGGCGCTTCCCTGTTCGTATCTTCCGTCCGAAGGGATCCGGAGGGCCAACTCGGCAGACACAAGCTGGGCAGTTATTTCCCCTGCCTCTTGGCAACGCGGCAAGCTGCTGAGAGAGGATGCGACGAGGCCGTGATCTGCGACACAAACGGAAACTTTCTCGAGTGCGCTTGCTCCAATCTATTCGCGGCGGTGGACGGGGCTTTGGTGACTCCCGACGTGACGGAGAATATCCTGCCCGGCATCGCCCGGGAGACCGCGCTGGAGTGCGCCGCCGACATCGGCCTGAACGTATCCTTGGAGAAACTGACCCCCCGCGTCGTGAAAAACGCAAAGGAGTGGTTCATTACCAGTTCACTTCTGGAAGTCGTGCCGGTTGCCCGCCTGGGAGAAACCGAGTATCCCGTTCCTGGGCCTGTGACGAGGCAGCTGATGCGGGCTTTCCGCGAGGTTGTGTCCCGGGAGACCGCCGCGAGATGATGGCGCCTGCTTTTCCACACCTTCCGCGGCTACACCGTCGCCCTCTGGCGGAAGGGAGAGTTGCTTTACGCCCTGGCCGGCGAGGGCCCCGAGGCGGAGTTCCGAAAGCTGGCCGGCCGCATCGCGCCGCCATGAGGGGCAGTGGTGATACGGCATGGCCGCTACCTCATGTTCCAACTGGCTGAGGTCGCCGTGCCGCGGACGCTCTTCGCGGACATCCTGCGCTTGATTGCGCGCCTCCGACCGTTGGCGCAGCCTACGTGAGCGGGGGAGCACCGAGGTGGGCGAGCCGATTCACCGGGAGGTGTGCGCTCAAAAACTACAGAACGCCCCGAATATAATACGAAAATTTGCCCTCAGTCGCGTGTCCAAGACATCTTCGCGTCGCTTTTGCCGGCCTCCGTGGGGCTTGCACTCGGCTGAAGGCCGTTTTTTGCTATCTATCCGAGGGTGTTTTTGTGCTACACTCCGGTCATCCAAGCGGCCATTTGGGAAATGTCGGTTTCAATTCGTTGTGAGGGGTTCCAGCCATTGCGTGTTCTGGCACGGGGCTTCCCCCCTGAGGGCTGCCTAAAGCCACAGTCTGTTGTCTCTACGTCGGCAACGGCCGGTCACCGGCGGGAGCAGCCGGAGCAAGCCGGCGTCTCAAGGGAGTGAAATAAATGTCATGCTCTTTAACGCGGTCGGGTGTTTCGAACCTTGTGTTGCAAGTCATCCGTGAGAAGGAACGTCAGCCCAACATTAGCGAGAATACTCGCTTTTGGAAAGACCTCCGGGTTGGTCAAAAAGCGAGACGCGGCTACTTCCGTCCTATCAGAAAGAAGGTAGAAGCTGCGGGCTGCACCCTGAGCAAGGTAGGACCGCAAGACTTTGAAAATGCAACTGACGTAAAAACGATAGTTGATGCAGTATGGGCAGATGTGAAAGGGGATGGTTAGTTTCTGAGGTATTGGGGAATTCGTGAGCTATGGGAAGTCGGAACCTGTTCTACTGCATTTTATGTGCATTGTCCGCTCTATTCGTTAGCTGGGGGCCCGCTGGTGCCCAGAGCCAAGAGCCTTCTCAGAATCTCTTTGAAGCCCTGTCCCACTCCGGTTTCACACTCAAAAGAGCTTTATCTGGGCCGGATAAAGGGGAAGCAGCCGCATTCTCCTTTCTCAGGACAGCCGGAAAGGACACAGTTTTCACGGCTGATTTTGCCTTAAGCTGGAGCCCCCGGGGATCCCGTTTTGAATTTGATCCTTTCGATCTATCTCTTCAAACGTCAGTCGAGGGCAAGCTGACGAGCGACGAGTCCGAGGCCGAGGATGCCTGGCGGCTCAGAGCGTCTATTATTGGGGACACGAGTCAGTTGGGAATATTTGATTCCACGTACACCTCTTTATCGGCAAAATTTGAGAGCGATCAGGACCTGGATACCCAAAAACTTACTGGGGAGCTTCTTTTCACACCAACCCTGCGTAGGATCGCCTTGGGGAAAGGCTGGCCCCCGGCTCTGCTCGATCCATCCGGTCGTGTGAACGCTACCCGCCCCTTCAATTTCTCTGGCGACCATTCATTGGTCTTGACGTCGGTCACACCGTCGATAAGGGAGAATCTGCCGAGACCGAGGACACCGTTCTTCGATTAATAGGCCGCGGGCGTGCGCAGATTCTCCTAAATTTTTTCGCACAAGCAATGGGGCTACGTGAGGCATCTATCTTTGTAGATAACACATTCTACTTCCTACCATTAGAGGATAAAGATGATACACATAACTTCCTGGTCGCGGGGCTCCAATTTCAAGTGACCAAGGACGTCACCATTGGACTTACTTATAAGGTCGGTGAAGAGGCGCCAAATTTCGAGAAAATAGAGACCTTCGGAGCGACAATAGGCATTCGTTTCTGACAACGGGTGGTATCGGCACTGGTGCGAGAGGCCTGATATGAAGATGATAAACATGTGCAACGAGAATACTTTTTTGGTAATTTTCTATTAGCCGTTTTGGATGGTTACAGTATAAATCTCTCAGCTGCGGACGAGATTGATTCAAGAATGTACTCTACCCTACCGGTTCTTTTTAATAGAGTGCCTTTAGCTGCAAGAGAAGTGCAATATCGAGTAGTGTATTTTGACTGACTTTGCCCGTTCGCTTCGCGCTTCGTAACACACGGCGCTTCAGCTACTATTTGGGGATGGTTTCGAAGCCACAGGTCCAAACCGAACGGTAAGGGAGGAATACAATCATGGCGGGGACGGTAAAGGGAACACTAACCAAGACCGGAAAGCGATTTTACACCTGGGAGACACTCTTGGCATTTGGCAGTGCCACTCTTGTTGTTAGATTAAGTTGGAACGTGCTCAAAAATGTGGCTCCGGGTTATTTTGACACTAAAATCGTTCCTCTGGTTATCTCATTTGTTTTGATGACTGCCCTTGCACTTTTTACAGAACCACCAAAGGAGATGGAACAAACAACATGGAAGCAAAAAGGTCAAAAAGCGATGATCACAATAGTGAATAGTCTGCTAGTATACTCGGCGGCTGTTGGAATATAGAAATACTATCCAGATGGTACTTGGAAAAAGTGGTATAAAGACAGCCAGGCCGAAGTGGCAGTGGACCATGAGCGGCCGCATCCCGAGCTCTTCGGCCAGTGCGTGGGTCTGATGGTAGTGGTTTTCGGCTCATTCCACGTAATGAGTATCGGTTGGCCACCGAAGGGGGGGCGGCGCTCCCCCTCATTTTTTGCGCCGCCCGCGCCATGCGGGGTCCGCCGCCGCTACTCCTTCGCGCCCCCGCCCCCCCTCGCCCGCACAGACTCGATCTTGCGCAGGAGCTTTTCGCTCTTGCGCTCCCGTTCCACCAGGAAGCGCTCGTGGCGGCCTTCGGCCACCTTCTCCACCTCGTCGTGCACCTCCACCTCAAACACAAGCCTGCGGCGGTCCCGGTCCACAAGCCGCGCCCGGCCCTCCACGCGCATTCCCTTGGGGGTGCCGGCCATGTG
>JBHIBA010000339.1:0-4926 GCA_046758845.1 Nitrospinota bacterium
ATGCGCGCGGTGATTCTGGCGGGCGGGCTGGGGACCCGGCTCCGCCCGCTGACGTTCTCCATCCCCAAACCCCTCCTCCCGGTGGGCGAACGGCCTATCCTCGAACTCATCTTGGGCCGCCTCAAGGAGTTCGGCTTCCGCGAGTTCATCCTCTCCGTCGGCTACCGGGCCGAGCTCATCGAGACCTACTTCGGCGACGGGAAAAAATTCGAGGCCCAGATCCACTACCTGAAAGAGGAAAAACCCGCGGGGACGGCCGGCCCCCTCTCCCTGCTCCGGCAACGTTTCAACGTGCCCGCCGAAGAGACCCTCCTCCTGATGAACGGCGACGTCCTGACCGAGCTCGACTTCAGCCGCTTCATCGAGCACCACAAAGCCGGCGGCTATGAACTCACCGTGGGCGTCAAGGAAATCGAGCGCCAGCTCCCCTACGGCGTCCTGGAGGTGGAGGACGGCCTCGTCCGGAAAATCGTGGAAAAGCCCGTCACAAAGTATCCCATCTCCGGCGGCATTTACTTGCTCCAGGGAAGCGTCCTTCCCTTTGTCCCCGCCGATACCCATTTCACCATCCCGGACCTGGTGGAGCGCCTCGCAGCCGAGGGCAGACCCGTCGGAGCCTATGTCATCCGGGAATTCTGGCTCGCCGTGGAGCACCCGGAGGACATGGACAAAGCGCGGTCCCGGCTCGAGATGGAAAGATGAGTTTTCGCCCGAAAAAGCTTTCCGTCATCATCCCCGTTTACAACGAACGAGAGACCATCGAAGAAGTGCTTCGCCGCGTCCTCGCCGTGGAGGTGGGACTGGAACGGGAGGTCATCGTCCTGGACGGAAATTCCACGGACGGGACGCGCGAGTTCCTGGCGGAGGTCCGCGACCCGCAAGTCCGGGTGGTCTTCGAGGAGAGGCAGGGCGGCAAGGGAGCGGCCGTCCGGCGCGGGTTCCGGGAAGCGACGGGCGATATCGTCCTTATCCAGGACGCGGATTTGGAGCTGAACCCGGCCGAGTACCCGAACCTCCTGGCCCCCATCCTCGGCGGCGAGGCCAGCGTCGTCTACGGGACCCGGTTCGCTCACGGGAGGGGCGCGACCCCTTTCGGGAGTTACGTGGGAAATATGGTCATCACCTGGGCGACCAATCTCCTTTTCCTGACGAGGCTCACGGACATCGCCACCGGGTATAAAGTCCTCCGCATGGACGTCCTGAATTCTTTGACCCTCTCTTGCAACGGATTCGACTTCGACGCCGAGATCACCAACAAGGTGATCAAGGCGGGCTTTCGCATCCGCGAGGTCTCCGTTCCCTATGCGCCTCGGGGCCGGGAGGCCGGAAAGAAGCTTCGCTGGGCCTCAGGGTTCCGGGTTCTTCTCGCCATCCTGCGCAACCGCTTCACCGACTGACGCTTCATGATCTCCGGCATCTTGCAGGGCAGCCGCATCGTGCACCTTGGGTCCAGGCTCCTCAGCGCCTTTTTCTGGCTGAGCGCCCGAGTGGACGAGGCGATTTGCGCAAGCTGGACCGCGCGCCTTTTGGGGCTGGGCGGAGCCTTGCAGCGGTGGATGCGGGAGAAAGAGCAGCCGCCTCCGGGGTCCGGGCGGAGGCCGGCCCCGATCGGCTGGGCGGGGGGGAGCCTCATTTTGGTCACAGCCCGCCGGGTGGGCGCCGCATTCGCGGCGGGTGGAACCCGGCTGGCGCGGGAAGGGGTTTTCGGGCGTTGGTGGGCGGCCGTCGCGCAGTCAAGGAAAGCGGCTCCCCAACGAACCTTGGCGGCCATCGTACTTTCCGCCCTCAGCGCCGACTCGGCGCTTCTCCTCGTGTCCGGGGTGAGCCTCAACGCAGAGGGGCTTGTGGTCAGAGGATTCGTCCTCGCAGGGGCCTTGACGGCGGTCTGTCTGGAGGAGGGGCGATTTGTAATTTTGTGGCGTTCCTGGTGGGTGGGCCGGCTCATCAAGGTGGCGACGAGGGGGACTGGTGCGCCCCCAGGGGTTGCGGCGTCGCCGGGACGTTCGCCCAAATTGGGGCCTTCGGTGGGGGCCGGGGCGCTTCTTGGGGTCCTCTGGTGGCTCTCACCCGGCATCGTGTTTTTGGCGCTCGTCGGGGCGGGGTTGGCGGCGTGTCTGAAACACGCGGCCCCTTCCGATGAAAATCGTTTCTTGGTCGGGCTTTTCTCCGCGTCTGCCGCCCTTCGGGCGGTGATCGTGGCCGTCGTCTACGTTTGGGCCGTCGCGCAGGGCAGGTTCTATCCCCAGCCGGGGGTTCTGGAATTCCAGCTCTCTGTTCCCATGGTCTTCGGAGACGGAGGGTATTTCACCTCCCGGGCCTGGGCGCTGAGCCAAATCTGGAGGGGGGCGGAAGTCTGGCCTCACGCCCTCTTTGAGATTCGCCAGGAATACGGGGCAACCGCTTTCCTGTACGTTCCTGCGGTGTTCTTTTATCTCTTCGGCCCCGACGGGTTGATCGCCGTTCGCTTCATCAACGTTCTGATCGGGGCCTGTATCCCGTTGGTCGTGTACGGCCTGGCCCGGGACCTCTTCGGTCCGTCGGCCGCCCGGATCTCCTCCGTGACGGCCGCCCTTTTCCCCTCTCTCATCCTCTGGAACCTGGACCTTCTCAAGGATTCTCTGTTCATCGTGCTGGCCCTGTGGGCACTCTGGATGTCGGTCCGGTTCCAGCAGCGAAGGAGGGTTGGGTACCTCGTGACAGCAGCGGTCGCGGCCGGAATCTCATTGACCGTTCGTTACAACCTGGGTCTTCTTGTCTTCGGCGTCGTCGGACTTGGGTTGGTCCCCTTCTTCTGGCGGTGGTGGGTGGGCCGGAGCCCGTCTCGGGGCCTGTTGGCGCTCTTGCTCTTGGCGGGAATTCTGCTCTCCCCCCCTGTTTGGAATGCTATGAGGAATCGCCTTTTTTGGTTATTCACCGTCCAGCGGGGCGTGGCCGAAACGGTGGGAAGGTCCACGTACACGCTTTGGGACCGCAGGCTCTTCCGCCACCGGACCCCGGAGAATTTTCTCTCGGATGTAAAGTCTTCCGAAGTCGTCCGGGCGTTCGCGTTAGGACAGTATCATTTCTGGCTCGAGCCGACGCCCTGGGGCGAGCGTTCCCGCGTCGAGCGGCTCGTCATCCCCCAGATATTGCTGTGGTACGCGATTCTATTGGCCGGCCTCGCCGGGTTTTGGCGATTGCGGCGGAAGCCGCCGGAACTGTTTGTGTTGTTGGTGTTCCTCACCCTGTTGAGCGCGACGATCGGCATGACCGGGGGGAATGTGGGGACCGTCTTCCGCCACCGCGACGTCCTCACGCCCGTCCTGATTGTCCTTTTCGGAGGCGGCTTGGCCGGCGGGTTCGGCCGCGAGGCCCGGTCCGCCGTCTCCTCCTTTTCGGGCCGGAACGATGGCGAAACGGCGCTCAGGCTCTGAGGCGCGTGGAGATGCGCTCCCTCCAGAGGGCCCTCCCGTTCGGGTTCCTTTCCAGCGGACCCCTAGGGTCCTTTTTCTCTCCTATAACGGTATTCATGAACCCCTGGTGAACTCGCAGGCGTTGCCCTACCTTCGGGGCCTCGCCCGCTGGGGGGTGGGCGTCCACCTGCTCACCTTCGAGAAAGAAGCGCCGGGTGGACACCCGCCTGGAAATGCCCTCCGCGAGGCTTTGATGCGCGACGGCCTGCGTTGGACCTGGCTCAGGTACCACAAGCGGCCAGCCTTGATCTCAACGCTGTACGACATCGCTCGGGGCGTGTTCTTCTCCCTTTTCATCGCGGCATGGAATCGGGTGGATATCCTGGAGGCCCGGGGAACCATCCCCGCGGCCATGGGATACCCGGTCGCCCGGTTCTTGCGGCGGCGCTTTCTCTTCAACGTGCGGGGCATGCTGGCGGAGGAGTACGCGGATGCGGGGCGATGGAGCCGCAAACGTCCCGCCTTCCGGTGGGTGAACCGGCTGGAAAAGCGCTGGATTCAGCGGGCGGACGCGGTCATCGTCCTCACCGAAGCCATGAGGGGGCTTCTGGCCGGGCCGGATTATCTTCCTCAACCCAGACGCGAGGGCGTGAAGGTGATTCCGTGTTGTGTGGACGCGGGACTGTTTCGGTCGGGCCGAGCACCCGGACGGGAGGCCCCCCCTTTCCCGACCTTCGTTTACGCGGGGTCGCTCGGCGGATATTACCTGGTCCGGGAGATGTTCGACTTCTTCCTCGCGGCCTTGGCCCGCTGGCCCTATGCGCGGCTTCGGGTGCTGGCCAATGGTTATGAGGACCTGGCCCGCGAGGTCGCGGCGGCCTCGGGTGTGGGTCCCGCGCGGGTGGAGGTTGAGACGGTCCCTCACGAGGCCGTTCCGGGGCGCCTGGCCGGCGCGGACGTGGGCCTGGTGTTCGCCCGCCCTGCGTTCGCCCGCGTGGGAATGTCCCCGACGAAAATGGCGGAGTATCTGGCCTGCGGCCTGCCGGTCGTCACGACGCAAGGGATCGGCGACACCGAAGAATTGGTTCGGGAAGAC
This sequence comes from Nitrospinota bacterium, assembly GCA_046758845.1. Taxonomy (GTDB): domain Bacteria; phylum UBA8248; class UBA8248; order JACPRG01; genus JBHIBA01. The sequence goes on from JBHIBA010000339.1 coordinate 4,489, forward strand.
CGAATTGGCGTCGTTGTAAAGGACCTGAACAGGGGCGGATACGAAGAGGCGTGCGAGTCCCTGGCAACTCTATTGGCCGAAGGCGACGCCCTGAGGGCGAGGTGCCGTCAGGCGGCGACCCGGCGATTCAGCCTGGAGAAAGGATTGGAGGGGTACCGGGAAGTCCTGGGCTTTATGGGCTTTTGACCATGACCACAGAATACCTTCTAAAACATGTGAGACATCCCCTCCGGAATAAGAGAAAATCCCAGGGGGCCTTCCCTCGGCATCGCTCGGGACAAGCTTTGAAAACCGGCCCCCTGGACCCCCGGAAAACTTTCATTTCGCGAAAGAGGGCGGCCCTTAATGGGTCGCCCTCTTTCGCCAAGAACTGGCCAGATAAGCAAGCCACCAATAGGCGACAGGCCACCGGCCTAGCCATAACCACGCCCACCCCAA
>JBHIBA010000340.1:0-4890 GCA_046758845.1 Nitrospinota bacterium
TCATAACGCAGTACATTTATTGATGAGAACGCCCAAAACGCGACATGTCATTCTGAGCGCAGCGAAGAATCTCTCTCTTCTCACAGACCCTCCCCTTCGGTCAGCGTAGGCCCGCGGAAATCGCGGCCTGTTCTTTGCCCCTGATCCCAAATTCGGGCTACAAACAAATATAAAGCGAAACTCCTACTTATTCTACACTGAATCCCTCAGAGTCGAAAGCACAGAAGTGGATGGCAGGACACGCTTAGCTGCTTCGCCGTAGGCTCCTCGAAAGTGATGTCCAACTGTTAGTTCCTAGAACTCGTCCAGTGAGAGCGGGCGGATGCGTGGCTCGCTTCGCCGTAGGCTCGAAAGTGGTGTCCAACTGTTATCTCCGGGCCTTTTCACATACCAATATATCCATCCATCTAGGCTGGGCCTGGTACCCGCTTTGGTTTTTGCCACACCGCCTGCTGCGGCTGAGGGAGTGCGGTACCGGTGACCCTCAACCAGCCATGCCCCGTCTCGAACCTCTCCAGTGTGCAGCTGTCCTCGGTATTCCATGCGGAGCTGCGTGCCCGCCGGAAGCATCACCCCTTTCCATCTCCAAGCTCCTTTTTCGTCGGAGGAGGCCAGTTGTCCTCCCACCTCCTCCTTTGTGTCAACCCTCAACAGCCGCCTCAAGACCGTGTTATCGCTCTCAGAAAAACTACGGCGCCCTCCCTCGATAAGCTTGTGTACGTCTAGATCAATTTCGATTGTACGATACTCTGCCATGTTTGCCTCCTATGGATCGCTGAGAGCCCCTTAACCCTCCTTAAGGTCGATTGCAATTCAATATATTAGATATCTTTTAGCTAGTCAAGCATAAAAAGCATTTTAAGCATAAATAGGCTTTACGTCACGGTCTACACATTTGTGTGTCCGGGTGATTGCAACGAGCGATACACTGGTCTTCAGGTGCTCCTGGGGAGGGACCCAACGCACATTCCCCGGCAGTTCGTTTCGGCTGAGCGCAGGGCAAGCTCTTGGCTTTGCCCAGAACTTACCCCGAACCCAGAGAAGGGAGAAAGCCCGGAAAGACGAGGAGAGATTCCTCGCTTTGCTCGGAATGACACCAGAGGTTTGGTTGCCGGGTGAGAAGCGCGGTCTACTGGTCAGAAGGATTGCGTGGGTTAGATGGCGAGATTCCTCGGGACGCCTCGGAATGACAGAAAGGTCCGAATGACAGCGCTGCGGGATACGTATTCAAGGGCGCTCACATGATCTTTGCGGTGCCCCGCGGAAAAATCCTCGCAGAACGGCGCCTGAACAGGGTTTGGGCCGCTCTGTCGTCCCTTCAACAGTGTGCGAGTCCTCATGCCCTCGAACGTGGTGTTCTGACAGCCTCCCTCCCTCTGGGCTAATCAGAAGACGAACACCTTGTCCATCGTTCGATAAAGCTCTCCCGAGTCGGCGAAGTTGATGAACCGGGCGTTCTTCCCCTTCAGGTCTTCTTCCGTGACCCACGGGCCACCGAGCAGCCCCCTCAGACGTGGATGGGGATCTTGTTCTGCACGACCTTCTCGAAGGTCTCTTTCAGGGGCGGCCAACCCACGGGGATGACGGAGTTGATGATACTATCCCGGATGAGGACGACCGCATCACCCCCTAGGGCGATCTCGACGTCAGCGCCAAGCTCCTTGTTGGCGACGGCCTGGAGGAAGGGAAAGCAAGCGCGGGTCGGATTCTCCGAGCCCGTCAGGGCGTGGAAGAGCAATCTCGCCATTTTGTCGTATGCTCGTTGGATGAGTGGAAAGGCAGACTTGGTCCTCAAAGACGTGAAGGGCTTACGACAGATCCGAGGGCCGGGATTACGCTTCCCCGGTCATCGGGTCGACCACTGTCGTGACCATGGAAATTCGGTCCGCCCCGAACCCGCCCTTCTGAGCGTGCTCGCGGATCAAATCCTCGTTCGCGGCGATGAACACGCAGTAGACCTTGTCGTCGGTGAAGTAACTCTCGATCCACTGGATCTGCGGGCCTAACTGGCTCAGGACTTCGTTGGATTTCTGAGAGATGGCCTTAAGCCGGTATTGCCGGGTACCAAAAAGTTATTCTTTAGGGCGCATCCTGGCGGAACCATGGCGCGCACGGTGCCGCCTCGCCGGGAGCCCTGAGGCTGGGGCGGCAGGCAGGCTAGGCAGGCCTATCCACCCCCCGCTGAGCCAGAACGGAAACGTATCCCCTGGGTTCTCGCTTCGGATCCCGGAGCTATCTACGCGGACGCCGGCCAAGGGCCTCCGTCACGCGCGCGTCGACTTCACTTCGTGGATCCAGTCACACTTGATGCCGGCCTTCGCATGATGCTTTTCGATCGCTTCGCCGTTCGGGGCGTCCAGCACGCAATAGATCTTGTTGTCCTTCTCGCTGAACAGGATGTCGTGGTGCGTGACCCCGAACTCGTCCGGCGGCGCCTTCTGCAACTTGTTCAGCTCGTCCGCCGTGAACGGCTTCATGGGATGGGCATCGATGAACTTCGGCACGGTTGTCACCTCCTCCCGCCTGGACGGTGGGTACATGTCGAGCGCCTCGCGGCGGGAAATGAAAGGCGTTCGATTTAAGCTTCCTCCTCGCGTCGGTCCCTCGCTACAACTTTATTATCTAGGATTTCCCATATCAAACCGTGATCCTGCCGTTTGGGTCTTCATTCCCGGTAGCAGGCATTGAATCCCTTTCCAGAACCGCGCATCTCGCGCTCGATGACGTACTTGGGCATGATGGTTCTCCTTTGTTGGGTTGAGTGTCGATTCCCCCTTTCCCGATTTGGGTCGCGCCAAAATATAATCCCCGGCCGCTGGTGTCAACCCCCACTCGCGCGGTAGGGTTTGTCCCAGGCCGCGTAAAAGTCCCGGCGCGCGGGGTGCCGACTCCCCGGACCCCAGGAAGGCTTTCGGCCTCGGATTTTTTCGAAAGCTTGCGGGCAAATCACTCACACCTTATTCTCTTCAAGCCTGACGATTCCAGGACAAGCACGGATGGCCCGCCTCGCTCGGGATGACACTGCTGGTTGATGTGGATTCACGATTGCGATGACGCTCTTCAATGTAGCTCGGGGACAGCGCATCCTCTCAGAACGCGGGTTGGACGGGCTTTTGGCCGCAAGGAACATCCCCAATGGTCTTTACGTAGGAGCATCGGGAACTTTCGGGCCGGTACAGGAGTCACCGACTCTCGCCCGGCCCCTTCTATGAACGGGCGGATCGCAGGTAGGGGCGGGGCCCACTGCGGCCAATTTTGTAGCGGCGACCCTGTGTGGTCGCCGTGGGGGCCGCCGCTACGCTTGTCCCCGCCCGATGCGCTTGAGATTCTTGATACCTGAAACTGGAGATGCCCTATCGTGAGCTTCCTGACCGGCCTGAGGTGCATCCGATGCGGAAAAGAGTTTCCGGTGGAGCCGCGGTTTGACGGGTGCCCCGATTGCCGCTCTCAAGCCCCTTCCAACCTTACGCCCACGTACGATTACGAAGCTCTTCGGCGGGCGTTCCGAAAGGAGGACTTGCGCGACCGCCCCCTCACCATGTGGCGCTATCACGAGTTCCTCCCCTGCCGACCGGATGATCCAAGTTCTCTGGGCGAGGGCATGACGCCCCTCATCGACTGTCCGACTCTGGGGGCGAAGCTCGGGGCGCCGCGACTCCATCTCAAGGACGAATCGCGGAACCCCACAGGCTCTTTCAAAGACCGACTGGCGGCCTCCGCGCTCGCCATGGCCGGAAGATTCGGAGCGCGCACAGTGGGCGTCAGCTCGACGGGGAACGCGGGCGCGGCGGCCGCTGCGTATTCCGCGCGAAAAGGTCTGCCTTGCGTGGTCCTGACGGTGAAAGGCGCCGCCTCGGCGATGGTGACGCAGATCCGCGCTTACGGCGCGCTGGTCGCCGCGACAGAGAAGATGGAGGACCGCTGGACGCTCCTTGAGACCGCCATCGTGCGGCTCGGCTGGTATCCGACTTCTCCATTTTTCGGCCCGCCCATCGGAAGCAACCCCTTCGGCGTGGACGGCTACAAGACCATTGCCTATGAGATCTGCGAGCAGCTCGACTGGCGCGCCCCCGACTGGTGCGTCCTCCCGGTGGCTTACGGGGACGCCCTTTTCGGGATGTGGAAAGGTTTCGACGAATTCGCGGAGATGGGAATCATCCGCTCGCGTCCCCGTATGGTGGCGGCGGAGACGGCGGGCTCCCTGGGGGCCGCGATGCGGGAAGGGGTGGATGCGATCCCCGCAAAGACGCCCCACTCGCCGTCGGTGGCCGGCTCCATCAACGTCGCGCAAAGCACCTATCAGGCGCTTTTTGCCCTGAAGGCGTCGGGCGGTCTGGCCTCCACCGTAGGGGACGACGAGCTCCTCGGGCTTCAGGCGGAATTAGCCGCCCAGGAGGGGTTGTACGCCGAGCCCTCCTCGCTGGCGGCGCTGGCGGCGATCAGAAGGCTGAGGGGAAGCGGAGAGATTCGTGAGGATGAGACCGTTGTCGCCCTCATCACGGCCGGCGGCCTCAAAGACCCGGACGCAACCGCCTCCCGCCACGAGGAGATTCCGGTGGTCAGCGGAGACCTGGACGAACTGCTGGAAGCCTTGCGCGGCTCCTATGCGTACGAGACCTGACGCATGCGGGGGCGCTTTTGGAAGGCAACCCCCGTGCCCCTGTGGATGGGGATGAAAGCCCGTATTGCCAGGGGGGGCCTTTTTGGGCACTTGCGTGCCGGCCGAACTGCGATTGGAGGTGTGTGCACTTAAGCCGGGCGTCTTTGGCGCACACCCTTCGAGAGGTGATTGAGCAGGCACACGAGTGCGGACACATGACGCGGTGCGTCCGGGGCCCCCCCCGCACCCCTGGTAGGGCGGCCATTTGAGTCGGTGACTCCTTGGCCGCC
>JBHIBA010000341.1:0-4857 GCA_046758845.1 Nitrospinota bacterium
CGAATGCGCGCCTTGCTGCGCAAGGCTCCCGCATTCGGCCAACGGGCTGGTAGGGCGGGCTTTGGTAGGCCGGGCATCTTGCTCGGCGGCACCGCCTTCCGATGGCGGCCAAGGAGTCACCGACTCAAATGGCCGCCCTACCGGGGGTGTGGAGGGGCGGACGCACAACGTCGGGTTTCTGCACTAGCGTGCCTGGTCAATCACCTCCCAGAAGGTGTGCGCCGAAGACGCGCTGCCTAACCGTTACACCTCCAACCGCAGTTCGGCCGGCACGCAAGTGCCCAAAAAGCGCCCCCCGCATAAGGACTCACTTCAATACCCTTCTATCTTCTACGTCCCCGCCAGCCGGTCCGCCGGGGCTTTCGCGCGCTCCTCTGGCGGTCAACATCTGACCCGGAATTTTCCAGGCCTCTGCGGGTTAAATTCTTAGATAATCCATCAACTGTCGCGGTTTTCAACGCCGCACTTGGGAGGAAGGGAACCGATGAACATTGCTATGCGCAACGGCATCCGCTTCGGCCTGCGGTTCAGCATGCTCTGCCTGCTCGCGGGACTTCTCACCGTGCTACCTGCTAGCCTAGCCCGGGCGTTTCACGTGCCACCGGGAGCCGAGGGAATCACCCTAGGTGGGATCCCTCTGCACCTGACGGGTCGGCTCCACGTCGAAGAGATCAGGGACGGCCTGTACTACGTCACTGAAGGCGTTTATCAGTCCATTTTCCTGGTGGGGCGGAGGAGCGTCATCCTGGTGGATGCTCCGCCCTCGCTCATCCAGACCCCGGCCGGCGACACCCTCCCGGGCGCCATCGCCAGCGTCACGCCCAATCCCATCACACATCTCGTTTACAGCCACAAGCACAAAGACCACATTGGCGGCGCGAACGTGATTCAGGCGGCCTTTCCAGACGTCGAGATCTTCGCCCACGTGAACACCATCCGAGCCCTGCAGGAGGCGCACGCCGTTGATCCCGACGACCCCCGACCCATTCCAACAGTCAGGGTCCTAAGAAGAAGAGTCATACTCGTCGGCCACCAGATCCTGGACCTGTCCAACCGCGGACCCTTTCATGCGCCGGGCGATCTCTTCAACTACGCGCCGAGACAAAAAGTGCTGATGGCGGTGGATGTTGTCTTCCCGGGGTGGGTCCCCTTCGCCAACCTCGCCCTGACCACGAATGTGCCGGGCTTCATCAAGGCCCACAACACCATTCTCAACTTCGATTTCGAAACCTTTGTCGGCGGTCACTTGACCCGCTTAGGAACCCGCGCGGACGTCGAGGAAGCCAAGGATTACGTACTGGCCGTCCAGGCCGCGGCCGGCCAAGCGCTCGGCACCATTCCTTCTCTTCAATCCCCCGTTCCCGGATCCGACCTTCGTCCTCAACCCCTTCGCCCTGTTCGACAAGTTCCTGAATGAGGTCGTGCAGGAATGCGCTAACATCGTGGAGCCAGCCTGGCAACACCTGGGAGGCGTGGACGTCTTCACCGAGTCGCATTGCTTCACGATGCAGAACGCCCTCCGACTGGACTGACCCACCCGCCATCGCGGCCTTAAGGACCGCTGACGGCCTGAACGAAGCGGCCCCGGGCTTTCATCCGGGGCTGCTGCCTGCCCCGCCCTCGTCATCTACCGCCGCCGACGACCTGCCCTGCGGCTCTGCCGCGGACGCTTTCGGGGAGTTACTTTCCGCTCTTTTCCTCTCCGGGCGGAAATCCCACCGGCTCTCGCCCCGGCCTGGAGCCCGGTTGAGATGCGTCGCCCAATCCGCCGGGTCGGTTCCACCAGAGAGAAATCAATGCGGCGCATATCGAGGTCGGCTCTGTCCACCCGCACGGTGATCACATCGCCCAGACGGATGGCCCGCTTCGTCCGGCGCCCGGTCAGCTCGTAGTTCTCCTGGTCGAAGATGTAGTAATCGTCCGTCAGGTCGGAAAGACGGACGAAGCCGTCCACGAAGTGCGCATCCAACGTGACAAAAAAACCCGTCTGGACGATACCGCTCACCTTCCCTTCGAAGGTCTCACCGACCTTGTCTTTCATGAACTGTACGCGTTTGTAATCCACCATCGCCCGCTCGGCGTTCTCGGCCGCCCGCTCACGGCTGGACGCCTCCTCCGCCAGGGTCTGCATCCGGTCCCCGAGGCTTTGCAGCCGCCGGCGGCCCATCTTGCGGCGGCCCGTCAGGCCGAAGGCCCGAACCAACCGGTGAACAAGGAGATCGGGATAACGGCGAATGGGTGAGGTGAAGTGGGTGTAATGCGTGAACCCGAGTCCGAAGTGGCCGAGGTTTGCGGAATCGTACCGGGCGAGTTTCATGGCGCGCAGCAGGATCATGTTGACCAGCGCCTCTTCCGTCTCGCCCCGGCTTCCCTCAAGGGCCAGACGCAGCGCCTCCTGGGTTCCCGACTCGAGGCCGGGGACCCGGAAGCGCAGGTTTCGCAGCGGAAGGGACGCATCTTTCAGCTTTTGGGGATCGGGCGGCTCATGGACGCGGAACATCCCCGGCCGCTCCTCCTCCTCAAGCTCCGACCCAGCGAGTCTCTCGGCCACCGCCCGATTGGCCGCCAGCATGAAGTCCTCGATGATCTGGTGGGAGACGGTCCGGGGCGCCCGAAGTACCCCCGTCACACGTCCTTCGGCGTCCACCAGGACCTCCGCCTCCGGGATGTCAAAGTCCAGGCCCCCCTCGGAGAGGCGCCGTTCCCTTAACCGCCTTGCGAGGCGGGCCATCTCGCGCAGGGTCTCCTCCAGGCCCGGGATCTCCTCGTACCGCTCGGGCGGGCAGACGTCGGGCGGAAAGTTATCTTTCGAGAACGCGGCGGGTTCACCATCCAGGAAGGAAGAAACCCCTGAGTAGGTCAATCGGGCCCGGCTCCGGATGACCGTCTCGGCGAACTGCACGCCGGTCAGGACGCCCTCCGGGTCATAGTCCAAGAAGACCGTGAGGGTCAAGCGCTCCTTCCCCGGCACCAGACTGCAAACGTTCTCGCTCAGCGCAGGGGGCAGCATGGGAATCGCGCGGCCGGGGAAGTAGGCGCTGGTCCCCCGGTGGCGGGCCTCTTTGTCCAGGGCGCTGCCGTCGGTCACGTAATAACCAACGTCCGCGATGTGGACGCCGAGGCGGCAGCCCCCGCAGGGCAAAACCTCCAAGGACACGGCGTCATCGAAATCCCTGGCTGTCTCCCCGTCGATGGTGAACGTCAGGAGGTCCCGCAAATCCTCCCTCCCGCGAAAGTCCTCCGCTCCGGGCTCCGCCAGGGCGCCCGCTTCCCGGACGACCTCCTCGGGAAACTCCGTCCCGATGCCGAACTCGGCACAGATCATGTCCGCCTCGACCTGGGAATCTTCGGGGAAGCCGAGGACCTGTACAATCCGCCCCCTCGCGGGGGCGCGGCCGCTCGGATACCTAGTGATGCGAAGAACGGCCACCATTCCCTTTCGGGCGCCCCTTTCCCCGCCGCCCCGCTCGATTTCCATCGTCTCGCCGAATCGGCGATCCAGGGGGACGAACCACCGGCGGCCTCCCCGCCCTTCCAGCCTCCCGACGACCTCAGCCGCGCCCCTTTCCAGAACCCGCACGACTTCCCCCTCCCATTTACCTCGGAGGCCGCGCCTCGATCTCACGATCACCCGGTCCCCGTGGACGGCGCCCGCCCGGCCGCTCGGTGGGACGAAGACGTCCGCGCCAGAGCCCTCGGGCGTTTCTCCTTCATCTCTCGCTTCCTCGGACCGACTTTCCCGCGGAACGACGAAGGCATACCCCTCCGGGTGGCCCTGCAAGATTCCCTCGACGAGATTCAGGGATTCGGGGGCCGTATAGCGTCCGCCGCGAACGCGGACCAGATACCCTTCCTTTGCCAGGTCTTTCACCATGCGCCGAAAGGCCGGCCTGTCTCTTTCCGGAACGGCGAAATGCCGGATGATCTCTCTGAGACCCACTGTTCTGCCGGAATGGGCGGCCAGGTGGCTGCGTATGTCTTCGGGGGTCACTTTCATTGGAATTCGCCCAGGCCTGTTGTTCGCTGGTTCAGACTTGATAGGTATCCCGGATGGCTCGCTCGGCCAGCTCGACGCACGTCAACCGTCCGCCGAATACGGCTCCGGTGTCGATGCCGATGGCGTAAGGCAGGTTCTGGAAGACCTCGCGGAGGGGCGTGTGGCCGAAGACCACCGTCAGGTCCAGGGAGTGCTCGCGCAAGAAGAACTCATCCCGGATCCACAAAAGGTCCTGGGGGTTCTGGTCCTCCAGGGCCACACCGGGCCGGATCCCTGCGTGGACGAACAGGAAGCCGTCCTCCCGGTGCATGAGGGCGGTCTCAAACAGGAACTTTAGGTGGTCCGCTGGAAAGTCTCCGGGACCCACCGTGCCGAACGGATCGATCTGGTAGGAAGTCAGGGTCTCATTACCTCCGTTCATGGAGTATACGCCTTCTCCATACATACTCGACCCGCGCAAGAAGTCCTCGAACATGTCCTCGTGATTGCCCCTCAGAAAGACGGAGTTCGGGAACTTCTCCCGGAACTCCAGCAGAAAATTCACCGTTCCCCGGGAATCCGGCCCCCGGTCGATGTAGTCTCCGATGAAAACAATCCGGTCTTCCGGCTCAAAGGGAACAACCTCCACGAGACGGGCCAGGTGTCCGATGGAGCCGTGAATGTCGCCGACGGCGTAAAGCTTTGCCACAATGGAACCTCGCGCGCCAACACCGACTCGGGGGGAACGACAAGCGGCCGAGAACCGGAACGAAACATGAATCGGCCGAAGCTAAATCTATGCTGGTAGGAAACCGATGTAAAGGAGTTCCTAGTGTCGCGTCCCTCAAGTTCGTTCAATAAGAAAAACGGTGTCTCTCAGA
>JBHIBA010000342.1:0-4828 GCA_046758845.1 Nitrospinota bacterium
TGGGGGGGCGGACGCACCGCGTCAGGTTTCCGCACTGGCGTGCCTGGTGAATCACGTCCCGGAAGGTGAGCGCCAAAGACGCCCGGCTTAAGCGCACGTACCTCCAACCGCAGCTCGGCCGGCACGCGAGTGCCCAAAAAGCGCCCCCCACGACTCAGGGCGCGACGTATGGATCCCCGAAGCGCTCCCGGTGAGCGACCTCGGCGAGGGGTTTGCGGTTTTTCTTGCCTTTGAGGCTGAGGTGGGTGGGACGGCCGAAGGGAAGAATCATGACCAGGTCCGCGTCTTGCGGAATCTTGAGAAGCTCCTTCACCTTGTCCCTGTCAATGCCGCCCACCCAGCAGGTCCCGACGCCTTCGGCCCAGGCCGCAAGGATCATGTTTTGCGCCGCCCGGGTCGCGTCTATCTGCGGCATTTTCGATCCCTGCATAACGACGACCACTGCCATCGCGGCCTGGGCGATGTAAGGTCCTGAGGAGGCCAGCTCGCCGATCTCTCTCAGCGTCCCCCGATCCTGAACCACCACGAAGTGCCATTGCTGGCGGTTCCTCTGGCTCGGCGCCAGGCGCCCGGCTTCCAGAATGCGAAGGATGGATTCTTCCGGCAAAGGGTCCGGTTGGAAGCTCCGAACGGCATAGCGGGTTCGGATGGCTTCGTGAACGTCCATACGCCTCCTCAGAGCTCCTTGCCTTGGGGTTTGAGTCTCTCCTCCAGGGCGTTCACGATGGATCGGGCGGACTCGGAATAGGGGAGGATCTTCAGGGTCTGCCGGAAGGCCAGCAGGGCCTTGGGAAAATCCCTCAGCTTGAGGTAGTTCAGTCCCTTTCCGAACTGGGCCCCGAAATGATGAGGGTTCAGCCGAAGCGTGGTGTCGCAATCGACGAGGGATTCTTTGTACCTGTCGGCCAGATACAGTGCGGTCGCCCGTTTGTTGTACCCCTCGGCGAAGTCCGGCGCCCGCTCGATGACCCGTCTGAAGGCGTTGATGGCATTCTGGAGCTGGCCGGACGCCATGAGCTCCATGCCCATGTAGAGAATCTTGTCGGTGTCGGGGTCTCCCGAGCGGAGCCAGATCATCCACATGGACTTCTCGGCCTGCTCGCGAACTTGAGGGTGTGGATCGGCCAGGGCGGAGGCCAGGCGTTTCACCACCGACATGTCTCCAGCCTGGCCCAAGTATTCCACGGCCTTTTGCCGCGTCAGGGGCTCGGGGTGTTGCAGCTCCTTGAGGGCCTGCATCAGGCGCTCCTTCTGGACCCGGGGGGGCTGGGTCTTGGCCCCCGCCGGACCGGCCTCCTCGGCCGGGGCCGGAGAGAGTCCGACTCCCAGCCCCATCCAAAAGAGGGTGATGACGGCAACTGCCAGCAGAGGTTTATTACTCACTGGATTCTTTTCCTTTCACCTTCGGAAGACATGGCCACCGGCGTGTCCCCGATGCATCGGAATCCCTTGACGGCGTTCTTCCATTCCGGCCGATAGCGGTGCGTACACTCGCAAACGCCCTTCGGTCCGCAGAGAATCTTGAACCCGCCTTCGTCCTCCGAACGGGTCCACTCCCAGATGTCGCCCTTCTTTCGAAATGCCTCCAATCGGCAGGCGTTCCCCCATTCTTCCTGGCTGGGAAGCCGCTTGCCCCTCCAAGCGCAATAATCCCGGGCGTCATACCAGTTGATGAGGACCACCGGCTCATTTGCGGTCCCTTCGGGAATTCGTTTCTCGGCCCAGTGCTCCGGAGGGGTCCTACCCGTCGCGACAACAAACTCCAGGTACTGCTGGTTCGTGACCTCGGCGCCGTCCCAGGAGGAGGCCCAGAGGGTTCCGATCAGGGACCCCGCCAGCAAGATCGCCGCCAAGGAGAATCGGACTGCCGGGCTCAGCCGATAAAGAAATGGACTTCTCGGTTTCATGGGAGGACTCCCCCCTTCGTATGTAGGAATTTTACCATGCCCCGCGCGGCGCGGAGAAGGCGGGCGCTGATGTCAACCTTCCAGTCCGTACCGGCGGATCTTCTTGAGGAGCCCGAGTCGGCTGAGACCGAGGGCGGAGGCCGTCTGGGTGCGGTTCCCGTCGTACATCCCGAGGGCCTGGGTCAACATTTTTCGTTCGAGCTTTTCGACCGCTTCGCGCAGGGGTCCCCGGGCGGGTTGGGCGTCGGTCGGGGTGGCGCCCGTTTTCGGGGCCTGAAGCGCGGCGCGGCGCGCCGGCTCGGAAAGCAGGTCGGCCGTGATGGGCGCCCCGTCCTCGGCGAGGGCCGCCGCCCGCTCGATCTCGTTCTCCAGCTCCCGGACGTTGCCCGGGAAGGGATAGGCTATCAGGCAGTCGAGGGCTTGGGGGTGGATCCCGGCCAACGTCTTTCCCATGCGCTTTGAGGCATCGCCGAGGAAATGCTGGGCCAGGAGGGGGATGTCCTCGCAGCGTTCCCGCAGGGCGGGCAGCTTGATGCGGAAGACGTTCAGCCGGTAGAAGAGGTCTTCCCGAAAACGGCCCTCGCGGACTTCCTCGGGAAGTTCCCGGTGGGTTGCGGCGATCACGCGGACGTCCACCCGGCGGGTGAGGGTATCGCCCAGGGGACGGATTTCTCCGTCTTGGAGCACTCGGAGCAGGTTGACCTGGACGGCCGGGGAGGTCTCGGCGATTTCGTCGAGGAACATCGTCCCCTTGTGGGCCGCTTCAAACAGCCCCTTTTTGTCGGAGACGGCGCCCGTGAAGGCCCCTTTGCGGTGGCCGAAGAGCTCGCTGCCCAGGAGGGTGTCGGGCAGGGCGCCGCAGTTCTGGACGACGAACCGCGCGGAGCTGCGCGGACCGTTGTGGTGGATGGCCTGGGCCACGAGCTCCTTGCCCGTTCCGGTCTCTCCGGTGATGAGGACGGTGGCGTTGCTCTCGATGACCTTGGCCATCAGCTCGAAGACCCGCTGCATGGCCGGGCTTCGGCCGATGATCCGATCGAACCGGTAGCGGCCCTGGACTTCCCGCTGGAGCCTGACGTTCTCGGCCTTTCGGTCCTCGAGCAGGTTCTCCAGGTGGCGGTTGAGGGAGGTGGCCCGTTGGAGGAGACGGTGATGCCGGATAGCGCTCTTCAGCAGGGCCAGGAGGACCTTGGGCTCCCCTTTCGTGACGTAGCCGAAGGGTTCGAACTTCTGCACGAGATCCTCTTCGGGGTATTCTCCCGGATAGCCCGTGTTGAAAAGGACGGGGACATCCGGTGCGCGCTCGCGCAGGGCCGCGAGGGTTTGAAGGCCGTCCATGCCGGCCATCTTGATGTCCAGGATCACTGCGTCCACATGATCTGAGATGTTCTCGGCCGCCGCGATTCCGTCGGGACAGATCAAGAGATCGTACTGTTCTTCCAGGACGTCGGCCAAAGCCCGGCGCATGCCTGGATCATCGTCGACCACCATGACGCGCGCATTGTCCTTTACAGTCGCCTCTGCGGAGGGGGCGTCGCTGTCGGGCAGCCCCAGGTCTTCGGCGGCGCGCTGAAGCAACTCCTCGAATTCTTCAGACATGTTTTGCCTCTCTCGTCGGCCCTGCGCCGCGTCCGATAGCTTCGCGCAAGGCGTTCTGAAGGTCGCTCAGGGAACAACCCTTTCCCAAGAAAGCGGCGGGGCTGATAGAGCGCGCCTTGGACACGACCTCCTCATCTCCCGCATGGGCCGAGAAGAAAACGATGGGCATCTCGGGGGCCTGACGCCGAAGCTCACGAAACACGCTAAGCCCGCCTTCTTTTGGCATCTTGATGTCTAAAAGGGCCGCGGCCCCCTCACCGGACCACCGCGAGCGAAGGTCTTCCCCTCCGGAGAAGACCTTGACCCGGTACCGGCTTCCCAGGACTTCTTGCAGCGTTTTGAGCACCGCAGGGTCGTCATCGACCACGAGGACGACCGGCAGGCTCGATTCCCCCGAGATCTCCGGATCGCCCCGCGACAGGCCAAGCGCGCTCTCTATCCGGGCGAGGTTGCCCTCGAAGGCGTCCAGGTCCATCAAGATTCTCCTCCTGCGGCCCTGCGGGCGGAGGTCTCTTGCGCGGGTTCGGCGGCGGGCCACAGGACGGTGACCTGTGTTCCCAGGCCCGTATCGGATTCCACCCAGATCTCCCCGCCGTACAGGTCCGCGATCCGGCGGCATTCATTCAGTCCCAGCCCCATGCCCTGTGAGGGCTTGGTGGAGTAGAAGGGATCGAAAATGCGCTCCAGCTGGGCCGGCGGAATTCCCACGCCGTCGTCTGCGAACCTCATCCAGATCCGGTCTCCGTCCCCGGTGGAGATCCGGATGGTTCCGGCGGGACCCCCCGCAGGCCCGGCCCCCTTCCACTTTTCCCGGATCGCGTCTCTGGCATTGAGGAGAAGGTTTTGGAGCATGGAGTAGCAATGCCCCGCGTTGGCCCGTATGGGCCGGGTCGCGCCGAGTTCCATCTCGATGCGGATCCTCTCGCGTTCGAAGGCCTCCCTGTAGCTGTCAGCCAGTTCGGTCGCCAGCCGGTTCGGATCTATGGGATCCACCAGCATCCCGTGATCCGCCCCGGCTGGGCCCAAGGGCTGAATTCTAGAGTAGTCCATGACCCGACGGGTGATCCGAAGACCCCGATCGACAGCCGCCGAGACCTCCTGAAAGGCGCGCTGGAGGAGCTTTGCGTCCTCGTGGATCTGGCGGACTCCCGCAACAGCCCGTTTCAGGCTCCCACGGTCCTGCCCGCGCTCGGAGGATTGGGCGATAGGCTTGAGGATGTCTTCCAGCGAACGCTGGGTCCGGACGGAGAGGTCTGGGTTGGCCAGGCGGTCGAGCTGCAACCTGGCCGTTCCCAGGGCGTTTCGGATTTCGTGGGCCATTC
>JBHIBA010000343.1:0-4789 GCA_046758845.1 Nitrospinota bacterium
GAATGACATCGTCGAGGATGGGGGGTGAGGAGGATGCCATTATATGAGTTCCTTTGTAAGCGATGCAACAAGACGTTTGGCCTGACCCTCTCGATCAAGGAACGAGAAGAGGGGAAGACTTCCTGTCCAACCTGCGGGTCAAAGGAAGTGGAGCCCCTCTTGGCCCCCTTCTTTGCGAAGACCTCTAAGAAGAGCTGACTCGCTTGCTGGCACGGTCCACACCACCGGTGCTTCGGGTCTTCCTGGGATGGGGGCTGTGGCCGGTGTCGCGACGAGAGCGGATTCGAACCCCTGAGCAGGGAGGAGTCCGCTTTTCGTATTTTTGTTGAGGATGAACCAATGGCTTTCCAGTTCTGTCTGCAATGCGGCGGAGCACTGCAAGATCAATGGGTTGAGGAGGAAGAGAGGGAGCGGCCGGTGTGCCGGGCGTGTGGGTTTATCCTCTACAGGAACCCGAAGGTGGTGGCCGGGGTGATTCCCTGCCAGGAGGGCCGTGCACTTCTTTTGCGGCGTATGATTGAACCTGCACGTGGCAAATGGACTTTTCCAGCCGGGTACGTCGAGCTTGGGGAAAGTGTCGAGGAGGCAGCGATTCGGGAGACGCGCGAAGAAGTGGCCGTGGAGATTGGCGAACTTTCTCTCCTCAACGTGTATTCCTACCGAGAGTCGCCCGTGGTGACCGTCGTCTACCTTTCGCGGATCATAGAAGGAAACCCTCGGACGGGGCTGGAGGCTGAAGAGGTTGCCTTCTTTCCCTCTGAGGGACTGCCCTGGGAGGAGCTGGCCTTCCGGAGCACCCATGAGGCCCTCCGTGATTGGATTCGCGAGTTGCAGCGCACGTAGGCCCGTGGACGAAGCCCAGTGCAGCTTCAACGGCATGTCCATCAACGTCACGGGGACATGAGGGGAAAGGACTAAGAACCGAGATGTTTGCCTCACCGGGCGCCATCGCGGTCCAGATCGGGCCCATCGTGATTCGCTGGTACGGGCTCCTCATCGCTTGCGCGGTTTTGATCGGAACCCTCCTCGCCCAGCGCGAGGCCCGGCGTCGGGGAGAAGACCCTGAACAGCTGGTCAACGTGGGGGTGATCGCTGTTGTTGCTTCGTTGGTTGGGGCCCGACTCTATTATGTTTTATTCAACTGGGACTATTACGGGGCCTATCCCTGGAAGATCGTGGCCATCTGGGAGGGAGGATTGGCCATTCACGGCGGGCTGCTCGCCGGGATTTTGGTGGGGGGAATCTGGGCCTGGCGGAGGCGCCTCCCGACCTTTATATACCTGGACATCGTTGCCCCCAGCATCGTCCTTGGACAAGCAATCGGGCGGTGGGGCAACTTCTTCAACCAGGAGGCCTTTGGTACCCCCACGGATTTGCCCTGGAAGCTCTATATCGGTCCGGGGCACCGGCCGCCTCATCTGGCGGAGTACGCGTACTTCCATCCGACGTTTCTGTATGAATCCATCTGGGACCTGGCTGTCTTCGGGCTGCTCTTCTTGCTGCTGCGGAAACGGCTGGAACCATACTCGGGGACCCTGTTTCTTAGCTACCTGGCCCTCTATTCGTTCGGTCGGTTTTTCATTGAGGGACTCAGGATCGATAGCCTGATGTTGGGGCCCTTCCGGGCCGCCCAGGTCATGAGTCTCCTCTTGATCCTGTGTTCGGTGGGTGGGCTCTGGTGGCTGCTCACTCACGCCCGGCGTGGCGATGCCTAGTATCATTATCCTATCTTTCCTTTCGCATTGGCGTTCGAATTCTACTTGACGGCAGAGGGTTTAGCCGCTATTGTTAAGAATCTTGTTCAGGGAGACGGGATAGGAGTGATCCTGGAGATTGAGGGGGCAGGTTGTATCGGTTCTTTTGTGCGAGGCACGGCGAAGTTTCTTACGCGTGCTCGAACTTCTCCAGGGCCAGTTCCCTTCTCGAATTCGAACCCAAGGTCCCCAACGGATAGCGAATTCCCGTGCTGATGGGCTCTGTGGGACTGGCGAGTCCGCGGAAGGGGTGTACCCCGTCTATATTATAAAGAAAGAGGCGGGAGAGAGACGTCTATGCACGATGCGATTGTAGTGGGGGCGGGACCGGCAGGAAGTCAGGCAGCCGCAAGCCTGGCCCAGCGGGGATATAGCGTTCTCGTTCTCGAGGAGCATCCACAAATCGGTGTACCAACCAATTGTTCCGGCCTCATCGGGGCAGAGACTTTTGAGCGGTTTGATCTTCCCCGGGCTGCGGTGATTCGCGAGTTCGATTCGGCCACTTTCTTCTCGCCCAAAGGAAACGCCGCGCGGGTGGGGGCCGATCGGGTGATGGCCTACGTCGTCAGAAGGTGTGAATTCGATCAGAGTATGGCGCAGCGAGCCGTTGCCTGTGGTGCCGACTACCTCTTGGGACTTCGATGTGTGGGCCTAAAGCATGAGGGCGATTGTGTCAAGCTGTCGGTGCGCAAAAGGGAACCTGACGGTGGTGTGGTCCCGATGAGTTACAGGGCACGGGCCGTCGTCGTGGCTACTGGCGTCCGCTACGGTTTGATTCAGGACCTGGGACTTCAGCGGCCACCGAGATTTCTGCAGGCAGCTCAGGTTGAGGTAGAAATGGAAGGACTGGATGGGGTAGAGGTCTACCTTGGGCGAGAAGTGGCACCCGGTAGCTTCGCATGGGCTATTCCGGCTGGCGCGGTGGCCCGCATCGGGGTCTGTGACGGTGGCCGGGCTGTCCCCTATCTCCGGCGGTTCCTTCGTCATCCCTCCATTGCCTCTCGGCTCCGGCGGGGGGAGGTCCAGATCAAAAGTAAGGCAATTCCCGTTTCCAATGTCTCCCGGAGCTTTTTGGACAGAATCCTTCTCGTGGGCGATACCGCCGGGCAAGTGAAGGTCACCACCGGGGGAGGAATTTCTTATGGGGTCTTGTGTGGCGATCTCGCAGCGGCGACGCTCGATGAGGCCTTCCGCCTCGGGGATCTGACTGAGCGGAGCCTGGCCGAGTACGAGCGACGGTGGCGTGACGAGATTGGTGTCGAGCTCCGGGTGGGGGACTTCTTCCGCCGGTTGGGAGGGATGCTTTCGGACGAACAGATTGATCGTTTAATTTGCGCCTACCATGAGTCGGACCTTCCCGACCTGGTGAAGCGACGGGCGGATTTTGAGCGACATCGGAAGTTCATTCTAGCGCTGTGTCGTTCCAATATCTTCTTCCACTTGGTCTGGAGCGTCTTTCGTCGGAGGTCAATCGGTTGAAAATCCCTGCGGCAAGGGCGGAGCCATGATGCGAGACACAACGCAACGAAGTTCCTCCATCCGTTTTGAGGAGATCCTGACTCAATTTCCCCAGAGAAGGGTCCTGGTTCTCGGGGATATTATGGTGGATGAATACATTTGGGGAGCCGTTTCGCGGATCTCTCCCGAGGCTCCGGTGCCTGTCGTGGAGGTGGAGAACGAAAATATCCGCCTGGGGGGCGCGGCCAATGTGGTTGCTAACATTCGGGCGCTCCGCGGGCAGGCAGATCTGGTCGGGGTGGCGGGTGGCGACTCCATGGCCGAGCGGTTGCTCCACGAGATCGAGCAGATTGGCGTCAAGCTGGACGGCGTTGTCGTGGATCGCTCCCGGAAGACGACGATTAAGACCCGGGTTGTTGCCGGGAGTCAGCATGTGGTAAGGTTTGATCGGGAGTCTACTGAGGAGCTGGACGACGGGCTTCGGGGAAGGATGCAGGGACTGGTCCAGGATCGGCTGGATCACGTGGATGCACTGGTCATCTCGGACTACGGCAAGGGAGTGATCAATGCACGGCTGCTTGAAGTGGTGGTTCCCCTGGCCCGCGCACGCGGGGTGGTGACGGTGGTGGACCCCAAGATCAATCACTTTGATCTGTACCGCCAGGTGAGCGTCCTGACGCCCAACCACCGGGAGGCCATGGCAGCCTGGGGACGCCCTATCAGGGGTGAGGCGGAGGTCGCCGCGGCGGGGCGCCACCTCCTCGATCGTCTCAAAGTTCAGGCAGTGCTCGTCACCCGAGGTGAAAGGGGAATGTCACTGTTTGAGGGGAACGGGCATGTAAGCCAAATCCCGGCGGTGGCGAAAGAGGTCTTTGATGTGACGGGGGCAGGGGATACGGTCGTGGGGGCCATGGCGCTTGCTCTTGCTTCACGGGCCACCATGGTAGAAGCGGCCCAGGTTGCCAATCATGCCGCCGGGGTGGTGGTAGGAAAGCGAGGGACCGCAACGGTGACTTTGACAGAGCTCAAGCGTTCCTTGGGGCTCGAGGAGGGATAGATCGTGAGGGCGGTAGGGGTCATTCCGGCCCGCTACGCCTCCTCTCGATTTCCCGGCAAGCCGCTCGCCGATCTCTGCGGACGACCCGTGGTTCAGCATGTGTATGAACGGGCCCGGCGGAGCAAGACACTGGCGAGGGTGGTGGTTGCAACCGATGACCTCCGGATTCGTGATGCGGTAGTCGCGTTCGGCGGGGAAGTTCAACTGACGGGGTTGCATCATCCTTCGGGGACGGACCGGGTCGCTGAAGTTGCTGCCTCGCTTTCGTGTGAGGTTGTGGTCAACATCCAAGGGGACGAACCCCTCATCGAGCCGGCGATGATCGATGAGGCGGTGTCTCCTTTTTTTGTAGAATCGGACCTGATCATGGGAACGGTGTGTCGTCGCCTTGAAAATGAAGAGGAATGGCAGAGTCCGCATGTGGTCAAGGTGGTTCGGGACCGCCGGGGATTTGCCCTATACTTCTCCCGGGCGCCCATACCCTATAACAGGGCTGAGAGTTCAGGGTTCAGGGTTCAGG
>JBHIBA010000344.1:0-4738 GCA_046758845.1 Nitrospinota bacterium
GCTTCCCTCGGCTTCGCTCGGGACAAGCTTTGAAAGGCGCCCCCCCACACCCCCCCGCAAAACTTCTGACGGCCGAGCTTGGCGCTCGGCCTGCTTGAGGTGAGTGGGGGGTTGACTGGGTCGGTTGTCTGGGGCCTTGCGGTGGCTTGATACCTTGGCCGAATGCGCGCCTTGCTGCGCAAGGCTCCCGCATTCGGCCAATGGGCCAGTTTTAAGGCGAAAGAGGGCGGCCCCACAAGGGGACGCCCTCATTCGCCAAATAAAAGTTTTCCGGGGGGGGTCCAGGGGGGCCGGACGCACCGCGTCAGGTTTCCGCACTGGCGTGCCTGGCTGATCACCTCTCAGAAGGTGTGCGCCCAAGAGGCGCGGCTTGAGCGTACGCGCCTCCAACCGCAGTTCGACCGGCACGCAAGTGCCCAAAAAGGCCCCCTGGGAATCCGCGCTTTCATCCCGTTCTGAGTGGGGAGGCCACGCAACAGGGCCTTGCTTGTTTGCTTCAAATATACCGCTGGAAGAGGATCATCATGCCCAGCGTCACGCTCACCAAAAGGCCGACCGAAGAGCGGCTCGCTTCCTGGTACGCCCCGGGCAAAAGCTCCAGAAACACCATGAACACCATCGCCCCCGCCGCAAAACCCAGGCCGTAGGGCAGAAACGGCCTGAACAGCTCGACGAACAGGAAGGCGGGAACCGCCATCAACGGCTGCGGCAAAGAGGAAAAGACGCTCCACCCGGCGCAGGACAGCACGCTGGCCCCTTTGGGCCGCATCACCGCGCTGATGGCGAGGCCTTCCGGAATGTTGTGGACCGCAATGGCGATGGTGATCAGGGCCGCCAGCTTCTCGCCCCCGCCGAAGGAGACCCCGACGGCGACGCCCTCGGAAAAGGAATGCACGGTCATCGTGGCGAGAATCAGGAGTACCTGCCGGGCGCCTCGTCCCCTGAAGTTCCCGAATCCGATGTCGTGGTGGTGGTGCAGGAACCTCTCCCCTGTCAGGATGAAAATGACCCCGACGCCCGCCCCGACCAAGGTCTGCCAGGCGCCGTGCTTCGTCCCCTCGATGATCAACCCGAAGCTCGCCCCCAGCATGAGTCCGGACGCAATGGAGTTTGCGTAGGAGACGTTTCTGGAGGAAACCTCGCGCAAAAAGGCGAACGGGACGGCGCCCAGACCCGTCGCAAGGGCCGTGATCAATCCGTAAAGAAAGACAAGGGCGACCGCGTTAGCCATTAATCTCGATTTTTCCTCAGACGAACAATCCCTTCACCAGGACTACGCCCCCGGTGGCAAAACTCACGACGAAGGCGATCCCGGTGTGCCCGGCCCTTTCGTAGGAGGAAGGAAGAAGCTCGGTCATCACCAGGTAAACCAGCGCGCCCGCCGCAAACCCGAGCGCCCAGGGGAGAAAGCCCGGAATGGCGGGCGTGACGGCGAAGGCCACGATGGCCAGCAGGATTTGCGGAACGTTCGTGACGATGCACATCCCCGCACATTCTCCGATGGACATCTTCCGCGTCCGCAAGACATCTGTCAGCACCATGGCCTCGGCGATGTTGTGCACGGCGAGCGACAGGGCCATGAAGATGCCCAATTTCAAATTCACGACCATCGCGACGCCGATGGCGACCCCCTCCGAGGCGGAGTGCATCGCGTTTTGGAGGATGAACTTGACGCTGTACTCCGCCCCGAACTCATCTCCGGGCTCCGTCGCGAGCGCCGTCGTCCCGCTATACGCCTGCGTCCAGTACGTGTAGGCCACGCCCAACCCCCCGCCCGAAATCACGGAGAGCGTCGCGCGATCCAGCCCCTCGGTCATCACGATGTAGCCCGCGCCCAACATCAAGCCGGAGGCCAGGGCGTAGGCCCAGCCGATCCACTTCAACGGGACTCTCTCGCGGAGAGAAAACGGCAACGTGCCCAAGGCGGCCAATCCAGCCGCCAGAGTGGAGAACAGCAAGACCGTCAAGACCGCTTCGTTCGCTATCGAACTTTCCATTTCCCGAAAAACCCGGATGCCTGCAAGCAAAGTTCATTGGAGGGGAGGGGCGAGGGTCGATAATCCTGCGCCCCCCTCCCTTGTCCAAGGCGATGATAACCCATAATCTGATAATGCGTTCGGCCGATGGGGCTCGACCCGCCCTCCCGGAGCCCGCAAGAGCTTGCCCTGAGCGAAGCCGAAGGGGGCGCCCCTACACCGTGATTCTCGTGAATTGTGTGATTCGCTTGGTAGATATCCGCCAGCGGAGGTTCTCAGCGGTCCGTCCTGAGGAGGCCCTAGGATCTTGGCCACACCGGAGCGGGTCCAGGGGCACAGGGGCGCCCGGTAGGATGAGCGAATCTGGATATCCAAGCGCCTTCAGCCAAAGGAGACCAATCAACCGGAGCGGCCGTCGGGCGGATGGAGGGTTCGACGATCTTCCGGACTGAAGAGCTTGAAATCCACGCTGTGACAGTCCCGGCACTCTTCGGCCTCGCGGAGCTTTCGAACCGTATAGCGCCTCTTGACCGCCGCCATGTGAACTTCGGGCACGAATTCTCGGTGGACGTGGCAGGATTGGCAGTAATTGCTGATGATTCGATTGTTTTCCGAGGTGAGGAATTTCCCCCGAAAGGCCCTCTTCAGGGGGTCCTTCGTGCAGGAAGCCAGGGCAAGAATCAGCGCGGCCGCCACAACGGCGAGCGCTGGGGGTATCCACCGAACCTTTGGCCGCCGAACTCTTGGCTCTATCAAGGAGTAGTTTACCCCCTCAAAGCGGAAGCCCCGGTGCGTGGGTTAAGCCGAGTCGGTCCCTTTGGCGCCTACGGGCTTTTCCCCGTCCGGGACGGAAATGGGGTATTTCCCCGTAAAGCACGCCGTGCAGTAGCCCGGTTCTCGGGCGCCGGCTGCCGGCCCCGTTTCCCGAAAAGCGTCTCCCACCGCTTCCAACATCCCCTCCAGGCTGAGATAACCCAGCGTGTCCGCGCCCAGAAAACAGCGTATCTCATCCACCGAATGCGAAGAGGCGATGAGCTCCTCCCGGCACGGCGTGTCGATGCCGTAAAAACAGGAATGGGTGATGGGAGGAGAGCTGACCCGGACGTGAACCTCCTTCGCCCCGGCTTGCCGGAGCATGTAGACGATCTTCTTCGCCGTGGTCGCCCGGACAATGGAGTCGTCCACCACCACGACCCGTGCCCCATCCAGAACGTCGCTTACGGGGTTGAGCTTGACCTTCACGCCGAAATGCCGGATGGACTGCCGGGGCTCGATGAACGTCCGGCCTACGTAATGGTTCCGGATGAGACCCAACTCGAAGGGGATGCCCATCCTGTGCGCGTACCCCATAGCGGCCGGCACGCCGGAATCCGGAACGGGGCTGACCAGGTCCGCCTCCGCCGGGTGTTCCTCCGCCAGCCTCCGGCCCATGGCCTTTCGGACCCGGTAGACGTTGCGCCCGAAGACCCGGCTGTCGGGCCGGGCGAAATACACCAGCTCGAAGACGCAGGGCGTTGGCGGCACCGGATGAAAAGGCCGCAGGGAGGTAGCGCCCGAGCCGTCCAACACGACCATCTCCCCCGGCTCGACCTCCCGGATCGCCTCCCCCTCGATCAGATCCAGGGCGCAGCTTTCCGAGGCCAGGATATGCGCCTCTCCTCGGCGTCCCAGCCAGAGCGGGCGGAAACCCAATGGGTCCCGGACGCCGAGGAGCCTGTCCTCGGTCATCAGGAGAAGGGAATAGGCCCCCTCAACGTGCTCCAGGGACTCGGCCACTCGGTCTTCCAGGCGCTCGCGCTTTGAGCGGGCAATCAGGTGGACGATCACCTCCGTATCCATCGTGGACCGGAAGATGGCCCCCTCCTCTTCCAGTTGGCGGCGAAGACTTTGGGCGTTGACCAGATTGCCGTTGTGAGCCACGGCCAGGCCGCCCCGGGAATAGGTAACCATAAATGGCTGCGCATTGGCGATGACACTGGAGCCGGTGGTGGAGTACCGGTTGTGCCCGATAGCCAAACGCCCCGGCAGACGGCACAACCGTTCCTCCGTGAAAACGTCGGCCACCAGACCCATGCCGACCTCCAGGCGCAGGACTTGCCCGTCCGAGGCGACTATGCCCGTACTTTCCTGTCCCCGATGTTGGAGGGCGTACAGGCCGAGGTAGGCGATGCGGGCGGCCTCCGGGTCACCTAGGATTCCGAAGACGCCGCATTCCTCGTGGAGACGATCAAGCATACGTGAGGAAAATCAGGGGAAATCTGCCTTGACTGCGTGCCGACGCTCAGTTCTTGAACGCGATCAGGATCTTGGCGGGCTCATCTCCGACGGCCACCGCGCCGTGAACCGCATGGGCGGAAATGGTGACGACTTCTCCCACGTCCACCATGACGGGCTCTTCCTCGATGATGAGCTTCATGCATCCTTCGAGGACGATGAGCCATTCGTCCTCCTCGTGGCTGTGATAGGGGACGAGAACCCCTGGAGGCTGAACCGCGCCAAACACCTTGAAGTCCCGGTCAGACATCGCCTGGACGATCTCTTCAGGCTCGGCGTCACAGTCCAGCCACCCCTGAACTGTGCCAAGGGAATAAAAGGAATCCACACCCATAGATCTCAATCTCTCCCGGCAAAATCAACCTGCCGGCCTGAACACCCTCGACTACGCGCAGTCCATTATATGGGGGGGATGCCCCGCCAAGTCAAGACGCTGTACTGGTTCAAGACATATGAGACACGGACGGTGAGCCCGCCCACCGGCGCGA
>JBHIBA010000345.1:0-4735 GCA_046758845.1 Nitrospinota bacterium
GGTGGAGTAGATGATCCACGCCACCGCATTCATTCATCCGACCGCCATCGTGGAGGAGGAGGTCCGCATCGGACCGAACACGCGCATCTGGGACGGGGTTCACGTCCGAAAAGGGGCAGAGATCGGTCGCGACTGCATCGTGGGGGAGAAAACATACATCGGCCCCAAGGTGAAGATCGGGAATTACGTGAAGATCAACGCCATGGTCTACATTCCCACCGCAGTCACCATCGAGGATTTCGTGATGATTTCAGCCGGGGCGGTCTTTACCAATGATAAGTATCCCCGGGCCTTCCGCCCGGACCTCAGCGGACTGGCCCCCTCGGAACCGACGGAGGACACCCTTCCGACCGTGATCCGGAAGGGGGTGACGGTCGGCGCCAATGCTACCACCGGATGCGGAATCAGTCTCGGCGAGTTTTCCATGGTAGGGATGGGATCGGTCGTTACGAAGGACGTTCCGTCTCACGCCCTTGTGTTTGGAAATCCGGCTGTTTTCCGGGGGTTGGTGTGCACTTGTGGTCAATTCTTGATAACGTCCGACCGGTCGAACTTGAGTGAGATATTCACACGGAGGTTAACGTGTTCCCGGTGCGCGCGTGAGTTCGAGCTATCGGAGAGGGGGGTCGTCCGAGAGATTGCCTGAGGGTGGCCACCCGGACTTCCAGATGGATTGCCGAACGGTACTGGTTGTTTCCGAGCAGGCGATGTACCGGTCCGGGAACCAGGTCTTGCCCCAGGCGATCCTGGCATACCTGCGGTCCGGGTTTCGGGTAATCCTCCTCATCCGGGATTGGAAAGGCTCGGAAGTGGCGAAGCCGGAGGAGCTCTTCGGGAAATATGCCAGCGACTTATCGGTGGTTCCGTTCCGTCCTCTTGGAGACAGTATCCGTGATCTCCTGGAGGCCAGGGCGGGGCGGCCGCAGAGAAGAAACAGGAGCGATGGACAGTCCCCCCCAGTGGCCTACGCTTCACCAGGGGAGGTCATTCCGTTTACCAGCACGTACAATCATTCACGTTTGCTCAGTTTTTTCGGCTTCTTGGCCTGCATTCTGAGCGGGCTCTGGCGTGGGCTGCGCATTCTATCTCGGGCGCGGGTGGACCTTATCTGCGGCTTCGAGACGCACGGCGCGCCCATCGCACGGGTTCTGGCATCTCTGTTCCGTCTACCCCTGGTGACCAAGTACCAGGGCACCTTCCTGGGGAGCTACCTTCCTTCAAGATGGAGGATGTTCGTCCACTTTCCGGCCCATTTCATCGGCACGTGGTCCAGGAGCGACCTGGTCGTCATGGAGGAGGACGGCACCCGAGGCCGGGAGGTGCTTCTTCGGCTGGGCCATCACCCCGAGCGGATCCGGTCGTGGGCGGCGGGTGTGAAAAAAGACCTGCGGATTCCAGGCATCGACCGGCGCGGCGTCCTTGCCCGCCTGGGGATTCCGGCAGATCCGGAGCCCCGGGTGGTCTTGACCCTGAGCAAGCTCCACGCCTGGAAGCGGCTTGATCGGGCGATTTCTGCAATGCCGGCGGTGCTGAAGACGCTTCCGCATGCCTATCTTGTGTTGGCACACCGGGGGCCGGAGCGTGAACGCCTCGAGGCCCTCGCCCGGAGGCTGGGCGTCGGGGGCCGGGTCGTCTTCACCGGCCCCGTCCCGCACGGGGAGGTGAAGCATTTGCTGAACTCATGCGATGTTCTTCTTTCCGTGAACGACCACTCCAACCTTTCCAACACCGTTCTTGAGGCGCTGGCGTGTGGTAAACCCGTGGTTTCCATCGACGACGCGTCCACCGTCGGATTTTTGGAGCAGGGGATGAACGCCCTCCTCGTTCCGTTGGATCGAATCGGGGAAGACCTTCCTGGGGCGATCGTTCGGGTTCTGATCGATGACGAGCTTCGGGCTCGTTTGGGCCGGGGAGCACGATCGGTGGCTGAGGAGAAGCTCCTCTCCTGGGAAGAGCGGATGGAGTTGGAAGTGAAGGAGATCGCGCGCCTTCTGCGTAGACGTCGCCCGCCTGCCCGGGTGACGATGGGGCGAGCCGCTCGATGAACGCCCCCGGGGCCGTCCGTGCCGGAAGACCCAAGCCGGGCCTCGCGGGCGAGACCCTGTGGGTTGTCGCCGGATATGTGGGAACCACCGTCATCACCGTGGCGGCCATCCGGGTACTGACCGAACTGCTCCCTCCCGGGGTCTACGGCCAACAGAGTCTGATCTTGGCGGGGGTTGCCCTCCTGATAAGCGTGTTTATCAACCCGGTGAACGCCGGTTTCTCCAGATTCTATCATGAGTGCAAAGCGGAAGGAACGCTCCGGTCGCTTTTCTCGACGACGGCGTTGGGTTTGTTGGTCGTACTCTCAGGGCTTAGTTTATTTCTCGCTGCCCTGATGATGTTCCTCGGGTCTAACCTCAAAGGGTTTCCTCTTTGGGTCCTTCTTGTTTCGATCCTTCTTCTCTGGACGTTTTCTTTCACCACCCTGACGATCACCGGTGTCCTCAATCTCAGCAGGAGGCGGAAGGCAGCGGTCTATTGGAAACTATTAGATACTTTTTTGAAGTATGGACTTGTCTCTGTCGTAGTGCTTACCCTCGGGGCGGGAATTGCACAGGTGATGCTGGGATATGTGGGCGCCTCTCTGGTTGTGACCCTTATGCTCTTGTTCGTTCTCCTGGTGACGATCCGGGAGGATTCATCCGCCGGGACGGGCCTGGGGGCGGGGGAACGCCCGCGACCGGAAAAGCTGTGGGACCAGCGGATGTGGCTCCGCCTCGCCGCCTACGGTTATCCGTTCACCTTCACCTCCGCGTTAGGATGGGTCATCGCCTTGAGCGACCGCTATCTGGTCGCCACTCTTGTGAGCCTGGAAGCAGCCGGAATCTATACGCTGGGATATCAGGTTGGTAGTTTCTTTCTCAGTTCGGGGGCGGCGGTGTTCAACCGGCTTTTCGTCCCTGTTTTATTTTCCGTCCATGAAGGCGCCCTGGATCACTTCATGGTTGTTTTTCGGTTATTCCTATATGTCTTTAGTCCGCTCTTTGTCTTCATGCTGCTTTTCGGGCCCGCTTTGGTGGATTTGATGGCTGCGAAGGCATACGGGACGGCCGGCCAGATCGTCCCGCTTGTTGCCCTCGGGCTGTTTTTCATGATCTGCGGGCAGATGATGGACCTGACGTTTCAACTGATGAAGCGGACCCGGACGCTCATCGTGATCTGGGGGGTCCCCGCTGTGTTGAATATCGCTGGCAACCTGTTGTTGATCCCGCGACTTGGAATTCTGGGAGCGGCGATCTCGACCGCGCTCGCCTACGGTGTGATGTTTGGGTTGACGACCTATCTCAGCATCAGATACTGGCGCTGGCCCTTTCCGTGGGGCGATCTGGTGCGCTCCCTGGGTGTGGCCGCGATCCTCGGGGCGGGGGTCCATCTCGCGAAGCCGATCTGGGAGGGGGAGTGGGTCAGCACGGCCATTTCCGCTGCGGGGTTCTTGCTGGTTTATTCCCTGCTCGTGGTGTGGGCCCGGGGGAGCCGCTTGGGGGGGCTCGGGAGGGAAGCTGGAGTGCCGAAGGGGCTTGGGCAATTCCGTTACCCGGGATGGTTCGGTGGAGCCGAGTGAGCAGGCTGGAATCGGATACGGCCCGAAGGGCCTGAGGGCGCCGCTTCCCCTCGTGGCGACGCTGGCCGGGGTATCCCTGATCCTGCTGATTGTCCTCTTTGCGTACTCGGCCCGGCGGCCCATGACGGGAAATGCGACCATGAATCTTTTCCCGGCCAAGGTGATAGCGGAGGAGGGCAGGCACTTCTTCCGGTGGAACGAGTCCGCGCCTGTTGTTTATGCGAATTTTCATCCTCCTCTTTACGTTAACGTGTTGGCGGCGGCGTTCCTGATCGGCGGCGTGAGTGATCTGAGCGCCCGCGTGGCGAACCTCCTCCTGGTCCTTGCGGTCATGGGCCTCATGATTGCGGTTGCCGTTCGGATCTCTGGGGACCGGGCCCGAGGGATGAAGACGGGCCTCCTGGCCGTCGCGTTGTATGCCGTTAACCCGGCAGTCCTCCAGAGTATCCTTACGACGGATCCCGACGGCACTCTCCTGAATCTGGCGATTATCTTGACGGTTTACCTGCTGGTGTCGGATTTTGCGGGCAAGCCCAGCTGGCATGTTGTAACAGTGGGCTTCGGGTTCGCTCTTTCGCTTTGGTCCAAGGAGACCACACCGGTGTTCTTGGCAGGGTTGGTTCTCGTCCACGCGTGGGTCTCCGGTGGAAAGCACATAACAGTTCCGAGGCTGTTTCTGGCCGTCGGACTGGGCGCGGTTCTTTTCTGGGGCACCTATGTGGCTTATTGTTGGACCACGGGCCTGTCTCCCTTTTATATGGTCCAGTACGCGCTCGGCCTGATACACGGTGAGAAGAGAATTGTTGATTTATTGAAAGGGCTCTTGTACGAGATCAAGATTGATTTTGTCTGGCTGAATCTGTTTCTCGTGGGAGCGGCGTTTCTTGCCTCAGAAATGTGGGGCAGATGGCGGAGTGGTCGAGAGGCGTGGCGAACCTGGTCAATAGTCGAAATAGTAGGGATAGGCATTTATGCGATTTACTTCATTATTATCATATCCAAGGGCGCCATTGTTCCTCGGTATAAAATCCCGGCTCTCTCTTTCTTATCCCTTATCGTCGCGCGTTGGGTCGTAAGGTCTTGGGATGGCGAGGCGGTGGAGATGGGGGGGCGAGGTCATTCATCGGG
>JBHIBA010000346.1:0-4718 GCA_046758845.1 Nitrospinota bacterium
CGTCGTTTGCGCGCGTTGAATGAGAGGGGGGATGGACTTCCGAATGCGGCCGGGCCGTCCCAACGCAGTCGCCTGACGTTTCTTTGGGTTGCCATCTCTGTCGCCGGGGCCGTCTTGCCCGTGCAAGCCGCCGATCTGAAGTCACCCCAGGTCAGGACAATCGGGCCGGAAGCGGCCCGGATGGTCTACATCTCCGCGGGACCGTTCCTGATCCGGGTCGGCCTGGAAAGACCTCCCGAAACTCCGATCCAAGGGGTTGAGTGGAGGAAAAGGGTCGAGGGAGGCAGGGTCCTCTACGATGTGTCCGTGACGACCGGGTCCTTTTTCATTGATCGCTATGAAGTGTCCAATCTTCAATACAGCGCCTTCATGAAGAGTACCGGCCATCGGGCTCCGAGATTCTGGGACGATTCCAGGTTCAATGCCCTCCGTCAGCCGGTGGTCGGGGTTTCATATTACGACGCTGAGCGCAATTGCCGGTGGGCCGGCAAACGCCTTCCGACCGAGACCGAATGGGAGAAAGCGGCCCGGGGGACCGACGGTCGCTCATTCCCGTGGGGGAATGCGGAAAGGCGTTACCCGAATCCTTTGGACCGAGCGAACTTTAACCCCATCATTCGGACCGGGGTGGATTACTACACCACCGACTTCAGCGCCGACGGTCATCATTACCCCGCCCCGGTCGACGCCTTCCCGCACGGAGCGAGCCCCTTTGGGGTGTTTCAGATGGCCGGCAACGTGGCGGAATGGGTGTCTCATCCCTACCGCCTCGGCGCCCGGAACGAGAAGCAGAGATTCCCGCTGGCTTCGGGCTCTTGGGGCCTTCAAAAAGGAGGGGCCTGGGTCCATCTCTTGTACAGGCTCCTTGCGACGGACCGGAGGTGGAGCGATAAGGGTTTCACCCACGACTTTGCCGTTGGTTTCCGTTGCGCGCGGGATTCTTGATGGCCAGACGGCGGGTCGCGCTGAAAAGGACTCGACTTCAAACCCTCCTCATTTGTCTGCTTCTGGGCGGACTGACGCTTCTTTACTTCCGGGATACGCTGATCGGCGACCGGGTTTGGGCCGATGGTCCGTCCATCTTTTCCGCTTATCCCTGGAAGACGTACAGTCCCTATCGCGATGTAGAACAGCGGATTGAGCTGGACAACGCCCGGTACTATCTCCCTCACCAGTTGTTCCTGGTCCGGGCTTTCTTCGATCGCGGGGAGTTTCCCTTGTGGAACCCGTTCATTTTGGCGGGAACGCCCTTCTTTGCCAGCGCCAACAAACACACTCTGGCCGTCACCAACCTGTTTTACGCCTTTCTGGATTTCCCCACAGCCGTGAATTGGGCAGTGGCGGTTCAGGTGTTTCTCTCCGGCCTCTTCATGTTCATCTATCTGAGGGCCCTCCTGGGAAGTGACGAGGGACTCCCCGCCCTGGCGGGCGCAATCCTGTTCATGTTTTCGGGGGACCTGATCGAGCGGACTTTCATCCTGAGCGTTGAAGAGCTGATGTGGGTGCCCCTCGCTCTTTGGGCGCTTCATCGGGCTTCCCTTCCTCCCTTTCGGCTTTGGCCTTTCGCCTGCCTCGGTTTGCTCCTGTCCCTCATCTACTTGGGGGGGCATGAGTTCAACACCCCGATTCTGTACGGTCTTGTCGGAGTTGTCTGGATGGCGACCCTCCTGCGAGGGTGGCGCGGCTGGTCCGGAGGGTTTCGGGCGGCTTTTTTCGGCGGAAGCGGGCTGGCGCTCTTGGTGTGCGTCGGTCTGTCGGGCATCAAGCTCTTCCCGTCGCTGGAGAATTTTTTGCTCTCCTCCCGACTCCTTCCGGGTTATCCCATCGATGTCGATGCAGTAGATGCCACCGCATCGGCGCTCACGAAGCAGCTGGGATACGTGGGACTGAACCTGGCCTTTCCCCTCCGCACGCCTCTCATCCTGCAATCTTTTGGGGGAAACCTCTTCTACTTCGGCTTCCTGGCGCTCGTTTGCCTCGCGGCGGCGAAGGGGAACGCGCGCCAGTGGCCGGCCGGGTTGTTTGTGGTCTTAGGGCTCGCCGGATTGATCGTGGGCGTCGGTGGAAGATTCGCCGTGACCACCCTGATGGAGAAGTTTGGGGAGCTCCGTTGGATTTCCTTGATCCGCCCCTTTGCCCAACACCACAACCAGGCCCTCTTGACGACGACCTCTTTGCCCGTGGCCGCGGCATTTTGTTTTCGGGCCGTCATGGGCCGGGCGGAGGACCCCCTCTGGCGGGGGCGATTCGCAGCGGCGATGGCGGGGCTGTTCGGTTTTCTCGTTCTCTCGGGCGTCGCCGGATTTTTCGGACTGACGGGCGTGCTCTCCGGCTTTTTTCGCAATTTCTCGGTCTGGATGGCGGCGGGGGTTGCGGGCGGGACGGCCATCCTCTTCGGCCTGTGGCGCCGGGGGCTCATTGGCAAGAAAGCCGTGTGGGTTGGGATGTTGGGACTGATGGCCGTTGACCTGATCGTCATGGTTCGGCTTCCTTTCCGCCTTCCCGATCGCCGCTTGTGGTTCCCACGGACCCGTTCGGTCGAGTTTCTTCGGCGTCAGCCCGGTCCTTACCGCATTGTCGCCTTCCAGGACTACCAGGGGCCCTGGGCCTGGTTCTCTCCGGTCTTTGCCCCCAACACGGCCATGATGGATGGAATCGAGGACATGCGGGGCTGGTCCAACTTTATGTGGCGGCGCCACGCCCAGCTCTTCAGCGGTGTGGAGAACTCCAACCTCGCCAGCCTCGACCGCCTCTATCGGAACCGAATCGATTTGTACCGGAACGTTGCCTGGTTCAAGTGGCTCGACCTTTTCAACGTGAAGTACGTCCTGCTGTCCAACGACGAGGAGGATCTGCTGCGGCCGGACAAGTTCAGGCTCGTCCACAGCAGTGAGGTCCGGATCTATGAAAACACCGACGTCCTTCCCCGGGCGTTTGTGGTTTACGACTACGAAGTCGAGGGCGATCCGGCCCGGGCGATCCGGCGTCTTTCCGATAAGTCTTTCGATTATCGCAGCCGCGTCCTTCTCGATGAGCCGCTCTCTCCGGACCTCGGGGTCCGCAGGGTCACACCTGAGAGAGAGGAACCATTTTCGTCCTCCGTTGCTGAGGCCGGCGCTCCTCTGTCAGAGGTGCGCTTCCTCGAGTACCGCCCGAACGAAGTGACCCTTCGGGTCAAGTCGGACCGCCCGGGCTTTCTTTTTCTGGCCGACAGCTACCATCCCGGTTGGCGAGCCTTCGTTGACGGCAATCAGGTCCCGGTCGTTCCGGCGAATTTCATCTTCCGGGGTGTGCCCGTTCCGAAGGGAGAACACGAAGTCAAGTTTCAGTTTCGTCCGCGGAGCTTCCTGATCGGGTCGGGCGTTACGGGCGGGACGTTGGTCCTGTTGTGGCTCGTCGCCGTTTTTTCTTTGTACCGCCGGGGCGCTGAACACCTCCCGACGGGCGAGAAAGTCTCCGGAAGAGAGCGAAAACCTTGACGCAAACCCCCGCCCCCATCGGTGACGATCTCGAAGTCTCCATCGTCATCCCCATCTACAACGAAGCGCGCTTCCTGAAAGACGCAGTCGAAGCGATCCTCGCGGAGATGAAAATGAAGCGGGACCGAACCTTCGAGGTTATCCTCGTCGAGAACGGAAGCCGGGACGACACAGCAGCCGTGGCCCAATCGCTGGCCGGGGAGGGCAAGGAAGTCTTTCGGGTGCTCAGTCTACCCCGTCCCGACTACGGAGGAGCGCTGCGGGCCGGGTTCCAGGCCGCCCGGGGACGATTCATCGTCAATTTCGACCTGGATTACTGGAACGTCGAGTTTGCCTGCCAGGCCCTGAAGGTCATGAAGGACCAGGACCTGATCATCGCCGCCAAGAACCTGCCGCAGTCCGAGGACCGCAGGAACGTCTACCGGCGATTCATCACCTGGGGATTCCAGAACGTCCTTCATCTCCTGTTCGACTATCCTTATCACGACACACATGGCATCAAGGTCTGGAGGACCTCGGCCGTCCGTGAAATCCTGCCATCGGTTCATTTTGACCGGGACTTGTTCGACACGGAAATGATCCTCCGGGGCGTGAAGGCCGGCTGGCGGGTTCAGGAAGTCCCCATCGTCGTCGAAGAGAAGCGAAGACCCCGGATGAGTATCGTCCCCAGAATCGCCAGGACCCTCCTGGACCTGGTGGCTCTGCGGCGCTTGGTGAAATGAATCGGGTAGATGGCGCGGGCGGTCCGTTTGCTAAAATGCCTGCGGGAAGTGTCTAATTGGAGGTTGCGCCCGGAGGACTGATTACTAACACGGGGGCTTAATAGTTGACATGAACCTATCTCAAAATCAGATTTTTGTTGAGACGGGAATTGTTCATCGGTACGATGAGGCATGGCTGTGACCCTGACCGATTCCCAGTGGGAAAGAATCCGCCGGCATTTTCCGGAGGAGAATATTCCCGATGGGCGGCCGGGACGCAAGCCGGTTCCCACACGCCGCGTCCTGGAGGCCGTGCTTTGGATTCTCAACACGGGCGCCCAGTGGCACATGCTTCCCCAGTGTTATCCGAACTACAAGACGGTGCACCGCCGCTTTCAGCGATGGTGTGAGCAGGAGGTTGTGCGAGACCTGTTGTCCGCGCTGGCCAACGAATTGAGAGCGCAAGGCGACATCGACGAGTCGGAGTGTTTCGTGGACGCGATGTTCTCCTCGGCCAAAGGTGGTGGCGGGGGGATCG
>JBHIBA010000347.1:0-4673 GCA_046758845.1 Nitrospinota bacterium
CCCCCTCCCCTCTTCTTTTTTCACCCCCCCATGCGGCCGCGCGCGGGCTGGATGATACCGATCCTCTCTCTCCCGGTCGAGGCCCCGCTGAACCCCCTCCCGCCAGCCCGTGCCTCCCCTCCCTCCTCCCCCCGGCCTCCTGCGCGGGTCTGGCGCGGGAGTTGGATCATACCGTCCGGGAGGCGTGGGAGGGCCTGTGGCGCGGCTCCCCTGCCGCTAAAAGGCCTTGACAGCCCCACGGGGTTGGTTTAGGAATATTTGCCATTGGGAAACCGTTAATTCCGAACCATCTCATGGAAGACGCCGCCACGTCTGAGATATCCCGTGCGAGGAGTGGCAATGGATTCGCCATGGGGCGAAGCTAGAGGACGGGAGAGAGGTCAGTGCGGGCGTATTCCGAGAGGCTTTCCGGGAGGTCATGGAGGAAATCAAAAACGAAGTAGGGAGGAAACGGCATGAAGCCGGTAAATACGAAGTGGCAGGTAAGTTGTTCGCATCCATGTCGACGGGTACGGAAGAGTTTTCAGGAAACATTCCCGAATTCCTGACTCCTCCTGCTTACGAGCATTTGATCGAAGAGGGGAGATGAAATGAAGTCCATTGAGAGCCTTGTCCCCAGCGAGCACCGGAGCCGGTGGGATGGGATCACGCGTCCGTATTCGACCGAAGCCGTCGAGAGGCTGCGCGGCTCTGTTGTGATCGAACATACGCTTGCGAAGAAGGGCGCCGATAGATTGTGGGGCCAGTTGCAAAATCAGCCCTATGTAAAAGGTTTGGGCGCGGTCACGGGCAATCAAGCGAAACAGATGGTGCAAGCAGGGCTGGAGGCGATCTATTTGAGCGGCTGGCAGGTCGCCGCCGATGCGAACCGAAACAGGCGCACATATCCGGACCAAAGCCTGTATGACGCGACCTCGGCTCCCGCTCTTGTGGAACGGTTCAACCACGCTCTGAAGCGGGCGGACCAAATCGAGCGCTTGGAATGCGGGAGCGCGAAAAGGGATTGGTACGCCCCCATCGTGGCCGACGGCGAGGCGGGCTTCGGCGGGATCTTGAATGCGTACGAATTGACGGTGAGCCTCATCGAGGCCGGTGCCGCCGCGATTCATTTGGAAGACCAACTATCGTCCGTGAAAAAGTGCGGCCACATGGGCGGGAAAGTGCTGGTGCCCATCCAGGAGCACATTGACAAGCTGGTTGCCGCCAGGCTCGCCGCCGACGTGGAGGGTGTTCCCACGATATTGATTGCGAGGACGGACGCCACCTCGGGAAGCCTCATTACGTCGGACATCGACGAACGAGATCACCCATTCATCGATTCGGATCGGAGCAGGACGCACGAAGGCTTCTTCCGATTTAAGGGTGGAGTCGAGACCTCGATTGCCAGGGGGCTCGCGTTCGCCCCCTACGTGGAAATGCTCTGGATGGAAACTCCCACGCCGGATTTGGGCGAGGCGAGGGAATTCGCTCAGGCGATCCACGAGAAGTTCCCCGGGAAGATGCTCGCTTACAACTGCTCGCCGTCTTTCAACTGGAAAGCCAATCTGGATGACGTGTCCATCGAGAAGTTCCAGGAC
Organism: Nitrospinota bacterium; assembly: GCA_046758845.1. Taxonomy (GTDB): domain Bacteria; phylum UBA8248; class UBA8248; order JACPRG01; genus JBHIBA01. The sequence continues at coordinate 1,578 of JBHIBA010000347.1, forward strand.
GCGCTCGGTGAGATGGGATACAAGTTCCAATTCATCACGTTGGCGGGATTCCACTCATTGAACCATTCGATGTTCCAGTTGGCGAAGGATTTTGTGGGAAGGGGGTTGCCTGCCTATGTCGAGCTCCAAGAGGCGGGGTTCGCCAGTCAGGAAGAAGGCTTCACCGCCGTCAAGCATCAGAGAGAGGCGGGCGCTCCGTTCTTCGATGAAGTCCAAAACTTCGTGACGGGGGCAAAAGCATCAACAACCGCCATGCGTGGTTCGACGGAGGAAGAGCAGTTCGTCAGAGCGGAAACCTAAGAGTTGATGGGTCGTCCGTTCCCCGCCCAAAAGGTTTTCGCGGTCAAGGCGGAAGACGAGCTCATCCGCCGGGCCAACGACACCATCTTCGGCCTCGCCTGCTATCTCTACACCCGGGACATGGCGCGGGTGGTCCGAGTATCCGAGGCCCTGGAGTACGGCCTGGTGGGGGTGAACGACGCCGCCGGCTACACCCATGAGATCCCCTTCGGCGGTTTCAAGGAGAGCGGCCTCGGCCGCGAGGGCGGCAGGGAGGGCCTCGCCGAATACCTGGAGGTCAAGTCGGTGGTGGTGAACCTGGGGGGATGAGGGCCAGTCTTTGGCCCTGAGCCTCTGGGAGGGGGAGGTTCGCCTGCTTCTCGAGGAGGAAGGTCAAATGGCGCTAAATACACCCGAAGGTCTTGAACTCCTCGGCGAGGTTTCTGCCGAATATTCCGAGATCCTGACTCCTGATGCCCTGCGCTTTTTCGCCTCCTTGGAGAGAGGGTTTCGCGCCCGACGCGCCGAACTTCTCCGCAGAAGGGTGGGGAGGCAGCAGGAAATCGACAAGGGCGAGCTGCCCCGCTTCCCGGAAGAAACCCGAAAGATTCGCGAAGACCTCTCGTGGAAGGTGGCTCCCGCTCCCCAAGACCTTCTCTGCAGGTGGGTTGAAATCACGGGACCTGCTTCGAGCCGGAAGATGGTGATCAACGCGTTCAACTCCGGCGCCGACATTTACATGGGGGACGCCGAAGACGCCGAATCGCCCACATGGGACAACCTCGTTCAAGGCCAGATCAATCTTCGCGACGCAATCCGCCGGAGGGTCAATTTCACGGACCAAACCACGGGAAAGGAATACAAACTCGATGAAAAGGTGGCGACGCTCATCTTCCGCCCGAGGGGCTGGCACCTCGATGAGAAGCATGTTCGGGTGGATGGAAAGCCTGTTTCGGGGGGCATGTTCGATTTCGCGCTGTATTTCTTCCACAACGCCCGGGCGCTAATCGACAGTGGCTCCGGGCCCTACTTTTATTTGCCGAAAATCCAAAGTTATCTAGAGGCGAGACTCTGGAATGATGTGTTCAACATGGCCCAGGACGAACTCAAGCTCCCGCGCGGCACTATCAGAGCCACGGTGCTGATCGAGACGCTGCCCGCAGCCTTTGAGATGGAGGAGATCCTTTACGAATTGCGGGAACATTCCGCCGGGCTCAATTGTGGGCGGTGGGATTATATTTTCAGCTTCATCAAGACATTCCGGGAATATCCGGACAAGGTGCTGCCGGACCGCGTCTTGGTGACGATGGACAAACACTTCCTGAAGTCTTACGTCGACCTTCTCGTTCAAACCTGCCACAAGCGCGGCGCCTACGCCATGGGAGGGATGGCGGCGCAGATTCCGATCCGAAACAACCCGGAAGCGAACGCCGCGGCGATGGGGAAGGTGCGCGCCGACAAAGAGCGGGAAGTGCGAGCGGGGCACGACGGGACATGGGTCGCGCATCCCGGTCTGGTGGAGGTCGCGAGGGATGCATTCGCCGAGCTGATGGCGGGCCCCAACCAGCTTCACAAATTGCGCGAAGACGTAAAGGTGACCGGGGACGACCTGGTGAAGGTTCCGGAAGGGCCGATCACATATGGGGGCTTGAAGTGGAATATCAGCGTGGGGACGCAGTATCTCGAAGCCTGGCTGCGGGGGACGGGGTGCGTTCCCCTCTACCATCTCATGGAAGACGCCGCCACGACGGAGATTTCCAGGACGCAGGTATGGCAGTGGATTCGGCATGGGGCCAAGCTCGAAGACGGGAGGCAGGTCACTCCGACGCTGTTTCAGGAGACCTTGGGAGAGGTCATGGGAGACATCAGGAGGGAGGTGGGAGCGGGTCGGTATGAAGCCGGCAAGTACAAGCTGGCCAGCGAGATCTTCGCCGAGATGTCGACGGGCAAAAGTGGGTCTTCCGGGGGATTGCCCGATTTCCTGACGCTGCGCGCTTACGAATATCTGGCTTGAGAGGAGATCAGGAACCAAAATCCTTTGGGAGTGAATATCAGCTGTTGGTCCGGCGAAGAGGGGGTCCGTGAGTTTTCGGCCCTCACTGTAGAGTCCGACGCCCGAGCGCGCGAGCCCCTCCGCGCCCCACCTTCATCCCTCCTCTGCCAGCGGCAGCCTCACCGCCTTCCCGCTCCGGGCGGACTCCTCGATGGCGAGGGTGACGGCGAGCGTCTGGCGGGCCTCCCCGGCCGTGGCGAGGGCGCAGGGGCGGCCCGTCGAGAGGTGGTCGAGCCAGGCGCGGGTCTCGCGGGCGAGGGGCCCCCAGAAATCGCCCAGGGCCCAATCCCCCGAGGAGGAGCTGCCCAGGAAGGCCATGTTCACGCTGTGGCCGGGGATGTAGCCGTGGGCGATGCCCCGGTCGGTGTAGAGGAGCTGGTCCTTGTGGTCCTCATCAAAGAGCAGCACCCCCTCGGTGCCGAGGATCTCCAGACGGATGCTCTGCCCGAGGGTGGGGTATCTCGCGGGGAGGGCGTAGCTCACCCCCAGGCTCACCGCGGCGCCATCGGCGAAGGTCAAAATCGCCCAGGTCACGTCCTGCGCCTTGTAGCCCGCCTCCCGGAACACCACCCCCTGCCCCCGGGCCACGACCTCGGCCGGGGGATTGCCCTCCAGGAACCAGCAGACCATGTCCACCCAGTAGGTCAGGACGTCCAGCACAGGGGTGGCCTCGGGCGAGCGGCGCAGGATCTCGAAGGCCTGGGCGCGGGTGTTGTACACCCGCCCGGTCCCGCCCAGGATGCGGCCCAGGCGGCCCTGGACGA
>JBHIBA010000348.1:0-4634 GCA_046758845.1 Nitrospinota bacterium
CAGGCAGACGGGCATCCGGCCAAAGAAGAAAGCCACCAATAGGCGACAAACCACCACCCCAGCCAAGCCCTCACACAACCCATGCAGGCCCGGCCATGCAATGCCGGGCCGTCAAAAGTTCTAAGGGGGGTCTGGGGGGGCGTCTTACAAGAAGCCCCCACAGGAAAAGGGGGCCGGACGCACCGCGTCAGATTTCCGAACTGGCGTGCCTGGTGAATCACCTCTCGGAAGGTGTGCGCCAAAGACGCGCGGCCTAAACCTACGCGGCTCCGACCGCAGTCCGGCCGGCACGCAAGTGCCCAAAAAGGCCCCCCTAACCATAATCGCGTGCTTTTCAAAAAGCGCCCCTGCGGTCGCCTAGGGCCTTTCGTTCGCCCATGGTTTTTTCTGGTTTTTCTGGACGACCCAGGGTATTTTAGGCGGAAATCCTTTGGTTATCAGGGCTTCCCGGTTTGATCCGGAGATTTACTTCCGCGCCTGACCAACACAAACTCACGGTGCGGAGTGCAGTCCCGTTTCCGGTTGTCTGTGATGTGGTCCGGGCGGCGTCATTGAAGTTTCAAAGAATCCTGTTTTCCTCGAGGAGAGTCAGCCATGAAGTTCTCACTGATCTATAGCGTCCAGTCTCTGACGGGGGAATGGCAGCAGATCTGCCAGGATGTGATCGAGCAGGTCGTCCTGGCCGAGGAGATGGGTTTCGATACGGTCCTCATCAGCGAGCATCACCTGGTGGACAATGGCTACTTTCCCTCCGTCATCACGTTCTGTGCGGGCCTCGCCACCCGGACCTCCAGGATCAAGCTGGGGACGGGGGTCGTCCTCCTCCCCCTTCACCATCCCCTTCTTGTGGCTGAAGAATCGGCGGTGGTGGACAACCTCTCCCAGGGGCGGTTCATCCTGGGCCTGGGCCTGGGGTATCGCCAGGAGGAGTACGCGGCCTTCGGCGTGCCCCTGAAGCAGAGGAGGGCCCGGTTCGAGGAGGCTGCGCCTCTGGTGCGGCGGCTCCTTTCCGAGGAGAGCGTGACGCATGAGGGGCGTTTCTGGAAGCTGAAGGATGTGACGATGACGCCCCGTCCGGTTCAAAAGCCCTGCCCGCCGATCTGGATCGCGGCCAAGCAGGAGGCCGCCGTCCGGCGGACGGCGCGGCTGGCCGACGAATGGTTCGGGGACCCGGTCACCCCCTTCACCATTCTCAAGGAACGGGTCGCGGACTACGAGGACGAGCTCGCAAAAATGGGGAAAAAATACGAGGACTTCGAGTTCCCCCTCATGCGGGAGGCCTTCGTCGGCGACACAACCGAGCAGGCGTGGGAGGACTCCAAGGACGGCGTCCTCTACAACTACAAGGAGTACCTGACCTGGGGCCACCTCCAGGATGAGCAGGGGCGGGAGATCCGCGAGTACAAAGAGGCGATGGAAACCCTGAGAAAGCGGTTCATCATCGGCTCGCCCGAGGATTTCATCCGCGAGTGCGAGCGCTACAACCGGGAGCTGGGCACCCGTCACTTCGTCTTACGGATGCAATTCCCCGGCACCCCCCACGAGAAGGTGATGAAAGCCATCCGCCTGATAGGCCAGGAAGTCATGCCCCACTTCGCCGGCAAGGCGTGAGAAGCCCGTGGGTCTTCCCGAGCTGATGTTTTGACCAGTAAGGAACATATCAGGTATGTGCTTGTGGTTGAGAGATAACCTATTGATTCTTAATACTTTGTTGTTGCGGGCTTTGTGTTTTGCTTTGGGAAGGCGCTTTCGGAGCAGGGGATCCCTCCGGTTCAAAATTGGTTCCAACAATCCCATAATATCTGATTTGTGATTCATCGGAGCCGAGAGCATGGAATTTACTGCTGAGATACCGCTAGGTGATATTTCGGTTGGAACCGGGTTCGAAGATATCCATCTAGCGGAGTCTGGCTGGCGTATCATCAAAAAAGCTGGGGAAGCAAAACAATTTCGCCAAATTCTAGTAGGAAGAGAGAGAACCCCACGACGCTTGACAAGACATATAAAATGGACTCATGTCGCGCAGTGCAAGATTCCTGCTGAGGAGCTCTGGCGGAATGCTTTAGACCAGACCTTGATTCTACTTCGCTTGTTCAAAGAAGGGTACGTGGTCACGCCTTTTTGTAGAATTCTGGAAAGTCGGCAGGGGGGTTGTTACTCAGTAAACTGGTATTTACCCTGGAAAAATCCAAGATATAGGGAGAAGCCCCTATCAATTGCCAGAAGTGATGGACCAAGGTTAAAGGCCCACCTTCGAAGGGCCGAAAAATTCAATCTTTATGAATTTGTAGCCCTACGTAGCTTTTCGAATTATTATTTTTATCCGCGATACGTGGATCGATTACTAGCGCTTGCAACGGCATTTGACAGCCTCCTCTTTCCTGTCGAAGATGTCAAAAGGGATGTTAAATCAAATACACCAGATTTTGCGCGGCGCTTGTTGGCGATTTTGAAGCCTGAACACAATCAATCATATCACGAAAAATGCGTCTGGTTTTTCGAATGGAGACACGTAGTTGTCCACGGAAGGGCATATGTTCAAGAAGAGCAAATCCGAGTTCTCACGGAGGACTTTCAGAGGCTTTGCCGTCGCCTGATCATCGAATTAATGAAAAGGAACCTGCTTGATGATTTCAGTCAAAGAAAAAAATATCTAAATCGGATCTCAGGCGGATGCCCTTGTAGAATTGATATAGGAACTCGGATATCGAAGGTTCGAAAACAAATTTCTAAGAAATTCTAGATGTTCTGTGCATTTGGGTCTGTTCTCGACTTTGCACGGACTCCAGAATTTGCCATTATCAGTTTTGAGTGCCGGAGTTCGGGGAGGACATCTCGCCGGGCCTTCTAGTCTTCAGAACCGTAGTGCTACCCGATGCGGTGTCGAATCGGGGCTCCTGGTCAGACTTGGATTTGGTCCGCAAGATGCACTCGCGGACGGACCGCCGGGGTGGCCGGGGAGGTTACCCCGACCGACGCCGCGGCGGTCTTTTTTTGCATGATGAACTGGCGAGCGAGGCAAACGACATGCCGCAGGCGCTTCAAGGTGTGAGGGTGGCGGACCTGACCCGTATCCTGGCCGGGCCCTACGCCACGATGATGCTCGCCGATCTCGGGGCCGAGGTCATCAAGGTCGAAATGCCCGGCGTCGGCGACGACACCCGAAAATGGGGACCCCCCTTCGTTCAGGGGGAGAGCACGTACTTCCTGAGCATCAACCGCAACAAGAAAAGCCTCACGCTGAATCTCAAGCATCCGGAGGGTAAGACCATCCTCGCCGAGCTGATCGAAAGATCCGACGTCGTGGCCGAGAACTTCCGCCCGGGGACGGCGGAGAACTTGGGCTTCGGCTACGAGGACATCCGGCGGATCAACCCCCGGGCCATCTACGCCTCGGTCTCGGGGTTCGGCCACAGCGGTCCCCTCCGGGACCATCCGGGCTACGACGTCGTCATTCAGGGCGAGGGCGGCGTCATGAGCCTGACCGGCGAGCCCGACGGCCCCCCGATGAAGGTCGGCGTCCCCATCGCCGACATCGTCGCGGGGATGGTGACGGCGTACGGCGTCGTATCCGCGCTCTACGCGCGCGAGCGGACGGGAGTCGGCCAGAAGGTGGACATCGGGATGCTCGACTGCCAGGTAGCCCTCCTCATGTATCAGGCCGGCATCTACTTCGCCACGGGCGAGCCCCCGCCCCGAACGGGCAACGCCCACGCGAGCATCGTCCCCTACGGAACCTTCCCGTGCTCGGACGGCTACATCAACGTCGCGGTCGGAAACGATTCCCTCTGGGTCCAATTCTGCGAAGTCATCGGGCGTCCGGACCTGGCCCGCCGCCCGGATTACGAGACCAACGCTCAGCGGGTCGAGCACTCAGAGGCCCTCACCGGCATCCTCGGCGAGATCCTGTCCGGGGATAACCGCGAGAGCTGGCTCGAGAAGCTGCGAGCCAGGGGCATCCCCTGCGGCTCCATCAACAACCTCGCCCAGGTCCTGACCCACCCCCAGATCCTGGCGCGGGAGATGGTGGTCGAAGTGGATCATCCCGTGGCCGGCAGGAGCCCCCTGACGGGCGTCCCCGTCAAGCTCTCCGAGACGCCGGGCGGAGTCCACTCACCCCCGCCGGTTCTCGGCGAGCACTCTGCGGAAGTCCTCCGCGACCTCCTCGGCCGAACGGATGGGGAGATCGCCCGGCTCCGCAAGGCGGGCGTCATTTAGCATCACGTCCCCTAAGCTCTAGCGCCGGCTTGTTCGGCGCAGGCTAAAGCCTGCGCGCTACATCGCTGTGGGTGGAGATGAAAGCGCAGATTCCCAGGGGGCGCTTTTTGTAAGCCGCCCCCCTGGACCCCCCCCGAAAACTTCTGACGGCCCGGCACTGCGTGGCCGGGCCTGCTTGGGTTGGGCGTCGGTATGGCTGGGTCGGTTGTCTGTGCCCCTTCGATGGCTCCTGTCTTTGCCGGAATGCCCGCCGGTCGTAGGGGCGCGGCGAGAGTCGGTGACTCCCGTCCGCGCCCATTAGCCCTCCCGTCAGGAGCCCGCGAGAGCCTGCCCTGAGCGAAGTCGAAGGGGGCTCCCCTACGGCCTCGATTTTTGGTGGACACCTCCTGGAATGCTGTCATAGGATGGCGGCATCA
>JBHIBA010000349.1:0-4624 GCA_046758845.1 Nitrospinota bacterium
CTAGAAAGCGCGCCCTCAAAGACCGGCCGCAGAAGGCGTCCGGGCAGACCGCAGGGGAGAATTCTGATTCTCAGATAGCTGAGGGACTGGATACATGGCGAGGAAGAAGGGCAAAGCGAAGACAAGCCCGCGTTCAAGAGCGAGAATGAAAACCCGCCCGAGTGTGAAGACGCGCGCAAAGGCGAAGACGACTGCAAAGGCGAACGTGAAGAGAAGCGCCCGCGCAAAATCGAAGACGAACGCGCGCACAAAACCGAGGACGAGGTCGGCAGCCGCGGTGACGCCAGCCAGGAAAGTCAGGAGCAAGAAGCCCGCCAAGCTCGACCCGGTTACCCTCGCCGTCCTGAACAAGCGGTTCGAAGCGGTCACGACCAAGATGGCCAATACGATCTTCCGCACGGGGCGGTCGGGCGTTCTGAACGTCGCGAAGGACTTCTCTAGCAGTGTCATTACGCGGGATTGCGAGCTCCTCACCGGGGCGGAAACCCTCCCCATTCACGTCTTGAGCGGTGCGGACCTCATGGCGCGCGCCATGATGCGCCTTCACCCCGACCTCAAGCGGGGTGACGCCTTCCTGCACAACTCGCCCTACCACGGGTGCTCCCACCCGGCGGACCATACGATTCTGGTGCCGGTAATCGATGAGAAAGGGGCGCATCACTTTACCGTCTGGGTGAAGGCGCACCAGGCCGACTGTGGCAACTCCCAGCCGACCACCTACATGGGCCACGCGCGGGACGTTTATGAGGAGGGCGCCCTCATCTTCCCGGCTGTCAAGGTCCAGGAGAACTACGAGGAAATCCACGACATTATCCGGATGTGTCAGATGCGCATCCGGGTCCCCGAGCAGTGGTACGGCGACTATCTGGCCATGGTGGGCGCGGCGCGCATCGGCGAGCGCGAGGTCCTGGCCATGGCGAAGGAATACGGCTGGGAGACCCTGCACGCCTTCGCGCGCGAGTGGTTCGACTACAGCGAAAAACTCATGATCGCCGCCATCCGGAAGTTGCCAAGCGGCTACGCCACCGCGACCAGCACCCACGACCCGGTGCCGGGGACCCCGCCGGAGGGAATCCCGATCACGGTGGGGGTGAGGATCGACGGCGAAAGCGCCAAAATCGAGGCGGACCTCACCGACAACCCCGACGCCATGCGCTGCGGGCTCAACCTCAGTGAAGGGTGCGCGCGCACGGCCGCCATGATCGGCATCTTTAACAGCATCCCGGACGCCGTCCCGACCAACGCGGGCAGCTTCCGCCGCATCAAAGTCCACATCCGGGAGGGCTGCGTCGCAGGAGGCGGGAAGCACCCGACCAGTATGTCCGTGGCGACCACCAATCTGGCCGACCGTGTGACCAACCCCGTCCAGCGGGCGTTCTCCAAAATCCAGGACGGGCTCGGACTGGCCGAGTGCGGCCCCTTTTTCCCCGCCTCGATGGGCGTCATTTCCGGGTTCGATCCCCGAAACAGCAACGCACCCTTCGTCAATCAGATCTTCATGCTGGACACAGGAGGGGCGGGCGCCGCGAAGACGGACGCCTGGCTGACCATCTGCCACGCCGGCAACTCGGGCATGTGCTTCATCGACAGCGTGGAGCTGGACGAGCTCCACTTCCCCATCCTCGTCAATGCGCGGCGGCTTGTCCCCGACACCGAGGGGGCCGGGCGCACGACGGGGGCGCCCGCCGGCTACTGCGAATATGGCCCGGTGGGGGGCGGCAAGCTGGAAGTGGCCTACATCGCGGACGGCGCGATCAACAATGCCAAGGGCACCCTGGGCGGACTCGACGGCGCCAAGATCCGGAATTACCGCAGGACCGTCGGCGGAGAATTGAAAGAGCTTCCGGCCTGCGCCAACATCATCCTCGAGCCGGAGGAGACCATCGTATCCTACACCGCGGGCGGGGGCGGCTACGGCCCGCCTTACCAGCGGCCTCTGGAGAAGGTAAGGCACGACGTCGAAGAGGCGTGGATCGCGAAAGAGCGCGCCCACGATGTCTATGGCATCGTCTTTGACGAGGCGGGGAACATCGATGGGGCGGCCACCGCCGAGCGGCGAAAGGCCCTTGCCGAGAGCGGGGCGAGGGCGCCCGCCGAGAATGATTGACAGAACCGGGAAGGGGCGTTCATTCGAAACAGAGGAGTTCGGCCATGAAGCTGAAGGACAAGGTGGCCATCGTGACCGGCGGCTCTCAGGGGATTGGCGAGGCCATCTGTTATGCCTACGGCCGCGAGGGCGCGAAGGTCGCGGTCGTCAATCACAGCAAACCCGAGCTCGGCCAGAGGGTCGCCGAGAAGGTGGTGAAGGACGGCGGGACGGCCAAGGCCATTCGGTGCGACGTGTCGAAAAAGACCGAAGTTCAGTCGCTGGTCAAAGATGTGGTCAGCGAGTTCGGGACGGTGGACATCCTCGTCAGCAACGCCGGCAGGATGATCAACAGGCCCATTGAGGAGTACAGCGAGGATGAGTGGGACACGACCATCGATATCAACCTGAAAGGCAGCTTTCTGACGGCGCAGGCGGTGGTGCCCATCATGAAGGAGAAGCGATACGGCAAGATCATCTTCATGGCCTCGATCGCCGCGACGCACGCCTTCCCCAACGCCGTCCCCTACTGCGCCAGCAAGGGGGGCGTCTACATGACTGCCAGGGCCCTCTCGGCGGAGGTCGCCAAGTGCGGCATCAACGTGAACTCCATCTCCCCCGGCAACACCGCGACCCCGCTGAACCTGCATCTGCAGAAGAACCCCGAGTTCGTGAAGCTCTTGGAGAGCTACACCCCGACCGGCCGAGCCTACATCTCGGTGGAGGAGATGGCGGGGGCCGCCGTGTTCCTGGCCTCGGAGGACGCGCGCGCCGTCCACGGCATCGACCTCGTCGTGGACGACGGCTGGTGCGCCATGTGAACCCCCATTTTGTGACTCAATTCTTGTATTTGCACTGTATCCGCCTGCGAGCACCAGAACGATAAAGCTATGGAAGGGTATTTGACATGGCTTTTCATATAAGTGTGCGCGAGGAACTGTTGGTTAAGGCTGGTAGGCGATGCTGTCTCTGCGGGGCGTACAAAGGAAACAAACTCGAAGTCCACCACATTGTTCCAACGGAACAAGGAGGGGCAGACGATCCGGAGAATGGTATTCCTCTTTGTTTCGATTGTCACGCGGAGGTCGGATCCTACAACAAAAAGCATCCCCGAGGCACCCAGTTTCGACCGTCCGAGTTAAAAAGGCACCGGGATCGTCTTTTCGCACAGGTGGCAATTGGACAGCTTTCGCAAGTCGTAACTCCCGGCGACGAACTGGTAGAAAGCCCAGCGCCGCAGCTTACGGTCGCCGAACTTTTCGAGATTCGACCGATTCAAAGTATGGGCGAAAATATATTTTATAGGTTCAAAAGCGGCGAACCTGGAAAAATAGAGGAGTTTTTTGTAAAAGTTCATTTTAATCTCTGGACGAAACATAGTCTAGAAATCATTAACATTGATCTTTCCTACGACGTGCGCAGTGCTTGGCCTGGGCATCAAAAGATTGCTATAGACCAATCTGAAGATATTTACGAAGAGTTAGATGGGTCTTTCAGAATGAAGGAAAGGAAACAGATAGCAGCAGGAAGCGTTTCGAACATCTTTGTTTCTCGAAACTTTATATGTAATTTTGGGCAGTCCGATGATTTTCGGACTGTCACTATAGATTTTGAACTCGCCAGCCCGGCCTGGCAAGGCATCAAAGTTTTGCGGTTCAAGGGAAAGCTTACTCCGTTGGGGGAGTTACAGATGGAGGAGATTTGCTTCCAGAATGATGAGAAATAGGCTTTTGAGCGGGACTGTAAGGACTTAAGATTGCGTAATGGGAAGCGTGAGTTAAATGTGACAGTGAATTTGTAGGGGTTGCTTGGATGAAGGCAGGTTTGTGGACGGAAGTGAAATGAAACTGGCCGTTGTTCTCGAACGAAGTGAAGAAGGAGCGTACACGGTCTACGTTCCGTCGCTTCCGGGCTGCATCAGTGAGGGAGATACTGTGGAGGAGGCCATGGCAAACATCAAGGAGGCCGTGGAACTCTATCTTGACACCGTCGATGATGACTTGGTGAAAGGGGAGGGAGTTGAGGTTCGGGAACTGGTCTTATGACGGAAGTTCCCTCCCTTGACTATCGGAGAATCGTTTCCGCCCTCCAGCGCGCCGGGTGGGTTGTCGTCCGCAGAGGAAGCCATCTCCGTCTGCATCGCCACCTGGAAACGGAGATCCTCAAATTGATGATCCCTGCCCATCGGCCGGTCAAGCGCTCTACCCTCGCCCGCATCTTGAAGCAAGTCCGGCTCGACCTCGATGAGTTTTGAAGTACCTCGGGTAATTTGATGGCATTTTTGCACTACATAAACGGCCGGTTTCTGCCTGAGGGCGAAGCCAAGGTGTCCGTTTTCGACCACGGCTTTCTTTACGGCGACGGCGTCTTCGAGAGCTTGACGGCGACGAACGGGCGGATCTTCAAGCTGCGGGAGCACCTGGACCGGCTGGAACGCTCCGCCGTGGCCATCCGGCTGAACCTCCCCGAGACCAGGGAGCGAGTCGCCGAGATCGTGAAGGAGACGATTCGCCGCTCAGGCGTGCGAGACGTCTATAT
>JBHIBA010000350.1:0-4570 GCA_046758845.1 Nitrospinota bacterium
TGCCCAAAAAGCGCCCCCCGCAAAGACGTTTCCTCTCAAATCTCCCTCGCGCCAGAGGGCGGGCTCACCGTCCGTGTCTCATATGTCTTGAGCCAGTACAACCCGTTGACAGGCGAGCGCGACGGTGGCTAACATGCCCTCCTGCCTATTAAAGTCGCTGTTTGGAGGATCTTCGGTGCGGATTGATGTGCATGTCCACGTAGGAGAGGTGCCGAATCATATCCCTGTCTGGTGGGGACAGGAGCTATACCGTCCCTGGAAATACACCTACGGTCCCGACGGGACGCGCCAGGAGCGTCCCGTGGCGCGCGAGCCGGTCCGCCCCGAAACCCTGCTTCGTGACATGGAGGAAGCCAGGCTGGATCGGGCGTGCATCATGGCCTATGACTTCCGCCGCACCTCCCCCAGTCCGGATAAGCCAAACCCGCACGTTCCCAACGATTACGTCGCTGGTCTGGCGCGGCAGTATCCCGAGAAGTTCATTGCAGTGGCGGGGATCGACCCCATGCGCGGAATCGCTGAAGCCCTGGATGAGCTAGACCATTGCATCAACGAACTCGGGATGAAGGCCCTGAAGCTCATGCCCACATACAACCACTTCGATCCGGGGGACCCCTTTTTGTATCCGCTTTACGAGCGCGCCATCGATTACGGCATCTACGTTCAGTTCCACATGGGCTGGACGCCGAGCGTGAACGCCCCGATGAAGTTTCAGCGCCCCCATCTTCTGGATCCGGTGGGAATCCGCTATCCCGAACTCAAGGTCCTCGTCGCCCATACCGGATGGCCCTGGTGGGAGGAGGGGGTATGTGTGGTGGCCAAGCATCCCAATTTCTACACCGAGATGGCCTACTGGTGCACCCTTCCCCCCGAGACCCTTCTCCGGGCGCTCTTGATGTGCAGGGATCTGGTCGGACTCGACCGGACCCTGTACGGCAGCGAATACCGCCTGTGCATACCGAAGAACTTCATGGCGACCTACGAGCAGATTAACAACGTGGCCAGCCAACTCGGGCTGCCACAGATCGCCCAAGGGGACATCGACAACATCCTGGGAAACAACGCCGCCCGCCTCCTTGGGCTTATGTGACGCCCTGCCCGTCAACTCCGGTTGATGAGTCCACGCCAAGAGGTCACCGGGTTGCGGCAGGAATCCGCCGAGGAGAGCGCGTGCGAGCCGACCTAGAGATCCTGCAGGGGGCTTGTGACATCCACGTCCACACGAATCCCGACGTCTTTCCGCGTATGGTGGACGATGTGGAAGCGGCCACTCTCGCCAAAGAATACTGTTTCCGCGCCATCATCACCAAGTCGCATCAGCTGGAAACGGCGTCCCGCGCCCACTTTGCCCGACGCGCCGTGGAGGGGATCGATATATTCGGAAGCACAACCCTGGACTATACGCATGGGGGGCTCAACCCGTTTTGCGTGGATGCCGTCATCAAAGTGGGCGGAAAGAAGGTCTTCATGCCAACGACCGACGCGGCTTACCATAAGGAACTCTTCGGCTCCATCGGGGGCGTGGGCAGTTATGAGACCGCAGGGCCGATCGGCGCCCTGTACGCGCGACAACCGCCCCTTTGCATCATCGATGACGAAGGGAAAGTCCTTCCCGCGGTTCTGGACATCCTGAAACTGATCGCCGACGCCAACATCATCGTGAGCGCGGGCCACACTTCCCTGAAGGAGATCCGCGCCCTGCTTCGGGCGTGCAAGGATATGGGAATCAAGAAGGTCGTCGTGGACCATCCGTTCTTCACCAGGATCCCGGTGGCGGCCCAGGAGGAAATCGTCAAGGCGGGGGCCTATATCAACTACGCCTACTGGGATATATGCCCGAAGTTCTTTTGCGTTTCGTTGCCCGAATTGGCGGCGGCCATTCGCCGGGTGGGACCGGACCGGGCCATCCTGACCAGCGACGCCGGCCAGCTCTTCAACGCCCCGCCCGCGGAGTGCCTTCGGACCTACGTGCAGATGCTCCTCGAAGAGGGATTCTCCTTCCGGGAAATCCGCCAGATGCTGTGCGATAATCCCGGCTTCCTCATTTACGGATGAAGCCCCGGCCCCGCTTCGCCCCTGCCTGCTCCGGCGTGGAACCCTGACTCGGAAAATGGAGCTTTGCGGAGGACCGATCCCCAGGCCTGGGCGGTCCCCACGGGTCCATGAACCGTCGTGGGCCCCTTACGACGCCACCCCGCACCACCGCATCAGAAGAAGAGAGAACATCTTGACCGACGTTACGAAGGAGGCGATATCCACCCACTCGTTTGGAGCGTGCATCTGTCCCCCCAGGGGGCCGATATTGATCGTTGGCATTTTCCCATAGATGCAAGGCACCCGCATGTCGCTTCCCACGGGCGTGGCCGCCAGGTGCACCTGTTCTCCGCTCGCAAAACGTATGCATTCAGCCGCCAGAGAGACGAAGGGATGGTCGGGATCGTTTCTGCATGGACTGAACTTGACGGAGAGCCACTTAAGCTCGGGCGGGTTCTCTCTTAACCACGGGTCCGCGGCTGCGGCCGCGTTGACGGTCTCTTCGATGAGGACCTGATTGGCCTCGAGGGTTTCATTGTTGGGGAAGGTGTAGACCCAATCCATCTCGCATGTCGGCGGAACCTGGTAGAGCCACCCGCCGCCCCGGACCGCACTCAGATAGAGATTCACCGCGCGGACGGGCCTTCCGGTCAAGTAGTAAACCGCCTCTGTCAGCTCCTCGCGCGCCGTCACCGCCCGGTGCCGGTCAAGCTCCCATAGGGTTTCGGCGATGCGGAATGCCTTCTCAATGGCGTTCACCCCCATGTGCGCCTGAAAACCATGGACCGTCTTCCCTTGCACCCTTACCCGGAAGGACAAGACGCCCGAAGATGCGATGAGGACAAGCGGAGGCTTCCCTTCTCCCGGATGGGGATGGATGGCCGCGTCCGCCCGGTACCCCTTCTCAACACAGGCCAGAATGCCGCCGCTGCCGCCGATCTCCTCTTCGATGTTGCTCATGCAAAGGACGTCTCCCCTCAGGCGCACCCCCGACTCGACGCAGGCCTTCAGGGCGTAAAAGGAGGAGGCCATGCCGGCCTTCATGTCAGCCGCCCCCAGCCCATACATCCGGCCGTCGGCAATCTCCCCGCCGAACGGGTCAAAATCCCACCCCTCCCCCGCCGGAACGGTATCGACGTGCGCAAATAACAGGAGGGACCGTCCGTCACCTGACCCTCTGTACCTTCCAATGATGTTGGGCCGTTCCCCATAATTGCCGACGTTCACTTCCGGATCGACCGGAATGAACTCGGGATGACCCTCCAAGGCCCTCAAATCGGCGACGCAGGTCTCGACCTCGATTCCCATGCCCTTCAGATAATCCGCGATGAACCGTTGGCCTTTCCCTTCTTCCCCGGTTAGGCTCGGTATTCGAACGAGGTCTCGAAGAAAGCGGATTGCATCTTCCTTGTGCGAGTCGATCCACCCGAGGACTCGCCTCTCTTCCGGCGTAGGCTCCATCTACTTTTCCTCCCAAAGGGGACGTGGCGTCTCTACGCTTTGATCTTCCAAAGTCTCGCTGTGTTTTTCCACATGATCTTATCCTTGTCTTCCTCGGCGATCGGCTCCAGCCTGAGCCGATCCGCAGACGGCCAGTCCCAGATTCCAGTTATTGAAAGGTGCAGCCTCTGCGACACGGGGAGAACGACTTTCGGTGAGTTTTCGCTAAACGGCGAATTGACAAGAGATATCTTTTCAGGTTAAGTCTAGCGTATCGATTCCAGTGTGGAGAGCGATCTCCGCAGGAGATCAGTGGAATGCAATCTCGCTCCGAAGGCGGGAATGGCATGAAGCGGTCTTTCGTCCTTATCGCCCTGGTTTTATCCGTTTTGAGCCTTCCAACTGCGTCTGAAGCCGGCCATTTCCGAATTTTCCACCTCCGAGATCTCAAAATGGGTAACGCGGTTTTCTTCCACCAAGGATTTTTCGGCCCAGGTGGCCGCCGGACCGTAGTCACAGGGGTGAGGCATTTCATTCATGGTCGCGTATTTTTCGGGCACACCCGGACGCTCGGTCTCCCGCCCTTTCATGACAGGCACATAGTCGTCCCCATTGTTCCGTGGGAGGCAGACGACGGCGTAGTGGACGAGCAGATTACAAGATTGGGGCGGAAGCTGCGAGCCCTGAGGGAAGAGCGAGGAGACTGAGAAGGGGGGAGGGGGGATGAGGTCTTTTCGAAAATTAGCCACACTCTCCACGGCGTTTTTGTTTGCAGCCGGATGTGCAACTTCTCCCACGAATTCTACCGATACCGGCAATCCGCCAACTACCGGCAATCCGCCAACCTATCCACCTTATCACGGCCCGAAAAAAACCATCGCTGTTTCTAAGTTCACCGCCACCGGCGCCTTTTTGGCCAAATACGGCGGTTGGGACATCGGGGGCGGCCTTGCGGCCCAGCTGGTGAGCGAGCTCAACAAGACCAATCGATTCATCGTGGTCGATCGGGCAGCGTTGAAGGAGGTCCTT
Organism: Nitrospinota bacterium; assembly: GCA_046758845.1. GTDB lineage: Bacteria > UBA8248 > UBA8248 > JACPRG01 > JBHIBA01. The sequence goes on from JBHIBA010000350.1 coordinate 4,504, forward strand.
CGCGAGCAGGAATTGGCCCTGGAGAAGCTGACGTCGAGGCTGGGGCCGCAGGTTGGAAGTCTTCTAG
>JBHIBA010000351.1:0-4563 GCA_046758845.1 Nitrospinota bacterium
TTGGGGGCGCAACGGATCGACTCCCAAGTGCTTCATGGAGGTGTCGCCCGCCCCTACGCCCAGAAGGATTCTCCCCGGCCAGATCTCATCCAAGGTGGAGATGGCCCGGGCCGTGACGGCGGGGTGGCGAGTGATTGGATTCGTCACCGCGGCGCCCAGTTGGATCCGCCCGGTTCGGGTGCCGCATAGGGTGAGCGTGACGTAAAGGTCCCGGAAAAGACCCTGGCTGTCCGCAATCCAGGCGCGATCAAAGCCCGCCTCTTCCGCTTCCCGAACCGCTTCTACGACTTTTAGGGCGGAGAGTTTCGCTTCCGGCGGGAAGACGCCGATTCCGAAAAGGAGCGATGCCAGGTTGAATCCTCCCGCGCAGTGCCGGTCGTCCAGAAATTCAGGCTCCGGCGCGGCTCTCTTGAAGGACAGATTTCCCTGAATTCATCCCCAAAATTATATTATGTCACTGGGTGGGTTCTCGCATACGACCGAAAAGGACAGATTGGGGAGAAGGCCGGTGACAGATCTCGTCCGAATCGGAGTGGATGTGGGCGGTACGTTTACCGATGTCGTGGTTGTGCGGGAGTCCACGGGCGAAGTGATATCTCTAAAAGTCCCCACAACGCCGGCCAACCCGCTGGAGGGGATTTTTCAGGGGTTATCCAAGGCCGCGGCGACGCTCGGCAAGGATGTGCCCGAGCTATTGCACAGTTGCTCCTCCTTCGTCCACGGGACCACGGTCTGCACGAACCTGATGGTCCAGCGCGCAGGGGCCCGCGTTGGCCTCATCACGACGGAAGGATTTCGCGACACCCTGGCCATTCGCCGAGGGATCCGGGCGTCCATCTGGGACATGAGGGCGCCCTCTCCGCCGGACCTTGTGCCCCGCCACCTCCGATGCGGGGTTCGTGAGCGGACCGATAGCTTTGGAAAGCCCCTCGAACCGTTGGATAAAGAGAGCGTCGAGGAAGCCCTGAACACTTTTAAGTTCCACGGCGTGGAGGCGATTGCGATTTGCCTGTTCAACGCCCACTTGACCGGCGACCATGAAAGAGCCGTGAGGAGCCGGGTGATCGCCCGGATGCCCGATGTCCCCGTCTTGCTCTCCTCGGAAGTTCATCCCGTGATGGGAGAGTACGAACGGGTTTCGACGACCGCCATCCACGCCTACGTCGCTCCAGGGGCCTCTTCTTACCTGGAGGCCCTGGACTCAGAGCTGAGAACCCGGGGCTTAGAGGTCCAGCCGCTCATCCTCCAGGGCAACGGGGGGGTCATCGACATCCCGAGGAGCGTCCGCCAGCCGGGACTTCTCATTCTGTCGGGCCCTGCCGCGGTCGCGGCGGCTGCCCTCCAATCAAGAGAACGCCTGGGCGCTCCGAACCTTCTGGTCTTCGATATGGGAGGGACCAGCTGCGACGTGACTGTCGTTGCGGACGGAAGCATTTACACCTCCGACGGTCTGGAGATCGAAGGCTATCACCTCGCCGCTCCCTCTCTTGAGGTGACAACCATCGGGACGGGCGGGGGCAGCGTTGCTTTTGTCGATGCGGGGGGAATGCTACGGGTCGGCCCACGCGGGGTCGGGGCGCACCCTGGGCCGGTTTGTTACGGACGCGGGGGACAGGAGCCTACCGTCACGGATGCGAATCTGGTCCTCGGCAGGTTGGGGGCGGATAGTTTTCTAGGAGGGGAAATCAAGCTGGACCTCGCGCGGGCTGAGGAGGTCATCCGCCGGAACATTGCGGGTCCTCTCGGCCTTTCGCCGACCGAGGCCGCGCTCGCCATCATCCGGATCGCCAACCAGAACACGATCAGCGCCATCGAGATGATCAGCGTTCGGAAGGGCAGGGATCCGCGCGAGTTCACGCTGATTGCGGCCGGAGGCGCCGGACCCCTCCACGCCAGCGCCGTCGCCGAAGCCCTGGGGATCGCCCGAGTCTACGTCCCCCGCAATGCCGCTGTCTTCAGCGCGCTCGGTCTCCTCTGTGCAGACCTTCGCCGCGACTACGTACGGAGCTTTGTCGGGGATCTGTCGACCATGTCCCTGGATGCGTTGAGGAGCGGTTTTCAACGGTTGACGGGCCTCGCCCGAGACGATTTCTTGGAGATGGGTGTGCCTCTTGAGGAGGTCGCGATGGATCTCCTGGCGGACCTTCGTTACCGGGGCCAGAATTGGGACCTCTCCGTGGCCCTTCCAGACGTCGAGGACGCCAACGCTCTGCGATCACTGGCCGCCTCCTTTCACAACCAACACGAGGCCCTCTATGGTCACCGGGACCCGGAGAGCGTCATTGAAATTTCCAACCTTCGCCTGACAGCCATCGCGCCTACGCCCCTTTCGCCACCCCGGGAGCGGACCGTTTCTGAGGGAACGGAGGCCGAGCGCTTTGATCGCCGCCGGCGGGTGTCTTTGGACGCCCCGGGTTCAGCCGTCTCCGCGCCCGTTGTCCCGGGTGACTCGTTGGGGCCCGGGGACCGGCTATCGGGTCCCGCGGTCATCGAGGAGCCCGCCATGACTTTGTGGGTCGCCCCTGGGGACAGGGTAGAGGTCGATGCCTACGGAAACTATCTGCTCTTGAAGGGAACGGGCTGAATATGGACTCTCCGAGCTCCGCCATGGACCCCGCAACCCTGACCATCATCCAGCAGAGGCTGGATGGGATCTCGCACCGCATGGGGGCCGTTATGACCCGGACGGCCCGAAGCTCCATCGCCAGCCAGGCCCATGATTTCTCCTGCTTCCTCACGGACGCCGGCGGAAGACTTCTTTCTCAGGCGGAGGGCATTCCCATCCACACGGGGGGAGGCGGATTCGCCGTGCGGGCTCTCATTGACTTTTTCCGGGGGGACATCCAGCCCGGGGACATCTTCGTCTCCAACGATGTTTACACCGCGGGGGGAAATCACCTGCCGGATTGGACGGTTTTCGGGCCGGTGTTCGCCGAAGGCCGGCTGGTGGCCTTCACCTGCATTCGCTCTCATCAGATGGATATCGGAGGCGGAGCCGCGGGCACTTACTTCCCCGACGCCAAGGAGATCTTCCATGAGGGCTTGCGGATCCCGCCCTTGAAGCTGGAAGACAGCGGGGTGTTGCGAAAAGACGTACTCGAGTTGCTGAAGACCAATTGTCGCCGCCCGGACATCCTGGCCGGTGACCTGGGGGCAATGATAGGGTCCGTCAAGAGAGGCCTCGCCTGGGTCGGGGAGCTGATCCGGGAGCATGGATGGAACCTTCTGCGCACCTATTGTGAAGCCCTTCTGGATTACGCGGAGCAACGAATGCGACAAGAGTTGGAGGGGATTCCCGACGGGGTTTACGAGGTCACCGAGACGATGAACAACGATTGCTTCTCCGACCGGAGCGTCCGGATCCGTCTCCGCCTGACGGTCCAGGGGAGCCATCTCGTTGCGGACTTCACAGGAACGGACCCTCAAATTCCGGCCTACAAGAACAGCCCCTTGCCCAACACCTATTCGGCCGTCTACGCCGCGCTGGCGACGGTTGTGGACCCCCAGATCCCCCACAACGAGGGGATGTACCGGGTGATCCAGGTCGTGGCTCCCGAGGGAACCCTCGTCAATCCCAAGGAGCCGGCGCCCGTCAGTTTCTCGACCATTCATCCGGCCCACGAAATCATGCACTGTTGCTGGAAGGCCCTGGCTCAGTGCGCCCCGGAACGGGTTTGCGCCGGCTGGGGGAAAATGGCCAACCCGACCTTCTCAGGACGGGACCGCCAAGGGCGCGTTTTCGTCCTGTTCAACCTTGCCGGAATGGCCAGCGCCGGCGCCATGAGGGGAAGGGACGGGATCGACCAAATCGGGACCCCCATCAACATGGGGGGGATGATCATCCCGAACCTGGAATGCCTGGAGCACGTCTATCCGGTTCGCTTCCTGAGGCACGAGCTTCTGCGAGACTCCTGCGGGGCGGGAGAATACAGGGGTGGAACGGGTGTCGACTACCAGGTTCGCCTCCTTGTGCCCGGACCCCTATGCCTTCGCGGAGAGGGCCAGAAAACCCCCAGCGGGTATGGGATCGCCGGTGGGAAAGCGGGGAAAGAAGCCCGCGTCACCTTTCGTCCCGACGGCCAGCCGGAAAGAGACCTTCCCGCCTACGGGGTGGTCGAAGTGGGGCCCGGAACCCTGCGCGTCCAGTCCTCGGGTAGCGGGGGATGGGGGGACCCTCACCGGCGGAAACCCGACGCTGTCCTCCAGGATGTCCGAAGCGGCATTCTTTCCCGAGAAAAGGCCAGGGAGGATTACGGCGTGGAGATCCATGAACAGGCGGGGGAGGTGGACGAGGTCGCCACGCGGACTTTGAGAAGTGGCCGCTCTGGTTCGCCCGGCCCCGAGCGCTGAGAAACCACTGACGCTGTTTTGTTTCGGGCGGGTAGATTCCTAGCGGCGGCCCGATGTGGCCGCCGTGGGCCCTGCCCCTTCTGTGAAAGACTCGCTTTTGTTTTCTGCGGGTGGCGCTTTTTGGGCACTGCCGTGCCGGCCGGGGTGCGGTTGGAGGCGCGTAGGCTCAAACCGGGCATCTTTGGCGCTCACCCTTCGAGAGGTCATTGACCA
>JBHIBA010000352.1:0-4541 GCA_046758845.1 Nitrospinota bacterium
GTCCATCTCGCCTGCGCCCTCACCGTGCTGAAAAGGGTTTTGGGATGACTTCTAGTCCTACCAGAGCGAGAAGCGATATCCCGAGCAGAAAGTAATGCTCGGTTCTCAGACCGACCATCTGCCAGAAAGTCTCGAAATAGGCGAAATATGCTAGGGCCAGGGCGGCAGGGACAAAGGAGAAAGGTCGGATGAGGATCCGAGGCCTCAACAGGATGTCCATGGCCAAGAGCGAAGCGAGGAGAAGAGCACCCTGCTGGCGGTGCATCAAGACGGCGGGCAGGGTGAACCAATAGGAGAGCTCCGGCCGACCCGAGAGCCGGAGTGCCCCCACCCCCAGCACCAGAAGCGTCAAGTTGTTCCTCGGCGTCGGCCCGAACATCCCGTAGGTGGATCCGGGGTAAAAGAACGCGGAGAGGAAGTTCCGGCTGAATTCCCAGACCGATTGGAAGCCGCTCACGCGGAAGTATCCCGGCTTGGTCATAAAAAAGGAGGAAACGTAGATCATCAGCCCGACGGCACAGATCGTATAGAGCACATAGAGGCGCACCTCCTTCTTGAGGAAGAAGAGGATCGTTCCGAAAAAGGCCAACGCCGCCAGGAAAGACGCGACGTATCCGAAAAAGAGAGATACGGCGACAAACCGGGGATAATGCCCATTCGGGTCGATCCAGCCCATTCGCTCGAGCCCGGCCGAAACCAAACGATACGCGGAGGATGGGAAAACATAATTCAGCACGTTCTTCTGGCGGGCGGCGACGCTCAGGATGCCATCTTCCCGAAACCCCGCCTGCTGCAACACCTTCAAGGACTCGGATAAATAGGCATTGCCGGTGTCGAAATTGGCGATCAGCCGGCCCGTCATGAAGAGGTTCAACGCGTCATCGCCGACGCCCCAATAGTTGTCCAAGGAAAGCAGGAAGGAGACGACGCAAAGGAAGAGAGCGAGAAGGATGAGGGTCGCTCGCGATCGGGCCACTCCGGCGGCAAGGAGGGAGAGAGCTTGGAATTTCCTCCTCAGAGACTCGCCTGAGAAATGAGCCATGTTTGTTCCCGAGGGAGCGGAGAAGGCGCAGGGAGGATGGAGATGCCGCGCGAAGGAGGAGGACGAGCCACCCGCCCCCCCTCTCTTCCTCCGGAGGCCCGCGCCAAGTTAGCACACCGGGCTCTGACAGGTCAATTTTGCCCAAGCGGCGACGGGGGCCTCCCGATTCGCGCCATCTCGCCGGCAGGCTATAGAGGCGGAGCACGCAGAGGGGGCCTTCTGCCACGCCGACAGTCCGAAGGGGCGTCCGCAACCGGCACGTTCGGCCTATGGGAAGTTCGGGCCGCTTCGTCCCCGACGCGGTCCCCACGGTCGACCGGGAAGAATGGTTGAGCGGCTCGAGTGCGATCCCAAACTCAGCGTCAGAGATGAGCAAATCGCCACGCCGTTCTCATAGGCCGACCAAGGTGGGCGATCCCTGGCGATCTCCGTTGCCATCGGGGGAAGGGCCCGGAGGGCTGAGCTGGGAGTCTGAAGTCTCTTCACTTTACCTCTTCGGCATTTCCACTCGGCCGCGGAGGAGTCTCCGAGTCTCCACAGGCGAAGGGATGAAAATGCGAGAACGAAAAAAGGGCGAATCTCCTCGAGATGTATTGACAGAAGAGGATTGAGCCAGTAAATTCCGTGCTCGAGCAGAGAAGGGGGGTTTTTTGCGCCTCTGCGAGCGAAGGCGGCCGGCGGGATAGACGAATCCGTGATGCTCGACGCACCCTCAGTGTGTGAGGCGGGGGCGGGTTGGCAGGGGCCTCAGACGCGAAACCGCGGCGAGGGCGCGAGTGGGCGCATTCGCACCGAGAAGGAGACGCTATTGTTTCTCCCCGAGACAGTGGCACAGAGCCTCTGCGGCCGCCGAAAGCCCATCTCGGTGTCCTTGTTCCCGCGCCACCTTTTTATGAGCCAGAGAGGGGGGAGCTCCACGCTGTGGTTCCCATCCGCGGGCTGGTCGGCGTCCCATTTCGCGGGGCGGCGGCCTATCGCCCCGTGGGCATATAAGCATTTATCTTTCAAAGCCTTGCGTGGATTCGCCCATCTGACCGGGGGAACGGAGCTGCGCCCGTTTGGCCCGCTGGCCCGTTTTGTCGGAACGTGGCGTTGGGCAGAGCAGATTCCAAGAGCCGAAGCCGGTGGAGGAGAGCCACGAAGGACGAGGACATTCCCAGCCAGCGCGACCCTCTGCGGTACCTCAGCATTTGCTGGCGCCCGCTCGAAGCCCTCTTCAAGCGGGCTGTGCACAAGGGGCACGGCGAGGTGGCGGCGATTTCGAGCCGTCGAATCCGGCACTTCCCACTTCAAGGGCTCACCGAGAAATCGACCGCGAACGGGAGCGAGCTTGCCTCAAAAGGCGAAGAGGGCGGCGTTGTGACGGCGATAAGGGAAGAAAGGGCGGGCCTGGCCTCTGAGAGCGCGGGGACTCGGGCGGCCCAGGTCCTCTTGGTGGGATGGCAATTGTTCCTGCGGGATTTCCGCTACCGCTACCGCATGACCTACCTGGGCTACTTCTGGGCCTTCTTCCGCGTCCTCATTGTGGGGGTTCCGGTCATATTGGTGGGGAGACAGTTCAACCTTGGGGGGGGCAAGACGCCCGTCCCATACGAGGCCTTTGCCTTCCTCGGGCTCATCACCTGGCAGATCTTCTGGGATGCGGTGGTGTTCCCCCAGTGGATCATGCGGCGGGTGCGGAAGATCATTCGAGATGTCTCCCTCCCGTACCTATCGATTCCCGTGGCGGGGTGTTGCTACGTTTTGTTCAACACATCTCTGTATGCTGTGATGGCGATCATCACCTTTATGCTCTTTCGATTGACCGTCCCCCTGACCCTTCCGCTGGCCCTCTTGGCCGTGCCCGGGCTGATCCTGGCCGGCCTCTCCATCGGAATCTTCTTCATTCCCATCACCCTGGTCTATCTGGACGTCCGGTACAGCTTGCCCTTGTTTTCCACTGCCCTGTTGTGGACGGCACCCATCTTCTATACCATGCCCGAAAGGGGCGTCCTTCGAACGATCAACATTTGGAACCCGCTCACGTATCTGATTGGCATCCCCCGCGACTGGCTGGTGGGGGGATCGGCCGGCGGGGATTTGTTCTTCTGGCTGCTCCTTGTTCCGTTCCTCCTTCTTCTCCTTTGCGGCGTGAAGTTCCTCGACCGGGCTATCCCCATCGCCGCGGAACGGATCGTATGAGGGGCGAGCCATTTGGACGTCCTTTACCAGTTTCGGAGCCTTCGAGGTGGGCCGTGAAGAGCGTTGAGGCGCCGAAAGATTCTCCGGAGTATCAAGCCTATCTTTGGGCGCGCGAGCGCGTCCTGAAGATGAAGGAGATGGAGTCCTCCCGTCCGGGGGGCGCCGATTCGCCGAGCGATTACTGGAGGGAGGAGCTCGCAAATCTGGACTACATGCTGGACGCGACGCCGGCCATCATCCGGAAGCTCCGCCACCATTGCTTCCACATCTCGGGGACGCGGGTCTACGATTACCGGTCCAACCAGGATGCCAAGCAACGGAACTTTAAAGCAAGACTACAGGAACTCGTTGGGATTGCGGGAAAACAGCTCCTTGTTCCAGAATCGCCCATCCTGGGCGGATTCGGGTTTCAAATTGATGGGAACCTCTACAACATTGACACCCTTAAATTCTTCGAGGTTCTGATCGGGATGGACCTGGCCGGTGCCCTCGACGCGTTCCGGGGCAACCAGGAGCGTCGGCTCGTGTGGGAGATCGGGGTCGGCTGGGGTGGGTTCGCCTATCAGTTCAAGACGCTGTTTCCAAACGTCACTTACCTGATGGTGGACTTCCCCGAACTGTTCCTTTTCTCCGCCGTGTATCTCAAGGCCGCCTTCCCCCAGTCCCGGATGTCGTTCTACGGAGAGGACGCGGATTCCGAGCTGTTCGCCGATTGGCAGAAGCACGATTTCATCTTCACCCCGAGCACCTCCTTAGACGCCCTCAGGCCGGACCGGCTCGACCTCACGATCAACATGGTCTCCTTTCAGGAGATGACCACAGAGCAGGTCCGAGCCTACGTGAAGCGAGCATCGGACCTCAAGTGCCCCGCCCTCTACAGCATGAACCGCGACCGTTCCCCTTACAACAAACAGCTCACCAACGTGAGGTCCGTACTCAGCGAGTACTACGACATCCGCGAGCTCGATGTCCTGGATTCCGACTATGCGAGCGCGGTCAAAGGGAGCAAACGAGGAGAGAAATCGAAAGAGGGGCTGCATTACCGCCATGTGGTGGGGCGCCTGCCGGTTGCGAAGGAGCGGGCGAAGGGCCCCGAAGTGGGCATCGGGATGACGCTTCACAACAACGCCCGCTACCTGGAGGAGGCGTTGGATTCCCTCTTGGGGCAAACCTATGAGGATTTTGGCCTGATCCTGGTGGACGACGGATCCACCGACGGGACAGAAGAGATCGTTCGGAGATATGCTGCAAGAGACCGCCGGATCGTCTCCTACCGGCACAATAAGCGCCGGGGAATGGTGGCGTCCTGGCGGAAGGC
>JBHIBA010000353.1:0-4509 GCA_046758845.1 Nitrospinota bacterium
ATCGAGCGGGCGATGTGCGCCCAGAAGGCCCCGCCAACGCCGGCGATGAAGGCGGAGATCGAGAAGGCCTGGATCTTGGTCGTCGTCAGGTTGATCCCCATCAGCTCGGCCGCCCCCTCGTCGGCATGGACGGCTTCAAAGGCGCGGCCTACGCGGGAGCGTTCCAGGCGATCGAAAAAGAACAGCAACACGGCGACCAGGAGCCAGACGTTCCAGTTCTTTGTGTAGCCCCGCATCCCGTAGAAGCCCTCGGCTCCGCCGGTGGGCTCGAAGTTGTAGAAGAAGACGATGATGATCTCGTTCAGGCCGAGGGTGAGAAGGAGAAGATAGATGCCGCGAATCCGCAAGGCGGGCAAAGCCGCCAACGTCCCGAAGACCCCCGCCGCCAGTCCGCCCAGGAGGGATGCGGCGTAGAAATTCCAGCCTTCTTCCACCGTCATCCAGGCTGCCAGGTACGCTCCGATGGCCATGAAGCCCGCCTGGGCGAGGGAGAGGAGGCCGCAGGAATAAGCCAGGTAGAAGGAGAGGGCCATGATGATGTGCAGGCCCATGGAGAGAAAGACGGTCGGCCAATCCAGGCTGAACATGGCTACGCCCGCTTCTTCAGGCTGACCCCGAGGATTCCCGAGGGCTTGAAGATCAGAATGAGGATCATCAGGCCGAAGGCGAAGGCGTCCCGGTAAGAGGAGGCCAGGTACCCCACGCTCAGGATTTCTACCCCGCCCAGGATGAGACCGCCGAGCATCGCCCCGTAGATGTTCCCCAGGCCGCCAAGCAGCATGATGGCGAAGCCCTTGATGGCGAATTGCACCCCCATGCCTGGGGTCACCGCGTTGTAGCTCAGCCCCACCAGGACGCCCGACGCCCCGGCCAGCGCGGAGGCGATGATGAACGTGGCGACGGTCACCTGGTTGACGCTGATGCCAAGGAGAGCCGCCGTCGTCGGGCTTTCGGCCGTCGCGCGCATGGCCTTGCCCATTTTGGTCTTCTTCACGAACAGGTGAAGAACGAACATCAAAAAGACCGATACGCCGAAGATGGTGAGCTGGACGCTATTGATCCGCACGCCGCCCAGGTCGAAGTTCAACACGCGGACGGTTTGGGGAAAGCTCAGGGGCTCGCCGCCGGAGAAATAGTGCGCCGCCTCCTGGAGGATGATGGTCACGCCGATGGTGGAGATGAGGGGGGCCAGATGTTGCTCCTTTTTGATGGGTCTGACCGCGAATAGTTCCACCAGAATTCCCACGAGGGCGGCCCCCAGCATCCCGCCGAAAATGGCGACGAAAAAGTTCACCTTCCAGAACAGGACCATGAGCAGGCCGATGAAGGCGCCCATCATGAACACCTCTCCGTGAGCGAAGTGGAGCAGGTTCAGCGTGCCGAGGATGAGGGTGTAGCCGATGGCCACCATGGAGTAGGTGGAGCCCAGCATCAGCCCGTTGACCAGCTGTTGGATGAAAAGCACCATAATCCTGGACCGCCCTCAACCGCCTAAATAGGCGGCCTTGACTCGCGGGCTTTCGAGCAGCTCCTTTGCGGAGCCCTCCATGACGATCTCGCCCGACTCCATGACGTAGCCCCGGTCGGCGCATTGGAGGGCCTTGCGGGCGTTTTGCTCCACCAGCAGGATGGTCTTTCCTTCTTTCTTCAGGCCCCGGATGATGGAAAAGACCTCGTTGACGAGTTTGGGCGCGAGCCCCAGGGAGGGTTCGTCCATCATCAGGAGTTTGGGCCGGGCCATCAGGGCGCGGGCAATGGCGAGCATTTGCTGCTCTCCGCCGCTGAGACTCGCGCCCAACTGCTGGAGGCGCTCCTCCAGGATGGGAAAGCGCAGCAAAACCTCTTTCAGGTCTTTCTGGATGCCTTCCCGGTCTTTTCGGACGTAGGACCCGAGTTCGAGGTTCTCCAGGACGGTCATGTAGCCCAGAATGCCCCGCCCCTCCTGAACCTGGACGATCCCCCGCTGGACAATCCTGTGAGGGGAAAGAAAAGTGAGCGGCTCTCCCAGGAACCGGACCGAACCGGATCTGGGCTTCAGGATGCCGGAGATCGCGCGCAGCAGCGAGGACTTTCCGGCTCCGTTCGCCCCGATGAGCGTGACGATCTCCCCCTCGCCGGTTCGGAGGCTGGCCGCGCGGAGGGCCTCGATCCGGCCATAGGAGGCCGACAGGTTTTCCACGGCCAGAATTTCCCGGTTTCCGCTCACTCACTCCTCCCGGCCGAGATAGGCTTCGATCACCTCCGGGTTCGACTGGATTTCCCCAGGGGTTCCTTCGGCGATCTTGCACCCGAAGTTCAACACGGTCACCCGGTCAGAGATTCCCATGACCACCTTCATGTCGTGCTCGATGAGCAAGATGGTCTGAACCCTCTCCCGCAGGCGCGCAATCAGAGCCATCACCGCCTCAGTCTCCCGGGGGTTCATTCCGCCCGTGGGTTCGTCCAGCAGCAGGATGCGGGGCTCGCTCGCAAGGGCCCGGCTGATCTCCAGCCGCCTTTGCTCTCCGTACGGAAGGCCGCCGGCCGGGACGGCAGCGCGCTTGGACAGACCCATCAGGTCGAGGATCTCCCGGGCCCGCTCCTCGCTTTTCACCTCTTCGTCCGACCGGCGGAAAGGCGGGCGGAGGACCGAACGGGTTATGCCAATCCGCGTCCGGCAGTGCCGGCCGACCAGAACGTTCTCCAGCGTCGTCATCCTTCCGAAGAGGCGGATGTTCTGAAAGGTCCGGCAAATGCCCAGGGCGGTGCGCTCGTGGGCCTTCCTGCCGTTCAGGCTGTGACCTTCGAAGGAAACTTCTCCCGCATCGGGGGGGTAGACGCCGGTGATACAGTTGAACAGCGTGGTTTTCCCGGCGCCGTTGGGGCCGATGACGGCGAAAATGCCGCCCTGCGGGACGCTGAGGTCTACGTCTTCAAGGGCGACCACCCGTCCGAAGAACTTGCTCAGTTTTCGGATTTCAAGAAATTCCATCGGAAAAAGGCGGCATATTTTAGAATTCTAAATTCCGAAGGATCGGTCACCTCACGCGATTGACATCTTGAATTTCACAGGATATACGAGTTAAATATAGGGATCAAATCCAGCATCCGACACAACGGTACCTTTGATCGGGTTGTTCCAAGGAAAAAGGAGGGGACCATGGGAAGGGATATCTCTATCCGTCGGTTTTTCGTAGCCGTCGCGGTTTTGGCTGCTTTGGCTCTGATTGCCCTTCCGGGCGTCGGGGGGGCCCTGGAGGGCAAGAGCGTCAAGATCGGCGTTCTGACGATGTTGACCGGGCCGCTCAAGCACAACGGCCAGCATCAGAAGGAATCCCTCACCGTCGCCCTGAACGACCTCAAGAAGAAAGGGGGCATCGGAGGGGTCCCGGTCGAGTTGATCTTTTTCGACACTCACATGAAAAACGAACAAGCCATTGCCGGATTCCGAAAACTCGTGAGGAAGGACAAAGTCCTGGCTATCATCGGCCCCTTCCTCAGCAACCAGGTCAAGGCCGTCTCACCCATCGCCAACGAGTTGGAAACCGTCATGTTCTCCGCTTCTTCGGCGAATCCCCGTCTCCGGGGAAAGCTGAAGCCTTGGGGATTCCGAAACTCCATTTTCCCCCCGGTGGCAATGAAGTTGAGTGTGAGCCGATGGGTCAAGGACAACAACATCAAGTCGGCCGCCATCATGTACGACAATCGGATCACCGTCATGAAAGTCACCGGAACGAGGATCTTGCCCGGGTTGCTGAAAAAACTTGGGGTGAACGTGGTGGATAAGATCGGCCACCAATCCAACAGCGTAGACTTCAGCGCAGAGGTAACGCGCATCCGAGCCAAGAATCCAGATGGGATCCTCATGTCCTCGGGATATGGTGATGCCGGGAAGATCGCCAGAGAGGTGCGCAAGCAAGGGATGAAGACCGCCCTGTACGGGGGCATCGACGTCTCCCAGGCCCAGTACATCAAGATTGGCCTGAATGCCACAGAGGGGACGTATTCCACCTCAACCCTGGCATTCGACGCCAACACCCCCGAGTTCAAGCACTTCTACAAGGAGTACATGAAGGTGTCGGGCGACGTGGATCCCCACTTCACGGCGGCTCAGGCGTATGAGAACCTTCTCATCCTGGCGAAGGTCATCGAGTCCTCCGGCGTCACCAACCGGCCGGGTGACCTCGCGTCGGACCGGAAGAAGATCCGCGACGGCCTGACAAAGGTGAAGGGGTTCCAGGGACCGACGGGCATCATCAGCATCGGGCCTCACCAGGACGCGGAAAAGAAGGCCTACATCCTGAAGGTGGTCAACGGGCACTGGAAGACGCTCAACTAGGCGGTAGAAGAGCGGGGGGCGCTTTTTGCGCACTTGCGTGCCGGCCGAACTGCGGTTGGAGGCCTGTATGCTTAAGGTGGGCGTCTTTGGCGCGCACCTTTCGATAGGTGATTGAACAGGCGCGGCAGTGCGGAAACCTGACGCCGCGCGTCCACCCCCCCCGCCCCCCCCCCGCCCAACCAGGCGCGTTT
>JBHIBA010000354.1:0-4474 GCA_046758845.1 Nitrospinota bacterium
ATTTTGAGATAGGTTCATGTCATTCTGAGTGCGGGTCGTTGGCCCGCACGAAGAATCTCGCCGTAGATTGTCCTAATTGCGAGACCCTTCGCGCGAGTCGGTGACTCTCGCTCAGGGTAACATGACTGTCAACTACTCAGTGCTCCCCTTAGTAAAAGTCTTTGAATCGTTTTCAGGTTCAAACAACCCTTCATCGAGCCAAATGGTCCTTTTGGCCTTAAAAGGTTTTTCTCATCCGTTCCCTCCTTCACATGTCCCCCCCGGCTCCATCGGCGCCGGTCTGGTCAGCGAAGCCGGCCGAGTCCTGATAGTAAATCTTCCACCTCCCGGCGTTCATCAGCTTCTCCAGTTGATAAAGCGCCAAGCCGTCCACGCTGGCCAGGTGTCCCAATCGCCTCCCCTGGACATCGATGGGGAAGAGGGTCCAGGTTCGAAATCCCTCGTGAAAGACGACTCCGGCCGCCCTGGCCGCAGGGTGGCGATTCAATTTCGGCAGGTTTTTGGCGATCGTCTCGCCCTCAACACGCCCAGCTCAACCTCCGCGCCCTGCGCCGACGTGCTGCTTCGGGGCACCAACGTGATCCCGTCGCCATCACGGTCGAGGAGCACTGAATGCGCAATGGCTCCAAACTGCTGGGTTGTCATGAAGATGAGCGTGGAACGGTACGTCCCGGGTTGGACGCCGCTTCGTGTTGCGTGCGTGGCCTCAAGGGCTTCCAGGAGGCTCACCGTCCGGATACCGCATGAAACGAGCGGGGCAAAAAGACCCAGAAAAACGATGCAGCACTTTTGAAGAGGCTTTCGATCATGAAACACTGGGAGAATCATCATCTGAGAAAATCATCTTGCCTGGGCGCCTTCTTCTTCAGCAATCAGTCGGCCCAGAGTCGAGACCCGTGGGAAAATCGATCCCATTTTGGCACTAACCCGATTGCCGAGGCCTTTGTTCCAGCCCAAGCCGGGATCAGGGCTCGACTCATGTCCGCCAGGCGGCCTGGTCGCCGCACACGTACCCCCTCTGCGTCAACGTTTCGAAGGCGGGCCGCCAAGAAATGTGTCTCGGCAAGTTGCGGAGGCGATGGCGAACGGCGTCCAGGGTCTCCAGGAGGCGGTCTAGCCGGGCGGGGTCAGCGGCCGACCCCCCTTCGGCGGCGATTCGTTCCAGGCCCGGCCGCAACCGGCCGAGCAGGTCACGGCCAGGCTCGAGCGCGGCCGCGCAGGCCTCCGCATCCCCGGAGGCATAGAAGCGGTACGCCCCCTCCACCAAACGGACCCACTCGACGGCGGTTCGGTGCAGGTCCAGGGGAAATCGCGCCGGATGGTCGCCCGGCAGCAGGTCCTCCGCTTCGTCGCAGGCCCGCAGAACCGCGTCGCCCGCAGCGCCGCAGGCCTCGGCCCGCCAAAGCCTCCAAAGCTCAAAGGGATTCCCCCCGAGAACGAGGCTTTCGCGGAGGGTCCGCCACGTGCCCGGAGCCAGGAAGGAAGAGGCCGCGGGAATCCGGTTGCCCAACATCTCTGCCGCGCGCGCGTACCCCGACCCGCCTTCCCTCTCCGTGGCGGCCATCCAGTCCTCTCCGCAGGAGAGCCGCCGGCCGGCTGCGAAGATCAGCGGCAGAACCGACGCAAGGGAGGAGAAACCGAAAAATTCCCACGCACAGACCAAGACGCCCAACGCCCCGAAACGCTGCGCATCCTGGGCATGGCCATCGATGACCCGGCGCGACTCATCGAGAAAGCACCATGCCGAATCGTACGTGCGCAGGGCGGGGCAACAGACGACGTCGAAGCCGCGCTCGCGGAACATCTGTGTCGTCTTCTCCGGCGGTCCGTCATAGTGCCAGTCAAAAATCACAGTCTGGCGGGGTATGCCCTCCAGGGCCTCGGGGTATCTGGCGAGCATGTCCCCCCAAAGGCAAGGCCGCTTGCCCATCTCTAGAACGCGGCGACACAGGCGGCCGAAATATTCCGCGTACAGGCCCCCTTTTCCCAGCAACCGCAAGCGCTCCGCGCACATCGGGCACGCCCCGAGCTGGTACGTCTCGTCGCCCCCGAGGTGCATCCACTCGTCGTCGAACGCTTCGGCGGCGTCGGCCACCAAATTGCACGCGAACTCCGCGCACTCGGGCCGGCTCGGACAGATCTGAATCGGCCCCGAGCCCGGAGCTTCGGCCAGCCACTGTCCGCCTTCGGACCGGATGAACCCCTCCATGTGACCCAACGTGTTCAGGAAGGGAATCAGGCGAAGCCCCGTCGGAGCCGACGCACACAGGCGGCGGACCCCCTCGGGCGTGAGGCATCCCGGCGCGGCCGCCCAGGGGGCCGACGGATAAGCGAAGCGGTGCTCCAGATAGAGCCCGACGGCGTTGTAGCCGGCCTTTTTCGACCGGATGAGCGTCTCGCGCAGAAGGTCCTCGCGCGGCGCTTGTTCCCGCGCGATGTCCAACATCCATCCAATGATCTGCATCGGCCCGCCCAGACAAGGTTGAGAGGCATCGGTCATCCCGGCCATCTTACCTCGCAAGAGGCTACGACGCATGTGGTACATTCAGAAATTTTTTTCGGGGACCTTTTTGAAAATGGGTCTCCCACACGCCCGGAAAAACCCTTGCTTGGCGAAAGAGGATGGGCTGGATGGGCTGTCCAATTTCCCACAAGATTCGCCTAGGTCCTGTCACGCTGAGCGTGAATCCCCACCCCGCGCGAGGGTCCGCGAAGGGCACCGAGGAAACGATAGTTGAGAAGCGGGGCGCGGGGTGGTGTGCCCAGCCGATCAGGGTTAAAATCAAATTTAAGGCGAATAGAGAACCACGGGCCACACTTGCGATTCGACATGCGATGCCTGGGGTAACAGGACGGGGGGTGGGTTATGGCGATCAGCAAAGGGACAAAAACTTGGGTATGCCTTGGGAGGAGGGCTACGATGATCACCAGGCTTACGCCAACGCCAAGAAGGTGCTCGCGCAGTATGGCCCAACGATGGACAACATCGTCGAGGAGGTCGTTTTCGTAACGGATATGGATGCGGCCTTCGCCGCAGCGCCCAAGGTCAGGAAGGAGGCCTATTCTGGCTCCCCGGTCGTGGCGAGTAACATCTTTCAAATCGCGCGTTGTGCGTTCCCGGAGATGCTGATCGAAATCAGGTTCACCGCCAGAGTGCAGGGACAGGCGCTCTCAGACCTCAGAAGGCTTACGCCTTATCTGTACCGAGGCGAGTATTTCCTGTGATGAAGCGGGGGTAATCGATGAGTTCTCGAACGGGCGGCTTCCATGAAACCATGTTGGAATTCTGGAAGCAAAACCTCTTCATCATTTTTTTCACTGAAGTCCTTTTCTATACATCCTTTGCCCTTCTTATCCCGACGCTCCCGCTCTATTTGCAGACATTTAATATCGGGACGGCCCAAATCGGGTTGGTCATGAGCATCTTCGCCATCGGCCTCCTCGCCTCCCGGCCCTACATCGGAAAATTCATCGACCAGTACGGAGCGCGGTGCATATTACGCTACGGTGGGGCCATTTTGATGGGGTCCTCGATTCTGTATGCGTTCGTGCCCTCATTGATATGGGTTTATCCAATCCGAATCGTCCATGGCGTCGGCATGGCGCTCCACTCGACTTCCTCCAACGCCATCGTGGCCTCCTCGACAACGGCCGACAAGCGCGGCGGCGTTATGGGGCTATTCGGAATCTCGCGAGCCTTGGCCTTCGGTGTCGGCCCCGTGCTCGGGGGATTGATTCTGGGGATTTGGGGACACATGGCGGTATTCATAGCTGCCGCCTTACTGGGTTTGGCTTCCACGGTCGCCGCACGCTTCGCTGGAGACTGCTCCCGGGTTGAGATTGAAACCAACAGGAAGGCCCTGAAAGACTTTTTCTTGAACCGTACGCTCCTCTTTTGCACGGTCGCGATGTTCCTTCTGACCGTTGTACACGGAGGACTAACGACATTCCTGCCGATCCACGTTACAAGCCGGATGGCCGGTAACCTAGGCACGTTCTATCTCTTGTATTCCATCACCATTACGCTAGTGGAGATCTTCGCCGGGAAGGCCTCTGACCAGCAGTGCAGGATCCCCATCGTCCTGACTTCGGTGGCCTTGCTCGGAATCGGCTTCATAGCCGTTGGCAACGTTTCTGGAGCACTCGGCCTCGTTCTGGCAGCCATCATTTACGGGGCAGGATTCGGGGGTTTCCAGGTGGGGATCGGGGCCTTTGTGGGCGACCAAACCAATGACCAGAACCGGGGACAGGTCTTCAGTGTTTTTTACTCTTCGTTCGACCTCGGAATGGCCCTTTCCGGCGTGGTGATGGGCGTAGTCGCAGCTGGAGTTGGACTTGCGGGAATGTTTTATATCTCCAGTGTAGTCGTTCTCCCCTCGATTCTGCTCTTGATGTTTTCACCGCCCGGGGGTCTCCGTGAAGCCTTTTCGTGCGGGCTTCTTGGAGATTTCCGTCCCGGCTTCCGTCACATGGG
>JBHIBA010000355.1:0-4367 GCA_046758845.1 Nitrospinota bacterium
CTTTTACTTCGATGGCGATCAGCTGATGCTTGATCTTTCCTTCAGAGACTCTGCACAATCTTCGAACCGCAGGAGACGCATGTGGAGGATTGGTCAGCGTTTGATTAATCACTCTCGGATTCTACAAGTCGTTAACGAATTGAGGAATCGAATTATCGACTATCGCATAATGGCGAATCGAAAGGCACTACTTGCCAAAGGCGAGAACAATTTTGGATCGGAGCCGGATAATATGGTTTACAAGGAACCCCGGGATTCGATCTGGAAAGACGCCTGGCGGGTGACGGAAGCTCTCCTTGTACTGATGAAGGGTGAAGTCGTCGAAAGGGGAGCTGAATTCTTGGTGGTGACTCTGACCAATGCGATCCAGGTCCATCCGGATTCAACGGTTCGTCGGGCCTTTATGGAAAAAATGGAGATCGACGGTTTGGTCTATCCGGACTTGCGGATTAAGGCGCTGGGGAAGCGGGAAAAGTTTCGTGTCTTAAATTTGGTCGGACATTTTCAAGCATACGCGGAGAGACATGGGACATTTCTTCACGGGTTCAGGGCTGACTTGGGAAGGGGTCATTGGAATTTCGAAGGTCATCGCCTGGGTGGTGAGCGAATCGCTCGAGAAATCTGCAAACTCGCGATGTCAAAAGCTGAGGGTAAATAGAGTACTTCCGTCTCAAGCCCTATGCCAAAACCATGCTTCTCAATCCTATCGCACTCTCCGTGAATTGTTGGTATCCTGGTAACCGAATTCAAGCTGTCGTTTGTCCGGTTCTTTGAATCGCATGGGTCGCTGGAGATAAGAAAGGGCCGGAGGTTTTCTACCTTCCGGCCCTTTCTGGATTCGGGGGTGTGGCTATGGCTTGTCGGGGGGTGTCTCTTTCGTCAACTTCTGCTCGTCGGCACGTTCTGACTGGAATTGTTTCATCCGCTATCCCCGGCCTTGGCCCGGGCGATTGCATTAGGATCCACTATGACTTTGTCCGCTGGCAAGCCGATGAGGCGCTCGGCGACTCCAATGACCTCGGCCCACTGGGCCGCGTTCAGGTCTTCAGCCTGACGCTCAGCCTTCACTCGGGGGCGCGGGGCTTCAGTGAGCTGTTCATCCTTGTCCTGAGCCAAGGCGGTGCCGGCGCTCCCCGCAAAAAGCAGACTCAAAAGGATGGCCACGTTGAAAATCCCCCTGGTCTTCATGATTTGATCTCCTTTCTCGGTTACCATCCTTTTATTCGATGGATCTCTTCAGAGCCCAATTGGTTTCCCCGTTTTCACAGGTTAGATGCGGATCGCCGAAAAAGGATTCAAAGAATTTTTGGCGGGATCATTCGCCCCTGAGAGACCCTCAGGCGTCCCTTCTTCCTTCCGGGCGTTAAAAGCCGCGATACAGGTAATTGACCCACGGGACGGCCTCCCTTCGGCCCGACGCCCAAGGATGAGTGAGCGCCATGTCGTAGAGGTCCTTTGGCAAGGCGTCGATCAGCAAGGCCGCCTGGACCTCGGAGGGGGTCATGGGCTGAGAGTTGTGGGTTTTGCAGAATTGAATGACTTCGGGAAGGATTCTGAGTTTTTGCATTGCCGCTTCGCTGTCCCGCGACACTTTTTTATCGTTAGAACAAGTTGACAGTCCAAGTGGAAGGGCCTGTAATTGCCCTCATCGACAGTCAGTGCGGCGTATGCCCGAGCAGGGTTGAATTGGGAAATTCCGGTTTCAGGGAACCGGAGTTCGGCCTTTGACCGTAAAGAGGGAGGAAACATGAAAAGGCTCCTGGTCAAGGCATTGTGCGTTGCCACGCTAGATGACTCTGCGGGGACCATTACGCGAGGCGCGGTTCTCGTAGAAGATGGCATCGTCACGGCCGTCGGGCCCTATGACGAGCTTTTCCGCCAGGGGCCCCTTGACGAAGAGATCGGCTCTCTTGAGGACGACCTCCTCATGCCGGGCCTGACGAATGCCCATCACCACTCGGCGCGCTATTCCCGGGACGGCATTCCGGATGAACCCCTTGAGCACTGGCTGCCCTTTGTCCTGGCATTCTATCGCTCAGACCTTTCGGACGAAGAGATATTCCTCAACACAGCCTGGAGCTGCATCGAACTGATTCGATCGCGCTGCACCTCAGTGGTTGATTTCCACAGTGGCATCTGGCCGCAGAAACGTTTGGGCATTCCCCCCGTCGTAAGGGCTTACCGGGAGATCGGGCTGAGGGTGGGGGTTTGCGTCAGCATAGGAGACATCAACCGCCTTTATTATGAGGGGGACGATCAGGTTGTAAATAACCTCCCGGCGGAAGCGAGGAGAGGCCGTTCGTCCGCTCATCCGCCCGCCTGATCTCGACCGATTTTTTGAAAATTGGGATTCGTTATTCGAGGATGTTCACGAGCCGCAGGGACGGGTACAGATATTCCTTGGTCCGGCGGGAGCCCAGTGGTGTTCGGAGGATCTTATCCGCCGCGTGAAGGAAGCGGCTCGAAGGCGTCAGACGGGCATCCAGTTCCATCTGCTCGAAACCGCTTACCAGAGGGCCGCGGGACCGAGGACAAAGGGGAAATCCCTGGTCAAATGGTTGGATGAATTGGGGTTTTGGGGAGAGGAAGTCTCGTGTGCTCACGGAGTCTGGCTTTCGAAAGAGGACTTGGCGATCCTCCAAGAGCGGGGCTCGACGGTGGTTCACAACCCCAGCAGCAACCTGCGAATTTCCAGTGGCATCGCCCCGGTCCGTATGATGATGGAACTTGGGGTGCCGGTTGCGTCCGGGGTGGACGGATTCGGGGTGAATGACGACAATGACCTCCTTGCGGACCTTCGAATCGGACACTTTCTGCAGCGGCTGCCGGGCCTCACCACGACTCCGCTGTCGGCCGAAGGGTGGTTTAAGATGGCCGTCCAGGGAGGGGCGCGGGTGCTGTTGGAGAGTGAATCTCTAGGCTCACTGTCTCCCGGCAAGAAGGCGGATTTTATCCTTGTGGATCTACAACGACTTCGCCATCCGTCCTTGATCCCCGATGTGGATTTCCTGAATCTGTTGCTTCACCGTGGCCTCGGAAGAGACGTGGATTCGGTGTTTGTGGGGGGGGCAGGCGCTCATCGGTGGGACCATCGGCTACCAAACGAGGCCCGCTATCAGTACAATGCCCATTGAAGGGGGTTGCGGCATACGGCCCCCGGCGCATCCGTTGCGGCAATCGTAGGACACCCGAAAAATAACAGCACCCTTCGCACAGAGGGAAGGTCCATTGGAATCTCGGAAGCCGCAGGTTCTCAAGTGTATCACTTGTGAAAAAGAGTTTAGCGCCTCCGACGCCGATCTGTTTGAACCCCTCGAGTTCTTCGACGACGTGTGCTTCTGCAAGGAATGCCTGACCCTTGAGAGGGAAGGTCAACCCGCCCCTGAAAGCCATTAAGCCGAAAGGGATCTTGATGATTGACATCCTCATCGAAGGCGGATGCGTGGTGACCCTGGACGCCGAGAGGCGGGTCCTGGACGACGGGGCCGTCGCCGTGGACCAGGGGCGGATCGTCGAGGTGGGGCCCGCGGACGAGCTTCGGTCAAAATATCAGGCCCGCAGAAGCCTCTCCGCAGCCCGGAAGGTCGTCCTCCCGGGGTTCGTCGACGCTCATGCCCACGCAGGGCACGGTCTGACCAAAACCATTGGAGAGCATACGTACCGCGGATGGTTTCTCATGATGGATCACATCTACTTCCGTTCCTCGACGGAAGAATTCTGGCACGCTGACGCGCAACTCTCGGGCCTTGAGAAACTCAAATTCGGGACGACCTGCGCGGTGTCGATGCTGGGCTCGGCGCCGAGGTGCGACGATCCTGCATTTTCAGACGCTCATTTCGAGGGGGTCCGGCGCATCGGGATTCGGGACATCCTGGGCATGGGTCCGCCCAGAGGCCCATGGCCCATCGTCTTCTCGACGTGGAAGGGTTTTCAGCGGACCGACCACCGCGTCACGACGGAGGACTGTTTCAAGACAACCGAGCGCGTCATTCAGAGATGGCATGGCGCTGATGGCGGAAAGTTACAGGTGTGCGCGGCGGCCTCCTCATTTGCGCCCTCTAGTTATGACCGGGTTATCGTCGGCGTGGACGACGAGGTGGCCCGGAACCAGAGCCGCTTCCTCAAGGACCTTGCCGACCGGTACGGCGTCGCCTTACACGGCCACTGCTATGCCGGCGCCATCGATTTCATGCATCAACACTTGGGAATCCTGGGCCCCAAGACTCATTTGGCCCACTGCGTAGGGATCTCGCCGGAGGAGGTGAAGATCCTGGCCGATACAGGGACGAAGGCGATTCATTGCCCGAATGCACGGGCCCACACCCAGGGACGTTGTCCGGTCCCGGAGCTCCTCGAGGCCGGCGTCA
>JBHIBA010000356.1:0-4363 GCA_046758845.1 Nitrospinota bacterium
GCCCTTCACGGGGGATCGCCGGTGCGCCAGGAGTGGCTTCCCTACGCCCGGCAGACAACAGGCGAAGAGGACGTCGCTGCGGTCGTGGAGGTCCTGCGGGGAGATTGGCTTACGCAGGGCCCGAAGGTGGCAGAGTTCGAAGGGGCCGTCGCCGGCTATTGCGGCGGCCGGCACGCGGTCGCATTCGCCAACGGGACGGCGGCCCTCCACGCCGCCTGTGCGGCCTCCGGTCTGGCTGCCGGGGACGAGGCCATCACCACGCCGCTGACATTTGTGGCCACGGCCAATGCCGTGGTCTACTGCCGCGGGACTCCACGGTTCGTCGATATCCGACCCGATACCCTGAACATCGATCCCCGTGAGGTGGAACGGCGCATCACTGGACGGAGCCGGGCCATCCTGCCCGTGGATTACGGGGGCCATCCAGCGGACATGGGTGAGATCTCCGACATCGCCCGGCGGAAAGGCCTCGTTGTCATCGAGGATGCGAGCCATGCGTTCGGGGCCCAGTTGGAGGGTCGGCGCGTGGGCGGCCTGGCGGACATGACCGTATTCAGCTTCCACCCGGTGAAGCCGATCACCACCGGCGAAGGAGGGGCGGTCCTGACCGACAACGCCGAATATGCTGAGCGCCTGCGGCGCTTCCGTCACCACGGCATCGACCGGCCGTCTGCCGATTGTCCGTGGCGATATGAGGTCTCCGATCTCGGATACAACTACCGCCTGACCGACATCCAGTGCGCCCTCGGTCTCAGCCAATTGAAAAGGGCCGAGGCGCTGCTTGAGCGGCGGGAGACCTTGGCTCGGAGGTACCGGGAGCGGCTGGAGTCATCTCCTTTCGTCACCCTGCCAGCCATCCTCCACGAGGTCCGCCACAGTTGGCACATCTTCGTCATTCTTCTCAACTTAGAGAAATTGAGGGGGGATCGAGACGAAGTGATGCGGGCGCTGCGAGCGGAAAGGATCGGCGTGCAGCTTCATTACCCGCTGGTGCACCTTCATCCTTATTACCGCCGGAACTTCGGCTACGAGAAAGGGCTCTGTCCGGTTGCCGAGTCGTTGTTCCCGCGGCTCATGACCCTCCCGCTGTTTCCCTCGATGGCCGGCTCGGACCAGGACGATGTGCTGAAGGCCCTGAACAAGGTCTTCGTCCACTTCGCCGGCCACCCCGTTTTTGAGGATTGAAAAACCGCTGAATCAGGCAGGAGCGGGAGGACCACCGACTGGTGTGGAGGGTGAAATTGGGGGTTCTTAGCACCAGCGTGTTCTGTGGCGAGCCGGATGCAGGCGAGCTCGAACGGGCGGGGAAAATGGATTGAGCGGATTCACGGGGGCATTTTCGCCGAAGGGAAACCTTGAGGAGATCGACTGCAAGGCGTTCCGGCCGTCCCTTTCCGGCCGCTGCCGGCGCGACGAGGTTCAGGAAGCGCCCTATTTCCGGGCCGTTCGCGAATGGCACGAAGCATTCCAAGCGATCCCCAAGGCGGCCGCATCAGCAGATGGGAAGGTGCGGCTTTTCCTGGAGGGAGAGCTCTTCAACCTGGATGAACTCCGGACATCGGCGGAGCAATCCCCGGCCGCTCATTGTTTGACCCTCTACCTGGAAGACCGGCTGGACGAACTCGCGCGGGTGAATGGATCGTTCGCTCTGCTGGTTGTGGACGCCCTTCCGCGTCCACGGCTTTCTTTGGTGACAGACCGTCTGAGCACCCGACCGATTTACGTGTTTCATAAGGAGAACCGCTGTTTCTTCTCAACCGACATGGCCTCCCTCCTCTCGTTCTCGCAGGTGGAACGGCGGCTCTCCCTCCAGGGAGTCGTAGAGTTCTTCGCTTTCCGCCGGACTTCTTTAGACCGCACGCTGTACGAGGGCATCCGTGCCGTGCCCCCTGCCACCGTTTGGTCTTTCGACGGTTATTCCCCGAAGGTGTCGACCTATTGGCGGATGCGCTGGAAGGGGCCGCCGTGCGGCCGGAAGGAGGCGCCAGAGGCTCTGGCCGAGAAGCTGGGCAGCGCCGTTCGCCGCAGGATCGAGGGCGGGGGGAGATGCGCTCTTCTTCTCAGCGGGGGGCTGGACGCGCGGGCGGTCCTCGCCGCATCGGTCCGGCCGCTGAAAACTCTCACGATGGCGCCGTTCGACAACGCGGAGGCGCGGGCGGCTCGCCGTCTGGCGGAAGCCAACGGAAGCGACCACGGTTTCATTCACGTCCCCCCGGAAAGGGTGGCCGCGGGTTTTCCCAGCGCGGTGGCCTTTTGCGGCGGCAATTACTTGCCGCCTTTCAATCTTTTCCCGGCCGCACAGGAGATTGCCGCGCATTGCGACGTGGCGCTGTCGGGTTACGGAATCGATTACACCATCCGCGGCATGTACATGAACAACCGGTTCCTGCGGCTTGGGGGCTCGCTGACACAGCTTCCCTGGCTGCGTCGCGCATCCAATGGTGGACTGGAGGACCAGATCGCGGAGACCCTGCGCTACCGTTTGTCGGCAGAAAGCCTTCAACGGGTCTTTTCCCGCCGGCTGGCGGCCGAATGCGAGGCCAGACTCCGAGAATCCATCCGGGAGGCCCTTGCCCTGCATGATTCGAATGGGTTCGACCCACAAAACGGGTGGGACTCCTACACTCTCTCCCCGCTTTCGAAACACTACACGTTCGTGGACCTCCTTTTCCTTCGACATTTTGTCGAGACGCGAACGCCGGCTTACGACCGGGACCTGTTCGATTTTTTCCTTTCCATGCCCCCGTCCTGGCGCTGCTCAGGAAAGGTCTTCCGCGAAGCCCTCCAAGTATTGAACCCAAGTCTGGCGCGCATGCCCACCAGCAACACAGGATTTCGGGCCGACCTGCCCCTATGGCCCCAAGTGGGACTGGTCCTCAGTCGGGCGGCTTTGCAAAGGGCGGGACTGATCCCCAGGGCGCCGGTCCCCCAGGCCGGGGCGACCCAGGGGTCGTGGGTTGATTTTCCGGAGCTTCTCCGGACCCATTCCTCCCTGAAGGGGCAGTTGGACGAGGCGCTGAGGGACCCGGAGCTTCGCCGACTGGAGATTTTCGATATGGAGTCGCTGCAGGCTATGGTCCGGGAAGACCGCGCACATGCGGCCGATCACGGAAAGGCACTGATGCTGTTCTTGACGTTCGCCACCTGGAGCAAATTGCTCCCCTTCTCCGATGTGGTGCGACATGCGATGACCGTCGCACAACAAACCTAGAAGCGCCCCAAATCTGGTACTATGTACGGCTTTCGGTTGAGAAAGGAAAGTTCAGGCACGTCGCCGGGCAGCGATGAAAGCCCTGGTCAAGTTCAATTCACTGCTGCCTCGCGCTCCACTCTTCCATCAGAATTCCCATTATAATGACATTAAGGTTTTGACCATTGATATATGCGGCCTTTCTCAATAGACCTTCTTTCACAAATCCGACCTTCTCGTATAGCGAGATGGCTATGTCGTTATTCTCAAACACCTGGAGCCACACTCGTCTAAGATGAAGCTGTGTGAATGCGTAATCCACCATGTACTGCGTCGCCATCGTGCCGATCCCTTTTCTATGATACTTTTGATCTCCGATCCGGATTCTAAATTGCGCATTCCGGTGAATTGAGTGGATGTTGTAGAGTCCAACGATTCCGATCGCGAGGTCTTTTTCTGGATCAATGATCGCCAAAACATATTTCGATTTCTCCCCCTGCAAGGATTCATACCACTCCTGTTGTTCTCTTCGGGAAATCTGCCGGTAAGGCGACGAAAATTGCATTATGGAGGGGTCATTAACATACTTCCGAAGGGTTTCGAGGTCTTCCTGTTCCACAGGCCGAAATTGGATGCGGTCGGTCAAATCGTTCATTGCGGTAACGTCTCCGGTTTGGCTAATTTCGCATCGGCGTACGGACACCTTCTTTAAGCAATGGTCAACCTAAGACTACACAATTAGAATAGGTCGCGATCCTTCGGAGCACAAGATTTTTTTGGGAGCAACAGGATTTCCTGACGAACAAAACCAGGCGTGTCTTGAAATAAGTAACTGAGCGAACAAAATGAACGCGGATGTTTTCCTTGGAATATCATCTCAGAGGTGCGTAGACATGACGAAAACGCCCTGCGGAGACGAAGGCTAGGCATGATTGTTGCAATCCATCAGCCAAATTATTTCCCCTGGCTGGGGTATTTTTACAAGATCGCGATGGCAGACGTCTTTGTATTCCTGGACGATGCGCAGTTCAGTAAGAATAGTCTCATCAACCGGAATCGGATTGCGGGATCGAACGGGGTTCAATGGCTCACTGTTCCCGTCCACCATCGGATCAGACAAGCCATCAACGAAACCCGCTTCGGATATCCGAACTGGGGGAAAAAACATCTACA
>JBHIBA010000357.1:0-4280 GCA_046758845.1 Nitrospinota bacterium
TAACCGTAGTGTCCCCATTAGGGAAACAATGCGTGCGATGGAGGAATTAGTGGACATGGGAAGGGTTAAATTCATCGGCGTGAGTAACTTCTCGGTGAGGGATCTCCAGGAGGCTCATGAATCGATGGCAAAGTACAGGGTTGTCTCCAATCAGGTTTTGTACAGCTTGGTTGATAGAGAGATTGAAGAAAACTTGCTACCCTATTGTGAGAAGAACGAAATCCTGGTGATTGCCTATAGCCCTTTGGCCAGGGGCGGACTGACGACCAGGCCTCTTCTAAAGCGCAGGCGTGCCATGAATGTGCTTCAGGGGATCGTCAAGGAGACAGGCAAGACGATGGCACAGGTAGCCCTGAACTGGTGCATATCCAAACCGAATGTCATAGCCATCCCCAAATCTGACAGAGTGGATCGGGTGGCCGAAAACTGTCAGGCCTCCGGCTGGCGGCTTTCTGCCGAGCAGGTGGAGGCTCTGAACGAGGCGTTTCGATGATTCCGTATGCGGCGCTGTGGGTGTAGAAGCCTCTCCCCGGCTGATCCTTTCGAGGAGGTGAAATGAAAGTCCTCAAGATCCTTCCTGAGCGCTGCACGGGCTGCATGCGTTGCGAGCTGGCTTGCTCCTACGAGCAGACCGGCACGTTCCAGCCTTCAAAGTCTGTGATTCGGGTCTCCTCGTTCGAAGGGCACACGAGCTACGCACCCTACACCTGTCCACAATGCGATGAGGCGTGGTGTCTCACGGCGTGCCCGGTTGAGGCGATTGGGATCTCTCCCGTAGGGGCAAAGGTTGTGGCCGATGACATTTGCGTCGGTTGTAAACTTTGCACCATCGCCTGCCCGTACGGGACGATATTCTACGACATCGACACGCATAAGGCGTTTAAGTGTGATTTGTGTGGTGGAGATCCCGCCTGTGCGAGTGTTTGTCCGACCGAGGCGATTTTGTATGAAGAGGCGGAAAAAACCGACTGGGTGGGTCCGTTCGCGGCCGAGCGCACTAAAACGCCCGCCGGTCCGCTCGCGGGGGTGAGCTAGTCGTGGCGCGGCATGTCATAGTCGGGGGGGGGACCGCGGGCTGGAACGCAATCACGACTTTGCGCGAGCTGGATAAGGGGGATTCTGAAATCATCTGGGTTTCAGAAGAAGTGCCCTACTCGCGGATGGTGCTCCCCTATTACCTGGCGCGAAACATCGGGGAATCCCATGTTTATACTGCAAGCTCGTCGCGTCTGGCTGAGCTTAAAGTCAAGACCCGGATCGGCCAACGGGCCGAGCAGATCGATTCGGCTGCGAAAAAACTCTTATTAGAAGGCGGCGAGGGGGTTGAATACGATAACCTTTTGATCGCTACAGGCTCATCTCCTCTCAAGACCTCGGTGCCTGGAGCAGATAGCGATAACGTCCATAGCTTCTGGACACTTTCCCATGCGCGCGCTGTCACAGCAGGTCTCCGAAAAGGAGCCCGCGTGGCTGTCATAGGGGCTGGATTTATCTCTTTTACCATCCTGAATGCTTTGGTGAACCGAGGCGCCAAACTTACGGTGGTTGAGCTTGAATCCAGGATATTGCCGCGGATGGTTGATGAAACCGGAGCGGCAATCGTCGAAAAATGGCTGACAGAATGTGGCGTGGCTGTTAGGACGGCTACAAAAGTTTATGCAATTGAAGGTAAAAATGGTGCCAAACTTTTAAGATTTGAAAATGCCCCTGATTTGGAAGCCGATCTCGTTATCATGGCTACTGGCATCAGGCCCAACATCGAATGGGCAAGGAGCTCAGGCGTTGAGATGAACTCCGGGATCTTGGTCGACGATCACTGCAGGACAAACGTCCCCGGCATCTTTGCCGCCGGCGATATCGCTGAAGGCCCTGATATCGTTACAGGTAGGAAGGCGGTTCATGCCATTGAGCCGACCGCCATGCTGCACGGCCGCATCGCCGCTGCGAATATGGCCGGGGGTGATATGGCCTTTACGGGAAGTTTGTTGATGAACATCGTTGACGTTCTTGATCTTGAAATCGCAAGTTTTGGCGCCTGGGACGATCCGGAAGCCGAAGCCTTTGAAGCCGTCCAGGCCGACCGGCCCGCCTACCGGAAGCTTCTTTTCCGCGGCGGGCGTGTCGTGGGCGCCGTCATATTGGGCAAAACACGCGACATCTGGACCACGAATGATGTTGGGATGCTCAAGGGCCTGGTCTATACCGGAGTGGATCTTTCCGCTTGGAAAGACCACCTCCGGGGTAACCCTTTTGACGTCAAACGCGCCTTCCTCGCCGCGGGAGCCGCGAGTCGGTTGCTTCCCAAGACGGTTTTGGGACGGCCCTCGGTTCCGGCGGGAGAAATTGCCGTTTCATCTTAGCCATGGGAGGCATTTCCTTGACCGATTCGATTTTCGCTTACGCAGGTCGAATTCTTCGTGTGGATCTTTCATCGGGAAAAACATGGGCCGATCCATTTGATGCCAAAGACCGCCGCAAGTGGATTGGTGGCACGGGCCTGGGCGCTAAAATTCTTTGGGAGGAGGTGGCGCCCGTAGCGGGTTGGGATCATCCTGAAAACCGTTTGGTGATGGCCACGGGACCTCTTGCGGGCCTTCCCGTTTGGGGAACAGGCGGGCTCACGGTGGTTACCCGCGGCGCCTTGACCAACGGTGCGACCAACACCCAGGCGAACGGGTTTTTTGGCGCGAATCTAAAATTTTGCGGCTTCGATGCCATCGTCTTCCAGGGCCAATCGCCGGAGTGGGTTTATCTTCATGTTCATGACGATGGCGTCGAGCTGCGCGACGCTTCTTCCCTTTTGGGGAAAGATACCTGGGAGACCCAGCAGGCGCTTGAGGAGGCGACAGGGTTGAGCGGCCATAACCTTAGCGTATACAGCATCGGCCCCGCCGGGGAAAACCTGGTGCGGTTTGCGGCGATTCAAGGAGATTACGGTCATGTGGCCAGTAAAAATGGCTGCGGCGCCGTCATGGGGAAGAAGAGACTCAAGGCAGTCGTCATCGAGCGAGGCAAGAAAGGAATCGCAGCCGCTCATCCGAGAGCGCTATACGCCGCGGCGGATGAGATCGCCCACAACCTAAAGACCGACGCCTCCACCCGCGGCCTTTACCTTTTCGGCACATTAGGCGGTGTCAGGAACCTCTGTGGCATGGGAGCCCTGCCCATCCGAAACTACACGACGAATGTCTGGCCGGAAGATGTCGACACGAAAAAATGGGAGGGCAAGAACCTCCGCGAAGGATTTGACCACAGAGGTCACCAGTGCAGCGCGTGCGGCATGTATCATTGCCACATGTATTTGATCGCCTCAGGTCTCCATAAGGGAGAAGTCGTCGATGAGCCCGAATACGAGGGCTGGTCGGGCGCAGGCTGGGCGATTGGGGCAACGGAGCCGAGTGAGGTCGCTTGGCTCAACACCCGTCTGGACCGGGCCTGTGTTGATGTGAATGAGTTTGGCTGGCTGTGCGGCTGGGTGATGGAATGCCAGCAAAAAGGATATATATCTGATAAAGACCTTGGTTTTCGCCTTGAATGGGGCGATGTGGAGGGCGCCAACAGGCTTTTGCAGATGATTTGCCAGAGAGAGGGGTTGGGCGATTTGCTGGCCGAAGGAGTAAAGCGCGCGGCTGAAAAACTTGGGGGTGAGGCCGCTGGTTGCGCCATCTACACAGAAATTGGCAACACACCCCGGGGACATGATCACCGCTCGCGCTGGGAGGAGATGATCGACACTTGCACCGGCAGCGGAGGCACCTTGGACACCGCCCCTCCTGTTCGGCCCACCGAGTTTGGCCTTCCCGCCCGGATAGAGCCTCAGGACCCGGAGGCCGTTCCCAGACAAGTGGGTGTGCTCCGGGGCCGGAGGTTTTTTGAAGATTCTTTGGGTGCTTGCTCCTTTACCGTACGGGTTTCGATGCACGTCCTTTGCCGATCGGTGGAAGCGGCCACGGGCTGGGATCTCAGAATGGAAGAAGCCATCCGGAACGGGAGGCGAACGGCCGCCCTGATGCGGGCATTTAATCTTCGTTGTGGCATCGGCCCCGAACTTGAGAAGCCATCCAAACGCTATAGTTTAACCCCTGTTGATGGACCGGTTGCGGGCGTCTCGATTCTGGACCACTGGGAGAAGATGCTCGATATCTGGTACGAAACGGTGGGCTACGACCGCAAAACCGGAAGACCCACACCCGAAACCCTCCGTTCGCTTGGGCTCGAAGAGGTGATCGAATCCCTTTGGGGTGCCGGGGTGAAATCCTAGAGTCCACTGCCTAAGGGTG
>JBHIBA010000358.1:0-4274 GCA_046758845.1 Nitrospinota bacterium
CCCGCCACAGAACGGCTCCACTAGGCGGCGGTTGCTCTCCCGCTCCCATAGCGGGGCTAGATGGGGCACCTGCCAGCGTTTGCCTCCAGCCCACTTCAGTGGTGGCCGAAGCAGGGCGCGTCCTGGCGATGGCGTAGTCGTCGGTGCGGGGAGATACATTGGGGTGGTATTTCTAGCCGCGCGGGAAGGTTTCTTCATGCGGCTCCCGTGAGTGACTCCAGGTATACTCGTTCCTTGTCGCTAATCTCCCAAACCCTGCGCTTTCGCATGAGCTTCATCCGAAATTTCCCACGTAATTGACGCACAATCCTCTCATACCCTGCCTAGAAACCAAAATGCCAGAGAGAAGCGAGCCG
Organism: Nitrospinota bacterium; assembly: GCA_046758845.1. GTDB lineage: Bacteria > UBA8248 > UBA8248 > JACPRG01 > JBHIBA01. The sequence goes on from JBHIBA010000358.1 coordinate 357, forward strand.
TGCAAGGCCAAAAGGAGCGCCTTTTAAGATTGAATTTCGTGTTTCTTTCGCCTATATTTAACAATATCCATCGAATGACTACAGCGGGAGAGAGAGATGAAAGTGACACCCTTTAAAGCCAAAGCTAACCGGAAGAACGCCCAAAAATCCACCGGGCCGAAGACGGTCAAAGGCAAAGCCGCCGTGCGCTACAACGCCCTCAAGCACGGGATCTTGGCCAAAGAGGTCGTGATCCCAAACGGGGAGGGAAAAGAGAGGCAGGAAGATTTCGACGCCCTCCTGGCGGATCTGTGCAAGGACCTTCAGCCGGAGGGCGCGATGGAGGAGATGCTGGTCGAGAAGATCGGCGTCTGCCACTGGCGGCTCGCCCGGGTCCTGCGCTGCGAAATCGGGGAGATCAGGACGAACCTGAATGCCGCCCGGTGGGAGGCGCTCTCAGACCGGGTGAATGACGTGAATCGCGACAAACGCGACCTGGCTTTTTCCGACAGCGCGAAGCAGAGGCTGATGGGGACTTCTCTCGGGCTTTCCTATCTCATCGATGTCTTAGAAGAGACCCAAGAGGAAGTCGAAGAAGAAGGCCTTCTTTCAAAAGAAGCCTGGAACAAACTCGTCGAACACTTCGAGGCGGAACCTGTCTGCGTGCCACGAAACGACGGCCGGGCCGAATGGAGGTCCTTCGTGCGTGAATTGGGCGATGTGGCGGACGAGAAAGATGGCAGACGAAAGATTCTGCGCCTGATCGGAGAAGAGAAGAAAAGGCTCAAAGCGTTCCAGGACGTCGCCGCCGAAAATGAATCCCTCCAGATAGAGGCCGAAATCGCCGGCCATGCCCTGCCCGACCCGGAGACGACCGACAAGCTGGTGCGCTACGAGCGGATGCTCAACCGTGAGCTCTACCGGGCGATGCGGCAACTGGAGAGACTGCAAAGGCGCAGACAGGGGGAGGCCGTCCCCCCGCCCATCAGCATAGGCTCCTAAAAAAGTACGAAACAAAGCCAAAGGAGGAAGGCAAGTAAATTCAATGTGTTTTAGGGGGAGGTGCAGAGGCCAGATGGGCGGGCACAGGAGTCACCGACTCTCGCCCGGCCCCTTGTATCTTGTGGCCGATCTAGTAGCGGTAGGTCGTGGGTTGGTAACCCCGATGCGCCCCCGAAACTTGGTGCGATAGAGTGAGGCCCTGCAGGGCCTCACTCTATCGCGAAAAGAAAGTTTTCCGGGGGGTTCCAGGGGGGCGGTTTACAAAAAGCGCCCCCTGGAAATCTCTTTTTCTTCACGAGGCGTTGGGGGACGGGCAGTACGGGCCCGAGGTCTAGGCCGGGTGCTCCCGGCACCACCGCTCGAACTGGAGGCGGATCTCAACCGGGCGAAGGTTGAAGGCGGTTTTGGGTTTCTCTATCTCTCGGTTCGTGACCGCAGAAAGGAAGGAAAGGCGGTCCTGGGCGAGAAATTCGCGGACTTTCTTCCCGAATGCGTCCGCCGAGTCCACCGTGGCCGTCAGGGAAAATCCCGCTGAGCGGGCCATCTCCTCGTAATTCAGCGCGGCCTTCGCCAGAGGTTGCCCGCCGCTGGCCTCGTAGATGTCGTTGTTGAAGACCAGGACGGTTAGATTTCGGGGGGCCTGAATGGCCGAGGTGACCAGGCAGCCCAGGTTCATCAGGACGGCCCCGTCCCCTTCCATGGCGACCACCCGGTCCTTCGGACGGCTGAGGGCGATGCCCAGAGCGGCCGGGATCACCATGCCCATCGAGTCGGAGACGTAGAAATTCGAGTCCTTCCCTTTCAGGTCGGCCCAGTGCTCGGTCGTCTCCGCCATGCAGCAGACGACGATTTCCTCGTTCAGGACCTCGGCGAGCTTCTCGAGGTAGGCGCGTCTGGAAGGAGGCATGATCAGCTCAGATCCCCCCTCTTCAGGAGAAGCGCGAAGGGGTGATTGGCCGCCTCGGCGAAGCGTCCGGCCTCGGCCACCTGCTCGGCGAGGCTTCTGCCGGGTTCCGGAATCCGGTACTCGATGTTGAAGCTCTTGAGGACCGGTTCGGTGGCGGAGCCTTTGAGGACGTGGTAGTAGAGGGATTCCTGGGGGTTTCCCCGGTAGCTGATGAGGAAGAGCAGGGGCGCCTGGTACATCTTGGCCAGGTTGATCCCGCTTCCGCTGCTCAGGAAGCCAGCGTTTTGCAGGACCATCACCGCCTTGGTCCCGGTGACCAGGGCGCCGACGCAGATGGCGATGCCCTCTTCCTCCCGGCAGGCGTTGACGGAGATCAGGTCCGGGTCGGCCTCGATTTCCTCGCAGAGGGGGCCGATCCAGCGGTCGGGGACGTAGACCACCACCTTCGCCCCCCAGTCCTTGAGTCCCCGGATGATCTCTTTATGGCGCCCCGTTCCGCCGGCCACGGATTCTTCCCTTTATCGCGCAGAGCTCCCTGTCTATTCTGCGGCGCGGTCTGTGGATGACCCCTCATCATAAACCCATTCTGTGCCAAGTCACCAGGCGGCCAAAGCTCCTCAAAACACCCCCCGTCCCTTTCCAAGACCCCCACCCCGTCCTGCGGGCGGCTGGGGCCAATCCCTCTTTTCGTTCGCCTCCGCCCGAATGGGCTTGCCCCTCACTTCCGCGTGACGAGATAGGCGGCGAGGTCCGCGATCTGCTCCCCTCTCAGGCCGAGCTTCGGGACGAGCGGATGCGCATCCATTTCAAGCTCCGAACCCGAGCGCGTGATCTCCCCGGCAAGCCAGAGCTTGAGGTGTTCCTCCTTGAGGCGAAGGCCCGCGCGGGAGAGGTTGGGCCCTTCGAAGTGCATCCCCCCCTTCGGCGGCTTCCCATCTCCCGCTGCCCTTTCGTGGCAAGACCCGCACCGGAGAACGCTGTAGAGGCGTTTGCCCCTTTTGGCCTTCGCCCGCCGGGCTTTGGTGGAGACCTGATGGACATGGACCCTCTCGTCCACCCGCGTCATCAGGTAGGCGGCGATGGCTTCGGACTCCTCCTTGCTCAAACCGAGGTCGGGGTGGCGGGAGGCCGCACCTGCGACATATCCCATGGGGCGGTACTTGAAGGGCTTTCGCAAGAAGCGCAGCAGCCATTGCCGCTTGACCCTGCTGCCTTCGTGGGCGAGCGGAGGACCCGCCTCCTCCCGCTCGTGCATGCCGCCCACTTCGTGGCACCCGGCGCAATTCAACTCACTCATCAGGCGGGCCCCTTGGGCGCGGCTGGCGTTGGGATGACGTTGCCTGGCCCGGTCGAAGGCGGAGTGCCCTTTCGGCGGGGCGCTCAAGCTCAGGATATAGTCGCGGATGGCGTAGATCTGCTTGTCCTCGTCGCCGCCGAGGATGTCCTCGGGCCCCGAGTCGGCGTCCTCGAAGTAGGAGGGCATCTTCGTGCCCGGCATCCAACCTTGGGGATTCCTAAACCACCGCACGATCCACTCGGGCCGAAGGCGCCGGCCTGATGTTTCAAGATCCGGCGCCCACCCCTCCCTGGGGCCTTTGGGTTTTTCCTCGCCCCGTTGATGGCACTCCCAGCACCCGAGATATTCTTCGGACATCAATCTGCGGCCGCCCTCGAGGCGGGCCTTCTTCTCGGCCCTGTTCACTTTGGGCTCCGGCGGAAGAGGGGGAGAATGAGGGTTACGCATGTCGCGGGTCAGGTGCCGGACGAGCGCGACGCCCTCCGCCTCGGTAAGGCGGAAGTCCGGCATCCGGGTCTTCAGCCAAGGGCGAAAGGGATGAGGCTTGCGGAGAAACTCGTACAGCCAGTCGGGCCTGAATTTGTCGCCGGGGAAGCTGAGATCGGGCGCCACGACGCCGTGACCACGAGCATGGGCCTTGCCGTGTTTGAGCTCAGGTCCGATGTAATGGCAGGCGTTGCAGTGAAGGTCGGAGATGAGCCTAAAGCCTTTCGCCGCCGCCGGGGGGAGGGCC
>JBHIBA010000359.1:0-4271 GCA_046758845.1 Nitrospinota bacterium
CATGCTCTCTCCTTTCCCCATCGCTTCTAACTCAGAAGAGCGGCCTGTGGATTACATGAACCTATCTCAAAATCCCATTTCCCATGCCTTGGGCCTTTGGTCGTCATTCCCGCGAAAGCGGGAATCCAGTGTTTTCAAGCTTTTCCGGATGCCCACTTACGACATGCGGGTATGATGGTTCGGGCATGGCCCATTTTGAGATAGGTTCATGTCATTCTGAGGGCGGGTCAATGGCCCGCACGAAGAATCTCGCCGTAGACCGCCTTGATTGCGAGACCCTTCGCACAAGTCGCTGACACTCGCTCAGGATTACATGACTGTCAATGATTCAATGCTCCCTTAATGATGTCCGGGCGAGACTTCTTTCCAGGCGTTGTCAACGGTGTTACGGCAAACCACCCAGAAGGCGGGCCACTTCGTCCCCGCTCCTTCGATCAGGAAAACGCCCTTCGCGGCCGCAAGTCACACGGGAAAAAGCCGGATAAGGGGCGTCAAAGCTCCAGCCTTCGCAGCCGAAGGGCGTTGCCGATGACGGACACAGAAGAGAACGTCATGGCCGCGCTGGCGATAATGGGGCTCAGCAAAAGCCCAAAGACCGGGTACAGCACGCCCGCCGCCAGGGGAATCCCCAGGCTGTTGTAGATGAACGCGAAGAAGAGGTTCTGCCGGATGTTCCGCATGGTCCCACGGCTTAGCCGGCGAGCTTTTGCGATTCCCCGCAGGTCTCCTTTCACCAGCGTCACGCCTGCGCTTTCCATCGCCACGTCCGTCCCCGTCCCCATGGCGACGCCCACCTGGGCCTGGGCCAGCGCCGGGGCGTCGTTGACTCCGTCTCCTGCCATTGCCACAATGCGGCCCTCTCCTTGAAGGCGCTTCACCACCTCGCCCTTCTGTTCGGGCAACACCTCGGCATCCACCTCGTCCAGCCGCAGCTTGCGCGCCACGGCCTCGGCCGTGGTGCGATTGTCCCCGGTCAGCATCACAAGGCGAATCCCGCTTCCGTGAAGCAACTCAATCGCCTCGGGCGTAGACTCCTTGATGGGATCGGCCACGCCCAGGAGCCCCGCCGCCCGGCCGTCCACGGCGACGAACATGACGGTTTGGCCATCTCCGCGCAGGTTCTCCGCCTTCTCCTGCAGCTCGCCGGTGGGAACGCCCTGCTCTTCGAAGAATTTTTGATTTCCGAGGATGACGGTCCGCCCGCCGACCCTGCCGGCCACGCCCTTCCCCGTGAACGATTGGAAGTCCTCGACTTCGGGTAACTCCAGACCCTTTTCCTTGGCGCCGCCAACGATGGCCGCTGCCAACGGATGCTCGCTCGCCCGCTCCAGACTCGCGGCCAGCTGTAGAATCTCCGACTCGTCCAGACCGCCGTCCGGATTGGAAAGAACCTCCACCGAGGTCAGACGGGGTTTGCCCTCCGTTAGTGTTCCCGTTTTATCTACAACAAGCGTATTCACCTTCTCCAGAATCTCCAGGGACTCGGCGTTCTTGATCAGGACGCCCGTCATCGCGCCCCGGCCCGTCCCCACCATGATGGACATCGGAGTCGCCAGGCCCAAGGCACACGGGCATGCGATGATGAGGACCGCCACGGCGTTCACCAGGGCATAAGCCATCCGCGGCTCCGGCCCAATGAGACTCCAGGTGATGAATGTCGCGACGGCGATCAAAATGACCACCGGAACGAAGTAGGCGGCAACGAGGTCCGCCAGGCGCTGGATGGGCGCGCGGCTGCGCTGGGCCTCGCTCACCATCTGGACGATCTGTGCAAGCAGGGTCTCTCCGCCTACCCGCTCGGCCCGCATCACAAAACCGCCCGTCCCGTTCACCGTCCCTCCGGTCACGCGGCTCTCTGGCCCTTTTTCCGCTGGAATCGGCTCGCCCGTCACCATCGATTCATCAACGGAGCTGACACCCTCCAGAACGACGCCGTCCACGGGGATCTTTTCGCCGGGACGGACGCGGAGCTTATCGCCCGGCCGGACGCGGTCCAGCGGGACGTCCTCTTCGCTTCCATCTTCGAGGACAAGCCGGGCCGTCTTGGGCGCGAGGCCCAGGAGGGCCTTGATGGCGCTGCTCGTCTGGCTGCGCGCCCGAAGCTCAAGGACCTGTCCCAGGATCACCAGCGTGGTGATGACCGCGGCCGCCTCGAAGTAAATGGCGACCGTTCCCCCCTCACCGCGGAAAGCGTCCGGGAAGGTATCCGGGAACAGGGCTGCAATGACGCTGTACACATACGCCGTCCCCACGCCGATGGCGATGAGGGTGAACATGTTCAGGCTGCGGTTGACGATGGAAGCCCAGCCCCGCTCATAGAAAAACCATCCGCCCCACAGGACGACCGGCGTCGCAAGGATGAGCTGAATCCACGTGGAAAGACGGGCGGAGATTGTGTCTTGCACCGGCTGGCCGGGGAGATACTCCGACATGGCCAAGAAAAGCACCGGAACCGTCAGGGCAACGCTCACCCAGAACCGGCGCGTCATGTCCACCAGCTCCGGGTTCTTCTCCTCCGCGAGAGTCACCGTCCGGGGTTCCAGGGCCATTCCACAAATGGGGCAAGAGCCCGGCTCATCCTGCACAACCTCCGGGTGCATGGGACAGACGTATTCCGTCTTGGCGGCCGGGCCCGTTAGCTGCTCCGGTTCGAGAGCCATCCCGCACTTGGGACAGGCGCCCGGACCCTCTTGGCGGACCTCTGGATGCATCGGGCAAACGTAGGCCCGGCCCGGCTCGGCCGGGGGAGGTTGTTCCTTCGGCGCAGGGGACAGATACCTGGCGGGATCTTCCCGGAACCTGGTCAGGCAGTGCTCGCTGCAGAAGGAATAGGTCTGCCCGTCGTGCTCAAGACGGTGCTGGGCGGCGCTTGGGTTCACATCCATGCCGCAGACCGGGTCCTTGACGGTCTCGCCGCCAGGGGGATGGCCGTGGTGCTCGTGGACGACTTCGTCTCTGGTTTCCTCGGGTTTCACGTAACGATCCCTCCGGGGTCTATCTCTATCATCATGTGCTCATCCAGGCTTCTCGGCAACTGCCAGAACCCGGCCTGGTTGGTCGTCGCGGCCTCGTTGGCCGCAATCCGAATCCCTTCTTGACCCTGGGTGAATTCCTATATGAACTCGGCGAACGGGCTTCTTTATTCCACAAGAACACCGTAAGGACCGGGCGTACCGGCCATGACAAGGGAGCGGCCTGAAAGGCGGGCGAACCCTCGCTGGGCGGGGCTTCGGGAAGTCCCACTCACTGCCGCTCACCGATGGGGGGGCCTCCACGCCGGAAAGACGGTCATTCGCCGACGGCTCGCGCCTCTCCCTATCGGGCCTCCTCGATCATCCGGATGGTCTCGCGTTCCACCTCTTCAGCAACCGTTTCGAGCCCGGCCGCATGGGGGAACATCGCCAACAGCGTCGTGGGCCTGATCATCCCGATCTTGGTTTTTCCGTCCTGCTGGAAGACCGAAATCCGACAGGGCAGTGCCAGGTTGACGGACATGTGGGCCGAAAGGACCTCCATGGCGCGCTGGGGGTTGCAGACCTCGAAAATCTTGCAAGCGTTGGGAAAATCGAAGCCCTTCTTCTTGAGAGTCTCTTGCAGGTCGTGGACGTGGAGAACCCCGAAGCGGTTTCTTTTCACGGCTTCCTCTAAGTCCTGCGCCGCCTCATCCATACCCTTTGGGGTGTCCACCACGTAGAGAATCGGTTGCATCTTCTTTTCCTTTCTGGAGCCGGACGAAATTTTGCAGCTTCGTAGCTCCGCCCGCTGAAAGGTCCACGTGAGGGAACGGTTTACCGATGAATCGCCGGCGCACCCGGCCGAAAAAAATCCATGCCCAGGGCCTCAACGCCCAGGCATCATCTGGCCCCCCGGCATCATCCCGCCAGGACCCATCATACCCCGACCGGGTCCCATTGGTCCTCGTCCCGGGGAATAGCGGCGCATCATCTCCTCCCGCTGCTCCTTCGTCAGAAGCTCCTGCATCCGGCGGGCCATACGGAGCCGGAGGACGAATAGCCGGCCGTGAGCGGAGGCGGCTTTCTGCACCCGGGCTTCAATGGCCTCATCCTTCGCGGAGGGGTCAAGCAAGAGCGCCTGAATACCCGCCCGGGCCTGGATCATCTCGACTTGCGCCTGGGCCGCGTCTTGGAGAAATTGCACACGGAGCTCGGTCAGCTTCTTCTGTTGCTCTTCGGTCAGGGTGACGCCGAGACCGAACCCCATCATCCCGTGGCCCATGCCCATCATGCCGGGACCCATCCCCATCATCCCCC
>JBHIBA010000360.1:0-4269 GCA_046758845.1 Nitrospinota bacterium
GCAAGGCGCGCATTCGGGCAAAGACAGGAGCCATCGCAAGGCCCCAGACAACCAGTCCAGCCAAACTCACACCCAACCCAAAGCAGGCCCGGCCATGAGGGTCATCGACCCGCATGCCGGGCCGTCAGAAGTTTTCCGGGGGGTTCCAGGGGGGCTGGTTTTCAAAAAAGCCCCCCTGGGAAATTCGGCCCGTTTTCAAAGCATGTCCCGAGCGAAGTCGAGGGAAGGCCCCCCTGGGAATCCGGGCTTTCATCCCCATCTACCCATCATTCCCACCCGCAATCGCGGGAATGATGGAAACCTCGTCCCCTTCCTTCACGGACGTTTTGGGGCCATCCAGGAAGCGGATGTCTTCGTCGTTGAGGAACACGTTGATGAATCTGCGGATGTCCCCCGAGCCGTCGTACAACCGCTCCTTGAGGCCGGGGAAGCGCTTCTCCATGTCCTCGAAGACTTCGTCGATGTTGCCCCCCATCGCCTCCACCTCACCCTGGTTCTTGGTGAGCTTCTGCAGGGCCGTCGGGATGCGCACCTTCACAGGCATCGCGCTATGCCTCCTTCAACTGTTCAGCGAACATCGCTTGAAAGGAACTGAACTTGGCATCGATCTGCAGCGGGCGATCCACCCTGTCCTGAACCGCCTCCTGGGTCTTGAGGCCGTTGCCCGTGATGGAGATCAGCGTCAGGTCGTCCGGCCGGATGACTCCCTGCTCCACCAGCTTCTTCGTCACGCCCACCGTCACCCCGCCGGCGGTCTCGGTGAAGATGCCTTCGGTCTCGGCCAGAAGGCGGATGCCGTCGACGATCTCCTCATCCGTCACGTCCTCGCCCCTCCCCTCGCTCTCGCGGACTGTCTGGATCCCGTAATAGCCGTCGGCGGGGTTGCCGATGGCGATGGACTTGGCAATGGTGTTGGGCCGGACGGGCTTGAAGTGATCCCAGCCGTTTTTGATGGCCGTCGTGACGGGAGAGCAGCCCGTAGCCTGGGCCGCGTGCACGCGGGCGGTGATCTCGTCGATCAGCCCGAGGTCCTTGAACTCCTTCATCGCCTTCCAGATTTTCGTGATCAGAGAACTCCCCGCCACGGGGACGATGATGTGGTCGGGCGTCCGCCAGCCGAGCTGCTCCATGACCTCGTAGCCGAAGGTCTTGGAGCCGTCTCCGTAATAGGGCCGGATATTGATGTTCACAAAGGCCCAGGGGTAGTTGCTGGCGATCTCCGAACACAGGCGGTTGACGTCGTCATAGACGCCGCTGACGCCGACCAGCGTCGGCCTGTAGACCAGGGTGCCCACGATCTTCGCCGTTTCGAGATCGGCGGGGATGAAGATGACGCTCTTGAGCCCGGCCTCGGCCGCGTGCGCGGCCACCGAGTTCGCGAGATTGCCCGTCGAGGCGCACGAAACCGTGTCGAAACCGAACTCCCGGGCCTTCGTGACGGCCACCGCCACCACCCGGTCCTTGAAAGAGAGGGTCGGACAGCAGACGCTGTCGTTCTTCACATAGAGGTTGCGAAGCCCCAGCGCCGCCCCCAGCCTGTGCACCTTCGTGAGCGGGGTCATCCCGACCTGCAGGCCCACCGTCGGCTCACCGTCAACGGGCAACAGGTCCTTGTACCGCCAGATACTCGGCGGGCCGGCCTGGATAGACTCGCGGGAGATCGCTTTCCGAATCCCGTCATAGTCATAAACGATCTCCAGCGGCCCAAAACAGTAATCGCAGACGTGAAGGGGCTCCTTGGGATACTCCTTCCCACACTCTCTGCATCTCAGTCCAAGAACGAATCCCACGTGCGTCCAGGCTCCTCTACTCGGGGGCCCCCATCGCAACACACAGAGCCCCCGGGTGATCGCAAACCCTTTCCAGAAAAGACGGTCTCTGACCCTGTTTTCCATATATTAACCGATTGGCCGCAGGAATCAACCGGTTGTCTCTTCGAGGTGATCTACCGCTTTCTTGCGTCGCAAAGGGAGTCGGCAGAGGCTATCTTTCTGGGGGGCCTTTTTGGGCACTTGCGTGCAGGCCGAACTGCGGTTGGAGGCATGTCTGCTTAAGTCGGGCGTCTTTGCCGCACATCTTCCGAGAGGTGCGTACCCAGGCACGCCAGTGCGGAAAGCTGACGCGGTGCGTCCGGCCCCCCTGGACCCCCCGGAAAACTTTTGTCTCGCGATAGAGGGCAGCCCTCAAGGGGCTGCCCTCTATGGCACAAACCTGCTGCATTGGCCGAATGTCACTGTAGGGCGGTTCCCCCAGGGGCCACTGCGGAGGGCAGAAAACCCGCAGAAAGGCCAGGGTGCCTTCCTTCCTGGCCCCACGGGATTCATATATATTGGACGCTGTGGAGTGCTCTCCACGCACCGACCAACGGAATCGACCCCAGCCCGCGGGAAAGAGGTTGCAGTGCCCACGCTGCCCACCGCACTGACCATCGCCGGCTCCGATTCGGGAGGCGGCGCCGGAATCCAGGCGGATTTAAAGACGTTCACCGTCCTCGGCGTTTACGGCGCCTCCATCCTGACGGCCCTGACGGCGCAGAACACAATGGGAGTCCAAGGGGTCCTCGCCGTCCCCCCCGAATTCGTCGCCCAGCAGTTCGATTCTGTCTGCTCGGACGTGCCCATCAGAGCGGCCAAGACCGGAATGTTGGCCGACGCCGAGCTTATCGAAATCGTGGCCGCCAAGGTCCGGGAGTACGGCATCCGTCCCCTGGTCGTGGACCCCGTGATGGTGGCCAAGTCGGGGGATCGCCTGCTGGCCCGGGGGGCGCAGAACGCCCTGATCCGACACGTCCTCCCCCTGGCGGACATCATCACGCCCAACCTGGGCGAGGCCGAAACCCTCACCGGGATGTCCGTGCGCGACCTCGAACAGATGCGGGAAGCCGCCCGGCGGATGCGGGACCTCGGATGCAAATCGGTTCTGGTCAAAGGCGGACATCTCAAGGGAGAGGCAACTGACGTTCTGTATGATGGATCGAACTTCACGGAGTTCCGCGCCGGACGGATCGATTCCAAGAATACCCACGGCACGGGATGTACCCTGTCGGCCGCCATCGCAGCGAATCTGGCGAAGGGAAACCCCCTCGACGACGCAGTCCGCGAAGCCAAGAATTTCATCATCGAGGCGATTCGCACTGCGCCCGCGGGCATCGGCTCCGGCAACGGCCCGCTGAACCACATGTATCGGTTGGGTGAGGCGAATTGATAAGAAAATCCAGGGGGGCCTTTTTGGGCACTTGCGTGCCGGCCGAACTGCGGTTGGAGCGATGTCTGCTTAAACCGAGCGTCTTTGGCGCGCGCCTTCCGAGAGGTGATTCACCAGGCGCGCCAGTGCGGAAACCTGACGCGGTGCGTCCGGCCCCCCTGGACCCCCCGGAAAACTTTTGTTTCGCGAAAGGGTGCGGCCCTGTTGGGCCGCACCCTTTCGCCAAAAACTGGCACGTTGGCCGGATGCTGCGGCTGCCAAGGGCAGACGAGCATCCGGCCAAAGTAGATAGCCAACGAAAGGTCAGAGTCAACCGACACAGCCGACCCACGCACGTCCAAAGCAGGCCCGGCCATGCAATGCCGGGCCGTCAAAAGTTTTGCTGGGGGGTGCGGGGGGGCGCCTTTCAAAAAGCGCCCCCCGAAAAAAAAAGAGAAGGACGTTCATATGAATCGTGACGACGCCATGAGATTCTTGGCCGAAAACCACAGGGGCGTTTTCTGTGCCCTTCGCAAGGACGGAAGGCCCCACCAGTCGCCGGTCGTCTACGCCCTCATGGACGGGAGGATTCGCGTTTCCTCTACGTGGGACCGGGTGAAGACCCAGCTGCTGAAGCGGGACCCCCGTGCGTCCATGTGTGTCATCACAGAGAAATTCTTCGCGGATTATCTCGCCGTGGAGGGGAAGGTCCGGCTGATCGAGGACCCGGAGGGCCAGGAAAACCTGGCCCTTTACAAGGCCATCACCGGAGGCCCGCCGGAGAACCTGGACGAGTACCTGAAGGCCATGAAGGAGGAGAAGCGGCTCGTCCTCGAGATGAGCGTGGACCGGGTGTACCCCGTGGAAGGATAGACCACAACAGGGGCGCCTGGGAAGGGGCGGGCGTTTCGTTGCGCCCCGTTTCAATTCCTCTCAGAAAGAGGGCTTCGCCGCCCTGAGCGAGAGTCACCGACTCGTGCGAAGTGTCTAACTATTAGGGCGAACTTCGGCGAGATTCTTCGTGAGGGCCGATGACCCGCGCTCAGAATGAAAATATGAAAGCGCGACTCCATGGGTCAGCGTACA
>JBHIBA010000361.1:0-4265 GCA_046758845.1 Nitrospinota bacterium
AAAGTTTTGCGGGGGGGTGCGGGGGGGCGGACGCACCGCGTCAGGTTTCCGCACTTGCGTGCCTGGTAAATCATTTCTCGGAAGGTGTGCGCCAAAGACGCTCGGGTTGAGCAGACATGCCTCTAACCGCAGTCCGGCCGGCACGCCAGTGCCCAAAAAGCGTCCCCCGCAACCGCAGTTCGGCCGGCACGCCAGTGCCCAAAGCTTGTCCCGAGCGAAGCCGAGGGAAGCGCCGCCCTCATCGCTCAGCCAGGTAGGAGGCCCTCAGCCTCTCGAAAAATCCGATGCGCCCGGGGGCGCGCAGGTCCGGGTAAGTCCAGGGCAGCGGCTGATAAGCCCTCTCCCGATAAATATAGGTGAGATCGGCGTAGACTCCCCCTCCCATGTAGATCCTGTGAGAGTAGTTCTTGGTCGTTGCAATTACGACTTTGTCCGCGAAGAGAAGGCCGGGGTCGAGATTGAACCGGCGCTTCCCGTTGAGGGTGAAGTTTCGCTCCATTCGCTGGGTGAAGTGCTTTGCATCGCTCAAGGCGTCCGCGGGCGCCAAGGGGCCGAATGCATAGAACCGCCGGACGAGGGGTTTCCCCATCTCCTCGGCGTAGTAATCGGTTGCTGTGAAAGGCTCCGCTTCGCTGGTGGCTTCGATGGGACCGAACCGCGCGCTCAGCAGGTCGAGGACGGGCGAGGGGCCGTCCGCTTCGAGGTGAATGCAGCCGACAAAGCGCTTGGCTGATTCGGCAGGCTTGAACTCGCCCATGCTCCATTTCCTCGGCGCAGGGTCATCCGGGATGGCATTGGGGTTTGGCCTGGATGGGAACTTGCCGACTCTGAACTGAAGGGTCCCTTCACCCACGGAAGTTCCGTCCGGGGTCCGCTTGCCGGGACACCCTTACGTCGAGGTCGGAATCCGCCCCTCAGGGGAAGCGGATCTCGAACCCGCTCAGTGGTTCTCCGTCCTCCTCCCAGACCACCTCCGTTCGATCCACACGGGCTCCGAGCGGTCCCTTCTGGCACCACGCCAGGAATCCCTCCAGGTCGTCGCCCTCCGCGAGGGCTTCAACGGTTCCGTCCGGTCGGTTGCGCACCCAGCCTGAGAGGCCGCGTCGTCTGGCCTGGCGGATGGCGCTGAAGCGGAAGCCGACCCCCTGAACGCGGCCGTGAACGAGGATGCGGGCTCTTCGTCGGTGGCCTGTCACGATTTTCGCCCTTGGCCGGTTCGCCTCCCTGCGAGGGCCATCTCTCCCAGCACGGCCTCAGCCGCCGCCGACGGGTCGGGCGCGCTGGCTATCGGCCGGCCCACGACGAGGTAGTCAGAGCCGGCGGCCAGGGCGTCCGCGGGGGCGGCGTACCTCTTCTGGTCCGTCGGCTTTTCTTTCTCGGAACCGGCCGGCCGGACGCCGGGCGTGACGATGACGAATTCCTCCCCACAGGCCTCGCGGATGGCCCGCACCTCATGGGGGGAGGCGACGACGCCGTCCACGCCGGCGTCCTGCGTCATTTTCGCCAACCGAATGGCCAGGTCTTCCGCCGTCGGGATGAACCCGATGGACTTCAGATCTTCGGCATCGAGGCTCGTCAGGACGGTTACGGCGATGAGCAGGGGGGCCGGGTCCGGGCCCGTGACGGCCTGGCGCGCCGCCCGAAGGAACGCGGGACCGCCGGCGGCATGAACGTCGAACATGAACACCCCCATCTGCGCCGCCTGGCGGGCGGCCAGCCCGACGACCTGGGGGATGTCGTGGAATTTCAGGTCCAGGAACACCCGGCCGCCTCGGCGGTGGACCGCCTCAATGGCCGCAGGACCGTGTCGTGTAAAAAGCGCGCTGCCGACCTTGAACAAGCGGACCTTCCCAAGGAGTCGGTCCATCAGGCCTTCAGCCGTCCCCAGGTCGGGGTTGTCCAGGGCCACGATGAGACGGTCGGCCGCGTCTTCTCTGTCACGACTCACTGGTGGCCTGCCGCAATTCACGCTGTCTCAGAGCCATTCTCGACGTCACGATGCTGATCTCGTACAGGCCGAGGAGGGGCCCGGCCATCAGGAGCTGGGTAAATACGTCGGGGGGGGTGAGGAGGGCCGCTCCCACGAACATCAGGACGATGGCGTATCGCCGGTTCTTGGAGAGGGTGGAGGGGGTCAGGAAGCCGAAGCGCGTCAAGAGGAAAGTGGCCAGAGGCAACTCAAAAACCGCTCCGAACACCAAGAGCATTCGGATGGTGAAGGAGATGTAATTGCCGATTGTGATGCTAGGGGTGAAAGCGGCCCCGGCGTAGCCTACGAGGAATCGAATTCCGAACGGCATGACGACGAAAAAAGCGAACGCCGCCCCGATGAGGAAGCAGAGGGTCGAGAGGACGATGAAGGGAAAGGTGAACGCACGCTCTTTCTGAAACAGGCCCGGAGAGACGAACGACCAAACCTGATGAAGGATTAAGGGAAGAGAGAGGAGAAACCCCGCCAGGAAGGCGACCTTCAACTGGGTGAAGAAGGCCTCGGTGGGGGCGATGATCACAAGCTTCTCTTGAACCGGCTGAATGGGTCCCTGAAGGAACGCCAGAACCGGGTCGGTGAAGTTCCAGACCGCTCCAAATCCCACGCCGACGCCGATCAGGCTGATGACAATGCACCGGCGCAGCTCGGAAAGATGCCCCGTGAGGCCCATCCTCTTATCATCAGTCATGGTCTTTGGGGGCCTTCGGCTGGGATTCCGAGCCTTCCTCTTGGGGGGCGGAGGCCGTCCGGGTGGGTTCAGAAAGGGGCGGTGTTTCACCCGCCGCTATGGGGGAGGGCTCTGGGGAGGGCGGCTCCGGGTCCTGAGAGGCCGCGGATTCCTCCTTCACCGCGTCTTCGGATGTTTTCTCCCCTTCCTCGTCCTTCTTCTCTTCGGGGGGGATGTCCTCTTCGACCTCGAGATCCTCCAGCTCGTCCACCTGAAACTCATCCTTCAGATCCGTCGTGGCCCTGCGAAATTCGCGAAGCCCCTTTCCGATGCTTCGGGCGACATTGGGCAACTTTTTCGGCCCGATGACCAGAAGGGCGATCACCAAGATGATAATTACCTCGGACATGCCGATGCCGAACATGGTCTCACCTTACCGGGCGGAAGGAGTCTCGCACCTCTGGGGTCCGGAACTGGCGGAGTTTCCCGGAGAGCCGCGTAAAGGCCAATCCAGGCAAACCCAATTTATTGCAATCCCGTGGGCGACGCAAGGGAGCCCATGTCTTCCGTCTCCGACCCCGTTCGGGGGCAGGGGGTCGGTTTGGGACCGATTAAGCCCCGTACGCAGGTTTGCCCACAGCTCTGTCATCATTTGGTGTAGCGCCGATCTGAGCGAGGACCTACGTCCGAGCGGAGATCGGGGCGCGCCCGGCCGCGATCTCCGCGGAGCCTGCACTGAGCGAAGCGAATGTGCTCAAATCGCGGCTACAACGGAGGAAGGCAGGGGTCATTCAGCAAACTGACCCACCGCCCATTGGGGGAATGCCTTGACACGGCTGCTTCTCCGCCATCATTCTGTTTTCGACTTAGTTTCGCTATCAGTCTTCGACCTCGGACAGACGGATGAAGGCGAAGCTCTACAACACATTGGCGGAGTCCGTGAACGGGCTCAGCTGCGAAGAGCTTGCCTGCCGGGTTCTGAAATCAAAGAACGTCTCTTCCACTTTGGGACGCCGCATCCTGGAACCCATCCTAAGAGACGAAGCGAATTTTGTTGAGGAGGAAAGCGGGATTTGGCGCATTCGTGAGCCGACGGACCTGACCAAGCGCCTGCTGTCCAGCGTGACCTTCGTGGTGGTTGACCTGGAGACGACCGGAGATTCGGTTCCCGAGCAGGGGATAGCAGAGATCGGTGCGGTCAAAGTGAGAGACAGCCTCTGTCTGGAGGAATTTCATGCCCTCGTCAACCCAGAGCGTTACATCCCTCCGGGAGTCCAACGGCTGGCGGGGCTTTCCGGCGAGGCGTTGCAATCCTCGCCCGGCATCGGGGGGGTCATGGCCGAATTCGCCCGATTTTGCGCGCATGCCGTATTGGTCGCTCACAACGCCCCGTTCGATGTCCGTATCCTTCGTCGAGAGGCGAAGCGGTCGGAACTCCCCTTGCCGGAGCTGTCCCTTTGCACCTGCAGGCTGGCCCGCCGGTTGTTGCCAGGGTTGGCCAGCTATCGGTTGGGGGATTTGGCCCGCGGTCTCGGTCTTTTGGAGGAAGGCAGTCACCGCGCGCTTTCCGACGCCCTGGATACGCTGCGCGTGATCTCGGCCGGCGCC
>JBHIBA010000362.1:0-4257 GCA_046758845.1 Nitrospinota bacterium
CGGAACGGAAGCGGCCGGGACCACCGGAACGGAAGCGGCCGGGACCACCGGAACGGAAGCGGCCGGGACCACCGGAACGCTCATGCCTGGGGCGCCGTTGCCTCAAGCCGCCGGCTTCGGCTGGCAGAGCCATTCCCGGCAGCGCAAGGCTCACTGCGAGGAGAGCAGCCGCGATCGATTTCATTTTCCCTAACCTCCTCTGACGCTTAAGGATTGAGATCTTCAGGGGTATCTCCCTGGTCATCGGGTTCTCTGTGCATCCTCCTTTAAAACAAGATTTCCATCTTATTATTGCTTCAAATTTCGTGCCTTATTTTCTGCGCTCCGCCTCCCTTGATCTGAAAGTTTACCTAACACATACCCCTATCCTCGTCGCAGGCCGGGGGACCATAAACCCTGGGGGCGATGAGGGCATCCAGGAGAATCACTGTGCCTAGGCCGAACAGGAAGCCCCCAAGAAAATGGCCGTGACCCTGTCGGTGACCACGCCGGCGGAAGCCGCCATGACCGCGCGGACGGAAACGCCCATGCCCACCCCGGTGGAAACGCCCAGGACCACGCCGAGGGAAGCGGCGATGACCACCGGAACGCTCAAACTTGGGACGCCGGTGCTTCCAGCCGCCGGCTTCGGCCGGCAGAGCCATTCCCGGCAGCACAAGGGTCACTGCGAGGAGAGCAGCCGCGATCGATTTCATTTTCCCTAACCTCCTTTGCCGCTCCAGAGTTGAGGTCTTCGGGGGCAGGTCCCGGGTCATCGGGCTCTCTGTGCATCCCCTTTTAAAATAAGATTTCCATCTCATTATTCTCTCAAATTCCGTGCCTTATTTTCTCCGCTCCGCTTCCATCGATCCGGGAGTTATATTACACCTTGAAATATTTGACTATACGAGTCATCGAAAGGATTCGCCGGGCTTGGACTTGCCAAATGCAGTATCACTTTGGTGAAAACTTGATTAACAGCTAGTGCCTGAGAACCTCCTCTCAACCTCGCCTTTGCAACGCCGCTGTAAATCAGGTTAACACAAGAAAAACCAAATTCCCACCTGTCGCGGGCCCCCATAGCTCAGAGAGACTTTCAAAAACCGGTGTTCAAAATTTGGTTGCCAACGCAAGTGATTGAAATTCTGGCTCCTCAGGCAGTTGCCCCAAGACTGGCGGTGCCCTGCCGGAAGACGTTTTCCATTTCCGCCTGCGTGGCCGCAGCCACTTCCTCTAGGTCGCCTTCGGCCTTTCGGGTCTCCAGGACGACAACCCTGACGAGTCCGGGGTGAATGGTGTGACTGCCGCGCGCCAAGATCCGGTGCGTTCCCTGAATGCAGACGGGCACGATGGGAACGCCCAGCCGCTTCGCAATCAGGAAGGCGCCCTTTTTGAAATTTTGAAACTCCTCCGTCTCCGCACGTCTACCTTCCGGGAAAATGACAAAGCTGTCCCCGTCACGGACGAATTTCTCGGCCTTGTGGATGCTCTTCACTGCTGCGCGGCGGTTCTCCCTCTCGATCCCGATCATTCCCATAAAGCGGATGGCGAGGCCCAAAACGGGTACGGAGAACAACTCCTTCTTGACCAGCATCCGGAACTGGATGGGCAGGGCCCGCATGATGACGGGGATGTCCATGAGGCTCTGATGGTTGGGCGTGTAAATGGAGGGTCCGACGCCTCGGAGATTTTCAAGTCCCTGGACCTCTAGGCGAACCCCCGCCGCCCGAAGAACTCGGGAGGCCCACCAGCGGCTCATGTAGTACCGGACGCGTTCGAAACCTACGTAGGCCAGCAGAAGGAGAGGGGTGACAACTAGAGTCCAGAAGACCAGAACCACGAGCGTCCGGACGGTGTAGAGGTTCATGTTCGGCATCCGGGGTTATCTCTTGAGGGCTTCGAGCTTCAGCCAGATTTCGCCGAGCCGGTCATGGACGGGTTCCCTTCCGCGCTGCATCAGGGTTTCGAGCTTGTCGAAGTCGAGTGGCCCTTGGCATACAGGGCGGCCGCCATGGAGCCGATTCTGGTCACTCCCCAGGCGTCGGAGGGAATTCTGCTCGGCGAGGAGAGCCGGCGACTCCATGTCCAAATGCTGAGAGACGGGAACGGTCCGGAAATCGTCGACGGAAACCATCAACACGCCCCTTCCAGGCGGCGCCCTAGGCGCGGGGCGTGGGGTGTTCGGTGTCCTTCGGGGGGTCTGCCGTCACCGAACAACCCGCCTGCTCTCTTGCGGCGTCTCCATCGCCCCGAATCCAGCGTGGAGAGAACCCCTCGGGTTTATAACACGCGCCTACCCGGCCTTCAACCGCTCTTTCGCCCGAACAGATGCGCCGGAGGGTACATAGGAGGCAGGTGCTGGACCCACAGTCTTTTCCTTCATTCCCCTCTATCTCGTTTCGGGGTAACATGGAAGGCGTGAGTATCGGATCTCGGGTTTCCGCCGGGGAAAGAGCTTCGGAATGAGGATTCTGCTGCGGTTCGTCATCCTTCTGACCACTGGCCTTTTGGCGGCGGGTTGCGGCGGGGGCGATTCGGAAGTGATCTCGGGGGAGATCCGGGTGGCCCCTGACTTGGTTTCTGAAATTCCGCGAAACCCTCTTCTGATCGTTCAGGCCCATCGAGCAGGCGCGGGGTCGAAAGTCGGTGAGGCATCCCCCCCGGTGGCCGAGCAAAGGGTTCGAAATCCCAAGTTCCCCCTGACGTATTTCTTGGGCACGGCCGACCTGAAGCAGACGGGCGGTCTCACCGGACCCTTGGTGATCTCTGCGAGGGTCCTCAGCGACGAGCTCAGCGGCGATTCGGCGAAGCCCATCGCGCTGGAGGGGCGCTCGGACGGCGATTCGCGCGCGGGCCGGCGGGGCGTCGACATCGTTATCCGGAACCGGGTCAAGCGGGCGCTTGCGCGGGGCCCCGAACCGAGGACCACCTCCCCTCGGCCCGTTGCGTCGGCCAATCAAGAATCCATCTCTGGAGCGATCACCGTTTCCCCGGTCCTCGGGGAACCGCCAAGCGGCGGTGTGCTCTTCATCATCGTCCGCCGGGCCGGTGTGTCTTCCGGCCCGCCGCTGGCCGTCAAGCGGTTGAGAAATCCAGGATTTCCGGCTCGTTATGAAGTAACCGAGGCGGACGTGATGATTCGGGGAATGCCGTTCCGGGGGCCCGTGGACGTTGCGGTCCGTCTTGACCGGGACGGCCGGGTGGGCGTTGAACCGGGGGACCTGGAGGGCAAAAGTGAGCAACCGGCCCGGGTGGGCGATAGGGGTGTGGACGTCGTTCTGGATAAACGGCGCCAAGGGGTTGCCCCGTAAGAAATCGGGGGAAGGCCGGGAGCTTGTCCGGTCGATCCGAAGGTGCTATATTTGTTTTGCCTTCCACGATTCGGCGCCGAAGTGGCGGAACTGGTAGACGCGCTAGGTTCAGGGTCTAGTGGGGGCAACCCCGTGGGAGTTCGAGTCTCCCCTTCGGCACCAATTATTTCAAATACTTACAAGCTCTCTACGGATTCTCCATCAGCCTTCAAATTCCTGAATGTGCCCAAAACGTGCCCAAAATTTTCACGCCTTGTTTTTCTCGCCCTCTTCGAAGACACCCTGCCCGTTGGGGTCGTATCTCTCTAACAATCCGTCAGGCCGGAGGGGGTAGTATTTAGGGTAGTATTTAAAGGTGTGTAAAAAGGGAAAAGTCTATAAGCCCTTACATCAAACAGCATCACTCCTTTTGTCCAACCCGCGTCGACCGCTGCTCGCGCACTCTTCGCCTTACGGCGTTTAGATCCATCAGATTTCTCCGCCGCAAATGATTCAGAATATACTTCCCCACTAACTCGTTCCCCTTTGGGCTATAGTGGTAAGGCGCAAATAAATCCTTTGTATTAGCTTTCCCCTCATTTGCCTCAAACGCGCCAATAGCGTCGACATACTCGTAGCCTTTCCGCTTAAAATATTTCAAAAGCGGACCATAGATTGCAGTTTTATCTCTCCAATAGCGCGAGACATCCAGCCGATTTGGCAATAAGAGAATTATCGGCATAGAATCATTAGACAATGCGCGTTTCCAGAATTGATCAAAGATTTGCACAGTAACTTTAAAGGCCACCGACCTATCATCAAAAACACCTTTTTTAACAATATCATATTTCTTCTTAATCAGTCGCGACCGAGAGAGTTTGAAAAGACGAACCGATGGAAAGAAATCAAATTGTCCTTCCTTGTATTTGGCGCGGAACCAATGATCACGCTTACCGAACTGGGGTAAGAAAAGTTTGGGCTTGGCTAG
>JBHIBA010000363.1:0-4250 GCA_046758845.1 Nitrospinota bacterium
GATCGGGGCGGGTGCATAGGCCGCGATTTCCGCTGCGCTCAAATCGCGGCTACGCCGCGGGGTAGAGAGAACTCGTCCACCCGGAAACAACCGAAAAGTGTTACTAAGACTTGAGCAACCAAGCACTAGCAAACTTAGGAAACGGCCATCAGAAGAAAGAGAGGAATCGATGAACGCGACGCAGATGGACGCCTTGACGCAGCGCCTCAACCGCTTGGAGCGGCAGAACCGCCGGTGGAAGGCTCTCGGGCTGGCCGCAGTGGCCGTCGTCGGCCTTGTCTTCCTCATGGGGACCACAGGGGACAAGGGGACGAAGGTCGCGGAAGAGGTCCGGGCAAAGCGTTTTACCGTCGTTGACAACGAGGGCAAGGTCCGGGCTGCGCTGGCGGTGGTCGTCAAGAAGGGTGTCGAGAAGGGCGTGGGACTCGCTCTCTATGACGCGAACGGTCACCGGCGCGCTTCTCTGGGTGTCAGTCGAGACGGATCGAACGTCATGTTGAAGGACGAGAACGGGAAAACCCGTGCGGCGCTGGCGGCGATCCAGAAAGGGCCGGTCCTCGTGCTCTACGACGGGAATTTCAAAACCCGCGTGACGCTGGCCGCGTTTCAGGAAGGGGCCAGCCTCCGCCTCAACGACTCCGACGGCAAGCCCTCCTGGAGCGCACCATAGGTGCAGAGTAGAGAGAAAAACGACACGATAAAGCACTTTGAGGTCCGAGTGGAGCTTGAGGCGTCCGACACCTTCCGCGTCCAGGCGGCCACGCTAGAGCGGGCGGAAGAAGTCGCCATGGATACCGCCCGGTGGGATGTCACGGTCCGCGCTTTCGGGGCTGGACCGAAGCTGAACCGAGAGGGTTTACGCGGTGGCCGGGCCTTCGGACCCCGAGGGACCTGACGAATCTCCGTAATCTGGTAAGATACTGCGATTCTGACGCTGGCGAATCCTGGTTTCGTGCATGTTAATGGGGTAGGGATCTCCGGCAAATTGGAGCCGATATTCCCGCGAAGAGAAGGGCATCCTGACACGGGCGGGGTGCTGGAGAAGATCAATGAACCGCGGGAGACCCAGGCGAAAGGGAAGAAGCAGCAGGTTGGCTCTCGGGACTCCATCTCCGGCTGCGGGGGAGTGGGCCACGTTGCGGCGGGCGGCGGATGGGGGCGCGATCCTCACGATAGGTCTCTATGCGCTCATGCGGAGGGTGTAACATGGCGCTTATTAGATGTGAGATTTGTGGAGTAAGACCTCCAGGGCAGAGAAGGTATAGACGGGCCTATGTTCGACATGTGCAACCCGTTGGCTATCCGGATACCGCCCTTTTATGTGGTGCGTCATCATGCCAAAGACCCGGACTTATATGGCTTGAACAAGTGGAAGCGGATGGCTATGACAAGGGAGAAAGAATATTTCGGTTGCAAACCAATACAACCAAAGTCCTGGCCCAGTAAAAGCAGGGTTCTTCAAGAAATCCTGGATCTCATCTACCGGTCGGCGAAGGACTGGTCTGGAAATCGATTGTGAGTTGGTCGTGGGAGCATGAGCCGCAACAGCTGTTCTTGCATTTATCTTGCTTCTTGTGCTCTCTGCCTTATCGACACCCTTGTTGGCCTGGGCGCAGCCGGGGGGGAGGCCTTTCCCCCCGTCCTGCTTGATGAAATCCCCCCATCCATGACGCCGACACCTTTCGCGTGAACGTCAAGGGCTGGCCTTCCATCATCGGGGAGCGCATCCCGGTTCGCGTGAGACGGGACCGTATAAATTGTCTGGCGATACCCTCCATCGGACTCACCGAGTTCGACGGAGAGGAAACCCCGACCCCAAACGCTGCTGTGGTCGGCCCCAATAGCACACTCTTTGTTGAAGATCCCAATGCCGTTCTTCCCCAGGCGTTTGAGGCTATGTCTGTCCTCACGGAGGCCAGGTGCTCCCCAGATGGAGGATTTAAGACGTTACCCCCAGCAATGAAGGAATTTGCTCTGGCCACCGTGCTCACCCCGCCGTTCACCCTGGCAACCGATTTGAGCGACGAGGACGACGAGGAGGAGGACGATTAGCGGGCGGTCTTGCAGGAGAGATGCATCGGAAAAGGGAGGGAGCGATGAACGGGACGCAGATGGACGCCGTGACGCAACGTCTCGACCGCCTGGAGCGGGAGAACCGCTGGATAAGACTCGCCGGGGCCGTTGTCCTGGTGCTGGCCGTGGCTGTCGTACTCATGGGCCAGGCACAGCCTCAAAAGGAAATCAGAGCGGAGAGATTCGTTCTCCAGGACGCGAGCGGGAAAGAACTGGCGACACTCGAAGCCCTCAAAGTAGGCAAACTTGTTCTTGGGTCAACGCTCTTCCTTAAGCAAGGAGAAAGCGGAGTCCAACTGAGCGCATTCGAGAACTCTGCATTACTTAACCTGTATGGGAAGAGAAGAGGAAGGGCCGTTTCGTTAACCATTTCGGAGGATCGGACCGGTCTCTACATCAGAAGAGGGAGAGCAAAAGCGGTACTGCGCGTGACCGATGACGCCGGACCTTCCGTTGTCCTCTTTGACGCGAATGAGAAGCCCATCTGGAACGCACCATAGGAGCAGAGTAGAGAGAAGAACGACGCGATGAAGCGCTTCGAGGTCCGGCGGGAGGTGAAGGAAAAGGAGGATGCACCTTGCCTCAGATCTGCGTAGAAGCGGAGGAAAATCGCAACTGCCCTTACAGCCCGCTCCAGGCGTTCGAGACGTTGGGCGAGGTGAGGACGGCCGCCGAGATCCGCGTGGCGGGGATGGCGGGGAACGACGCGCCACACGTCATTGTCGGATGGTCAAGTGTGGACGGTGGAAGCCCCTGTCCCGTCCGGTATGTGAAGGTGACCGACTCGGGAGGGGGCGCCTCTCTCCTGGTGCTCGGGGGAGATTTCGGGATTCGGGTTCGGCCGGCGGACCGTCCAGGTCCCTGGGAACTGGAGGACGGCGCTCAGTGGGGCGAGGCTTGTCTGCTGCTGGACCCAAGAACGGTGGTGACGCCCCTGGATAACCCATAGGGCCGGGCGTACCAATGTCTGGCCCCCGCGGGGGTTCCCAACCCCCCTGCCCGGCGGCGAGGTTCCAGAAGTCGCGAAGGCTTCGCGAAGGGAAGGTCCCTCATGCGCATTCGAATAATCCAGGGAGCCAATATGAACCTTCTCGGCAAGCGAGACCCCGAGCTCTACGGGCGAATGACCCCTGCGGAGCTTGACGAGAGGGTCCGCGCGCATGCGGCTCGGCGAGGCGTCGAAGTGGATATCCACTACACGAACAGCGAAGCCGAGTGCATCGAGCTGATCCAGCAAGCCTACCTGGAAGGGTGGGACGGACTGGTGATGAATCCGGGCGGCTTCACCCGCCACTCGCCGGTCATCGGAGAGACTTTGAAGGCGACGGGCGTCCCTTACGTAGAGGTTCATATGAAGAACCTCGAAGCCCATGGGGGCCAGTCGGTCCTGGCGAAACATGCGATAGGCGTTGTTATGGGATTCAAGGGGAAAGGATACCTCTACGCCCTGGACGCGCTTTCTGATTGGCTGGAAGAAACCCCCGCACGCGGGAGGCCATGAGGACGCGCCGGCAGGTCGGAGTTGACGCCAAAGACCACCAAAGCCATCCCGGAAACGGCTCCATTTCATCTCCCCCCTTCGGAATCGGCCGGCCGCCGGGCGCCACTGGCGGCTAGCCCGCCAGTGGTTCCTGAAAACAGAGGTTCTTCGCTCGGTTCGATGACCCTCGCTCAGAATGACACGCTGTGGGGTCTCAGGCTCGGACCGCTGCGGTTTCCTTGTGCGGCGTTTTGGCGCCGCGAGAACGCAGGAGGCTGGGCTTCCCCATTGGGGCCAGGAGCATGCGGCCGGTTCTACGCTCACGTCTCGGATTTATTCCTCCAAAAGGAACGTAATCTCCATTGTGACGCGGTATTCCGCAATTTTTCCTTTCTCCACCTTCGCCTTTTGGGATAAGACCTCTAAACCCGCGATGCCGCGCAAGGTCTTGGACGCCCGCTTGAGGCCATCCAAGATGGCGTCCTGGAAGCTTCCGGTTGAGGAAGCCGTAATCTTGGTCACTCGGGCGACGGCCATAATCTTCCTCCTTCGATTGGATGGTCATCCGGCGAGCATGATGACTTCGCGATTCCGCTGATATTACCAGATAGGGTACTCGGCGGGGATTCTAGGGACAGGGGATTCTAGTGTCTTGTCCCAGGAATAGCTTGATTAAATAGCGGCCCGGGTGTAGGCT
>JBHIBA010000364.1:0-4243 GCA_046758845.1 Nitrospinota bacterium
CCGCGACTGCAAGCTCCTCACCGTGGGCGAGGGCTCGAACGAAATCCAGCGCATCATCATCGCCCGAAGGCTCCTGGAGCTCTACCCCGTCTAGGAAACCCCGATGAAGCTCGACCTCCCCATCCGGGGGAAGACGGTGATGGCCGAGGGCGAGGTGGTGGGAAAGGCCGGTTTTAGGAGGCACCCGGGGTGCTTCCCCGGAGGGGCAAGGGAGCTCTCTTGAACGAGGGGGAGGGGTAATGCGCTGGTTCTGCATCTGGTTCGCAGTCGGTTTCTGTCTCTCCTCCTCCCCTCCGGCCGAGGCGCAGGGCGAGGTGCGCCTGCGCTGGTACGGCCACAGCTTTTTCCTCCTCACATCGGCCGCGGGCGTGCGGGTGGCCATCGACCCCTTCGGCCGGATCGGCTATCCCCTGCCCCGCGTGGGAGCCGACGTGGTGGCCCTCAGCCACGAGCACTCCGACCACAACAACGCCGCCCTGATCGGGGGCAACCCCCGCATCCTGCGGGGCCTCGCGCCCGGGGGCGACTGGGCCAAGGTGGACTTCACCCGCAAGGACGTGCGCATCCGCTCCTTCCCCGCCTTCCACGACGAGGCGGGGGGAAGCAAGCGGGGGAAGAATGGGATCCTCCTGCTGGAGGTGAGCGGGCTGCGCATCGCGCATCTCAGCGACATCGGGGCCATCCCCGATGAAGAGGTGCTGAGGACGCTTGAAGGGTTGGACGTGCTGCTCGTGCCCGTGGGGGGCTACTTCAGCATCGA
This sequence comes from Nitrospinota bacterium, assembly GCA_046758845.1. Taxonomy (GTDB): domain Bacteria; phylum UBA8248; class UBA8248; order JACPRG01; genus JBHIBA01. The sequence continues at coordinate 761 of JBHIBA010000364.1, forward strand.
CGGGCCGCAGGCGGCCGACCTCGTGCGGCGCTTGCGGCCCCGGGTGGCGATCCCCCATCACTACAAGACCCCCGCTACAGCCGACTGGCCCATCGCGGACGAGGGCCCCTTCCTGGCCCGCTTCCCCCGGGCGAGGCGGCTGGGAGTCTCCGAGTTGCGCCTCGAGGCGGGGCGGCTCCCTGCGCCCACCGAGGTGTGGGTGATGGACTACCGGTAGACAGAGCGATGGATGACAGGTGAGCCGCTAATGTCGGCCGAAAGGGTGCAAACAGCACTTCAAGAATACGCTTCAGGCATTAGATCGATCCGCCTTGATCCCAATCATCACCCAGAAACCTCTCTCTACACCAAGTTCGAAGAAGTACTGCGTGAAATAGCCAAAGAACTGGGGCTACCCATTGAGATTATCCAACAGTACACGGCCGGAGAAGCAGGCGCGCCGGACTTTGGGATAAAACGCCCTCGATTCGCGCTAATAGGGCATATCGAAGCCAAGGAACCGGAGAAGAATCTGGACCATCTCACTGGGCGGGACCGGCAGCAGTTTGAACGCTACCTCGACTTGCCTAATTGGATCCTAACGAATTTCTGGGAGCTCCGCCTTTACCAAGATGGCAAACTGGTTGACCGAGCGGAGTTGGTTCCCAAGGTCGCGCTCGACCCGGCCCGCAAGAAGCCAACCGTCCCCACCCACGACCCTCATAAGGCATTGTTCCTCCTAGAGGCATTCTTAAGACGTAGCCCCTCGCCCATTAAAAATGCCGCACAGCTATGCGCGGAGCTTGCCCGAAGCGCCAGGCTTGTTCGAGCAGCGGTTTGCGATGCATTGGAATCGCCGGACTCCGGAAATGCTAAAGCCCTCCGCCAGGTTTTTGACGAATTCAAGGATGCCCTTTTCTCCGATTTGGACGAGGCAAAGTTCGCGGACGCCTATGCGCAGACCCTCGCCTATGGGCTCCTTCTTGCCCGCAAGACAACGGGAAAGGAGCTTGAACTGGAAAGCGCCCATAGGTTCGTGGACGAGATGCAGCACCGGCTCCTTTCAGCAACGCTCCGTCTTCTCGCCCAACCCGAGGTGACGAGGATCATCGGTTGGACCACCCGGTCCCTGATTGACCTCGTGAACCGGGTGGATCCGGCGATCCTTCTAGTGGACAGGCTTGGCCGAGACCCCATTCTATACTTCTACGAGGACTTTCTGGCCGCATACGATGAGGCTTTGCGAAAACAGGCAGGAGTCTATTACACCCCACCTCCCGTCGTCAACTTTCAGACCCGCTGCATCCAAAGACTCCTTCGAGAGGTGTTCGGAAAACCCCTCGGCTTCGCCGATGATGGCGTAGAGGTACTGGACCCAGCAGTGGGGACCGGGACCTATCTCGTGTCCGCCCTGAAAGAAGGAGCCCAAGCGGTAGAGAGCGCAATGGGGGAAGGGGCGGTCCCACAATACGTTTCCTCGATGCTCGACCATCTCCACGGCTTCGAGCTTTTAGTTGGGCCATACACAGTCGCCCATTTCCGTCAGGCCACGGCCGCTCAAGAACTTGGCGGGAGTCCATCGGCTCGACTCCCCATTTTCCTCACAGATACCCTTGAACCAGCCCATACCAAAAAGGCCTTCATGGGAAGCTTTGGCTTCATGTCGGCTCCGATTACGGAGGAGCGACAAGAAACCGATCACGTAAAGAGCGAAGTTCCCATCATGGTCATTCTTGGCAATCCGCCTTATGGTCGCGGCAAGGCCATATCCGGTTGGGTTTGGGAAGAGCTATTGGAAGATTTCCGCAAGCAGGTCCCGAAAGAAGAGCGAGTGAACTTGAAGAACCTTGCAGAGAAATACGTATACTTCTATCGTTGGGCCACTTGGAAACTATTCGAGCAGGACTCTTCGCCAAAACGCGGCATCCTCAGTTTCATTTCCAATCGCTCCTTCCTCGAGGGTGGAGCCTTTTCCGGCATGCGAGCCATGTTTCGGAAGCGGTTCGAGCGTATCTTCGTCATAGACCTGCACGGGAATAAGAGACCGGCCCTGCCTGCACACGTGGCGAGAGATGAGAATGTATTTCCAGAAACTCAAGTCGGCATCACAATTACCTTCTGTATCGCAGGCGGAAAAAAGACGTCTCACGAGGCCGAGGTTTATTATACAGAGGTTTGGGGAGACGCGGACCAGAAAGATCAATGGTTGAATAGGGCTGATCTTTCCACGATAGAGTACGTACCAGTAGAGGGACAAGGAATTGACCCTTTTTTGCCCAGTCTCACCAAGGTATTTGGGGAATGGCCTGAATTGAAGGGCGAAGTGTTCCGAAAAGCATTTAGCGGTATCGAGACGAACCGAGATTCGTTTACGGTTGCCCCTGATCCCAGGATTCTGGAGCATAGGTTCGGAGTATTCAAGGCTTCCCGTCCCGCACAGAGGCGAGAAATTTTCCATGAATCCAGGGATCGCGGTGCCGGTGCAGTGGCCGCTCTTGTACTTAATAAAAAGTGGATATCACGATACGGCTACCGACCGCTAGATCGCCAATTCTTTATTAACCACAGAGCATTCATCGACTGGACGAGGCCATCTTTGCAGAAGGCATGGGGGGATAAAAACGTCGCCATTGCGACGCTCCCGAAGGGGCATGGCACCGGCCCTGTAGTATTTGCCCACTGCTTTCTTCCAGACAGGCATTGTTTTCGCGGGAGCTACGGTGGCCACATATTCCCCCTATGGATTCGCGATGGCGCACAAGAAGAAACTGACCCCAACGACGCCCATAATTTTCGACTAGAGCTAGTCCAGGCCCTACAGAAGGGCTTGAGGAAAGCCATTTCGGCGGATGAGTTCTTTGCCTTTTGTTACGCTGTCCTTGCATGTGAAGCCTATTCGCGCCGTTTTGGGCGCGATCTGGCTCGAAGCTTCCCCAGGGTGCCGTTTCCGAAATCCACGACCCTTTTCTCGGCTGGGGCGGCTCTCGGGAAACGTCTCCTGGCCCTCCACACATTTGAAGAATCCTATCCGAACGACGGCAGCATCGGGCTCGAGGGAAAACCAAAGACAATCGGCACGCCTGAATATCTCGACGAGCCTCAGGTGCTCCTCATTGGGGAAAATGCCCGGATTAGACCTGTTACCCCGGACGCCTGGGGTTACCAAGTGAGCGGCTATGAGGTGCTCCGGCAGTGGCTGGAGCGGCGAGAAGCGTTATCGCTCGATAGACGCATGATCCGCGAGCTTTTCAACGTAATCTGGGCCTTGGAGCAAACCGTCGCCATGCGGCAGGATTTGGAGACTTTTCTCGAATCCTTAATAGCCTCGGACACATTCACCGCGACTGAACTTCGCGTGAGGAAAACCTGAAACCCCAGGAGGGAGGACCCCGAAGGTGGCAGGGCGCTATCTTGAGGATTTCCAGGTGGGCGACATCTACAAGCACCGGCCCGGGCGGACCATCACCGCCATGGACAACACCATGTTCACCCTCCTCACCATGA
>JBHIBA010000365.1:0-4232 GCA_046758845.1 Nitrospinota bacterium
CCACCGAGGAGTTCGATCGCCTGGCCAAGGATCATCCCGGATACCGGGACGTGGGAGTCTACGCGCGGGTCCGCGCCGTGGAGCGCGCGTGAGAGCCGCCCAGCCGGAGGGTCGCGTCCGTTGAAGCACGCCGAGTTCGCCCATCTCCACCTGCACACCCAATACAGCCTCCTCGATGGGGCCAACCGCCTCGACGTCCTCATGAAGAAGGCCGAGGCCCAAAGGCTTCCGGCCCTGGCTATCACGGACCACGGCAACCTGTACGGCGCTATCAAGTTCTACAAAAAGGCCCGGCAGCACGGAATCAAGCCCATTTTGGGCTGCGAGGTGTACGTCGCCCAAGGGAGCCGGTTCGACCGGACGCCCCCCTCCGGAGACGGCGCGGTCGGCCTGAGCCACATGGTCCTCCTCGTCCAGGACGAGGCGGGCTACCGGAATCTTTTATCCCTCGTCAGCAAGAGCCACCTGGAGAGCTTCTACTACAGGCCCAGGGTTGACCGGGAGCTCTTGGAGAAGCACGCCGAGGGGCTCATCGCCACCACCGCCTGCCTGAACGGGGAAATCCCCCAGCACCTCCTGCGCGACGACGGGAATCGGGCCGAGCGGGCCGCGCGGTATTACGCCGAGCTGTTCTCCGGCCGGTACTACGTCGAGCTGCAAGACCACGGCCTCGCGGAGCAAAAAAAGGTCCTTCCGGGCCTTTTGGGCCTGGCGAAAAAGCTGGACCTTCCCCTCCTAGCGACGAACGATTGCCACTACCTGGGAGCCGCCGACGCCTTCGCCCACGAAGTCCTCCTTTGCATCCAGACGGGCAAGACCCTCAACGACCCGAACCGGTGGCGGTTCCAGACCGACCAGCTCTACGTCAAGAGCCCGGAAGAGATGTGGGCGCACTTCCGGGACCATCCCGACGCGCTGCGCAACACACTGGAGGTGGCTGAGCGGTGCAATGTGGAAATGGAGTTCGGTTCCTCCCATCTGCCCCGCTATGAGACCCCGGATAGGAGCAGCCTGGATGAATTCCTCGCCCGTCTGGCCCGAGAGGGTCTGGCGCGGCGTCTGGAGTCGAAGGGACTGGCGCCGGGGGTCTCCCGGGCGGAATACGAGGAACGGCTGGAGTCCGAGCTGGAGCTGGTCCGGGACATGGGGTTCTCCGGCTACTTCCTCATCGTCTGGGACTTCATCGACCACGCCAAGAGGATTCGGATTCCGGTCGGGCCGGGCCGGGGGTCGGCTGCGGGGAGCCTGGTGGCCTACGCCATCGGCGTCACCGGCCTGGACCCCATCCGGTACCGCCTGTTGTTCGAGCGGTTTCTGAATCCCGAGCGCGTCACCATGCCCGACATCGACATCGACTTCTGCATGGAGCGCCGGGACGAGGTCATCGAGTACGTCAACGAGAAATACGGCCGGGAGAACGTCGCCCAGATCATCACCTTCGGTAGCATGATGGCCAAGGGCGTCATTCGGGACGTGGGGCGGGCGATGGACATGTCCTACGGGGAGGTGGACCGGATTGCCAAGTGCGTTCCCGGGAGGCTGAACATCACGCTGGAGGAGGCGCTCAGGGAGGAGCCCCGCCTCCGGGAGCTGAAAGACAATGACCCCCGGGTGGCGTCTCTGCTGGACACCGCCCGCACCCTGGAAGGTCTCTCCCGTCACGCCAGCACGCACGCGGCCGGCGTCGTCATCGCCCCCCGGCCCCTGATGGGGATCGTCCCCCTGGCCCGGGGCGCCAACGGCGAGACCGTGACCCAGTACGACATGCTGGACGTGGAAGCCCTCGGGCTTCTCAAGATGGATTTCCTGGGGCTCAAGACCCTCACGGTCATCCGCCGGGCCGAGGAAATGATCCGCGCCGGGGAGGGGGGGGCGGAAGGGGAGGCCGACTTCGCCATCGAGGAGGTTCCCCTGGACGACCCCGAGACCTACGGCCTCTTTTCCGCGGGACGCACGGCAGGCGTTTTCCAGTGCGAGAGCCGGGGGATGCGGGAGGTCCTGCGGAAGGTGAAGCCCACGGCCTTCGAGGACCTCGTCGCCGCCGTCGCCCTGTACCGGCCGGGCCCTTTGGGAAGCGGGATGGTGGAGGATTTCATCCAGCGCAAACAGGGAAAGGTGCCCACCGAGTACGAGCTGCCGCAGCTTGAGGAGATCCTGAAGGAGACCTACGGCATCATCGTCTACCAGGAGCAGGTCATGCAGATCGCCAGCGAGCTGGCGGGCTTCCGCATGGGGGCGGCGGACTTGCTGCGCCGCGCGATGGGCAAGAAGAAACCGGAAGAGATGGCGCGCCAGCAGGAGAACTTCCTGAAGGGCTGCGTGGAACGGGGGGTCCCGGCGGAGAAGGCGAAGCGGATCTTCGAGCTGATGGCCTACTTTGCGGGATACGGCTTCAACAAGTCCCACAGCGCCGCCTATGCGCTGGTGGCCTACTGGACGGCCTATCTTAAAACCCACTACCCCCGCCAGTTCATGGCCGCGCTGCTCACCTGCGACATGGACAACACCGACAAGGTGATGAAGAACATCGCCGAATGCCGGGAGATGGACATCCCCGTCCTGCCGCCCGACATCAATGCGAGCGGAAGGCAGTTCACCGTCCACGAAGGGGGCATCCGGTTCGGCCTGGCGGCGGTCAAGAACGTGGGCGCCGCCGCTGCGGACGGAATCCTCCGGAGGCGCGAGGCGGAGGGACCGTTTCCTTCCCTGTTCGCTTTTTGCCGGCGGGTCGATTTGAGACAGGTGAACCGCCGGGTGGTGGAGAGCCTGATCAAGTGCGGGGCCTTCGACTCGACGCACGGCCGCCGCGCCCAGCTAATGGCGGTTTTGGATACGGCCTTCGAGAGCGCCGCCCAGGCCCAGCAGGACCGAATCACGGGACAGGCCCAGCTATTCGGCGCGGACGGTTCGGAGGCCGAACGCGATCCACCCTTGCATCAGGTCCCCGACTGGGACGAGAAGGAACGGTTGGCCCAGGAGAAGGAAGCCCTCGGCTTCTTCATCACCGGACACCCCCTTTCGCGTTTCAAGCGGGAGCTGAAACTGCTGACGACCGCCACAACGGCCACGTTGGCGGAGATCACCGGGAATCAGAAGGTCAGAATGGGCGGGGTGGTCAGCGCGCTGCGTGTGCAGAGCACGCGGCGGGGCGACCTCATGGCCCGGTTCAACCTGGAGGACCTGGAAGGGTTTGCGGAGGTCATCGTCTTCCCCGACTGTTATCGGGAGTCGTCGCCGCTTTTGGCAAGTGAGGAACCGATTCTTCTGGTGGGGACGGCCGAGCCCGGCGAGAACGGCGTCACCCTCAAGGCGGAGAAGATCACGCCCTTGTCGGAGGGGGCGCAGACGGTGGGCAAGGGGATTTCGATCCGCCTCGCGGCGGCGGGGAAAAGCCGCGAGCTGGTCCGGGCCCATTTGATTGACTTAAAAGAGGTCCTGGACGCCCACCGGGGGCCGTTCCCGCTTACCTTGCGGTTCGATTTCGGGGGGCGGCAGGAGGAGCGCCGGTTCCGCGACTTCGGCTTGGACCCTTCGGGGGAGATGATCGACCGCGTCGAGGCGCTCTTGGGCGAGTACGCCGTCTGGTTGGAGTGATGGAGAAGGAAATTGACTTTTGTCACTGTACGGGCTGGCGGGATCAATCGGTCAAGCCCGAGGGAGTTGTCTGTCCGCCCTGTTCCTTGAAGTATCCTGAGCCCCCGAACAAGGTGGACACTCTCTTTCTTGCTTGGAACCCTCCGGGAGAGAAACATTTCTGGAACAGTGAGGGCGATAGACTGCGAAAGAATTTGAAATGGGTCTTATGCAAGCTTAGGTGGATGACCGAGCCAAATTTAATAGAGAAATTTTTAGAGCGGGGATGTTATTTGGTTCATGCGGTTCGTTGCTGGCCCTACGCTGGCTGGCCTCCAGACAAAGCGATAAACACTTGTGCCCGAGCTCTATTGGCGCGGGATTTGAAGCAGCTTCGACCTAAGACCTTGTGCATTCTTGGTCAAATCCCCCATATAGCTGCCAAAGCTGTAATCCCTCGACTTCCGCCGCCTTCGCAGAGGTTCCGGTACGGACGAGGGTGGTGCAAGGGAATCAATGGGCTGAAGGTGATCATTACAACCTTTCCAAATACTCGGTGGAACAGGGGTGAAATGAAATCGAATCGAGAGTGCACCCTGTCGGCTCTCCGTCAATGGCTCTAAGCGGTGTAGCGGGGGGGGGGTAGCCGCCGGCGCACA
>JBHIBA010000366.1:0-4215 GCA_046758845.1 Nitrospinota bacterium
AGCCTCGAACGACACGCCCGAAGGGCGCGCCCGAAACCGCCGAGTCGAGTTGCATACGATTCGGTAGGGGTTGCCTGAAGGCGATTGTGGCAGATCAATAAGAACAGCGGTGGGGAAGAGTCCGACGCGGCCCTTCCCCACCAGAGCCGGCATACTCGCCGGAACCTTCGTGAACGGCTAAGCGTTGACCCACGGAATGAAAAAGCCGAGTGCACCGACGAGGGGGCCGACGGCAACGACGACCTCACGCTGGAGCTCGAAACTCAAGAAATTGCCGCCGCCCTTGGAGCGGTTAACGGTGGCGATGTCCTGGACTTGCAACTGGCGGGTAAGCTGCTTGACGGCACGCCCATCGTGGGAGAGGCCGTGGTTGTGAGCAAAAATAAAGGCAAGTGACAGCATCGGTTGCGTCATGAAGGGGTGGGCTCTTCCGCTCGGAAGGCCCACCCCTTTTTAATCCGGGCCCGTCGAAAGCGGTGAAAGACCTTCGGCCCGTACCATCAAGACCCATCGCCTTATGGACGCTTTGGAAACAGCTTCGGTAGAAACCTGTTCGTATAGAGGTCTTCCACTGGGACCCGCACCGAAATTTTTTGGTATTTGGTCAATAGGTCACGGGTGTAAGTCATCTTCTTCTTCGTCATATACCCGATACCATCCTTCTCCGCGCCTTGGTCGTAGAGCAGGCCGATCGTGATTTTCCAGGCCCCGGCCGCAATCCGGCTGTTCTGCTCCGGGAAGTGTCTCATGAAATTTCCAACCGCCTCCTTCGGGTGCTCTACACCATAGGCCACCCCCCTCATTGCGGCCTCGACGAATCCGCGGACCAGGGCAGGCTTTTTCGCAATGATCTCGTCGGTGGTGGTAAGACCGGCCGAGTAAATATCGAGCCCCCAGTCGCTGTAATAGTGGGTGAGGAGAGTCTTTCCGGCCTTTTCCGCAGCCATCTGATAGTTTGGCCAAGAGGTGGCAAACTCCATGGTGGCGTCAGCCTTGCCGGCAAGGAGGCTCGGGAGCTTATTTGGCGCCGCAACGGTCAGGAATTTGATCTTTTTCTCATCCACCCCATTGATGGACATCAGGGCGGGAAAGACGACGTGGCCGGCCTCCCGCGCCTGGGTGGCGATGATTTTCCCCTCGAGATCTTTAGGTTTCTCAACGCCGAGTCCTTTGAAGGTGAAGAGAACGTAAGGGGCCTTGGAGTGAACCATGGCCGTCTGACGGAGCTTCAGCCCCTTGGCCCGCCCGAACAGAAGCGATCCTGTATCTCCAAAAACAAACTCGGCCTTCCCTGAGCCGATGCGCTCGATATTGGGTTGGCCCCCGAACCCGCGGGTGATGGTTACATCAAGCCCGGCCTTTTTGAAAAATCCTTTGTCCAGAGCCGTGAAAAATCCAGCGTCTCGGCCGTAAGGCACCCAGCCGAGCACAAATGTCATCTTCTCGGCAGCCGCAAGTGGGAAAGTGAAGAAGCCGAAAACCGGCAAAACCATCAACAGACAGAAAACTCTGCGCATGACGCCTCCCTCCTTTTTGGACTTGCGCCCAGGACAGGGCTGATCCTCAGGGCCCGCGAGGGGCATAACTTCCCCGTACTCTCCGAAATCAAGACAGGGGCCAGAACCGGCGATTCTCTCAAGCCGCACGAAAAAATCCTCGCGCCGATTTTAGAGCTTCAGCAGCCGCTTCGCGTTTTCCCGGAGAATTTTCGGGCGGAGCTCCTCCTTGAAGCCCGCTTCCTCGAAGTCCTTCAGCCACCGCTCGGGCGTCAGGACCGGATAGTCCGAACCAAAGAGCACCTTATCGCCCAGGGCGAAGTTGGTGTAGCGGACCAGGGAAGGGGGAAAGTACTTGGGCGACCAGCCCGAGAGGTCGATGTAGACGTTGGCCTTGTGCATGGCGACGGCCAGCATCTCCTCCTGCCAGGGCCAGGCCGGATGCGCCCCGATGAGGGTCAGCTCGGGAAAGTCCGCGGCCACGTCGTCCAAATACGGGACGGGGCGAACGTACTTTAATTTCAGGCCCAACCCGCCCGGCGCGCCGGCCCCAATCCCGCACATCCCCATGTGGAAAAGACAAGGGAGGTCATACTTCACGCACTTTTCCCAGAGAGGGTAGAACTGCGGGTCGTTGGGGTAGAAGGCCTGCTCGGCCGCGTGGAACTTCATGCCGATCAGCCCCAACTCCGGCACCCGGTCGAGCTCTTCCAGCGCCCGCTTCCCTTTCCAGGGGTCGATGCTTCCGAAGCCCATGAACACGTCCGGGTGCTTGCGGACGGCCGCCGCCACGTGGTCGTTGGAGACGGGCGGGGTGCCGAAGTTGCTCTCGCAGTCCAGCGCCAGGAGGACGGCCTTCATGTTGAGCGAGCGGTAGTAGTCGGCCGTTTCATCGAGGCTGACGACCTCCATCTTCCTTCGAAAATACCTTTCGGCGTGTTCATGAAACTTGCCGAGGAATTTCACGCTGGCCTCATCGGCCGGGTGAACGTGAATGTCGATGGCAGTTAATTCTTCGGCCATAATCGTTTCCCTTTCCGCCACAGGGCGCTCGCGGGTCCGGAGCCGAAACTCCAGACAAAGGCCCTCCCTGCCGCGGGGGGCGAACGCTCGCCGCCCTTATAGGGGGCCTTCACCCCGAAACCTTCGTTCCGCTGACTTCCAGCGGTATCAGGTCCCGGGCCACTTTCAACGCCGGCTCTGTCATCTCCTGAAGTTCCTCGACGCTCAGCCCGGCAACGATCTCGCGCAGCACAAGGCCCTCGGCTGTTACGTCGATGACGGCAAGGTCGGAGATAATCCGGTTGACGGCCTGCTTCGCGGTCAGCGGATACGCGCACTCCTTGACAATTTTCAGCGATCCGTCCTTATGAACGTGGGTCATCATGGCAATCAGATATTTCGCCCCCGCGGCGATGTCCATGGCCCCGCCCATCCCGCCGAAGGTCCGGCCGGGGGCTCTCCAGTTGGCGATATCGCCCCTCTCGGAGACCTGGTAAGCCCCGAGCACACAGATGTCCACGTGGCCGCCCCGAAGCATCATGAACGACACCTCCGATGGGAAAAAAGCGGCCCCGGACAGAAGAGTCACCGCCTCCTTGCCCGCGTTGATGAGGTCCTTGTCCCAGGCTTCTTTGGGAGGCTGAGGGCCGAAGCCCAGGATGCCGTTTTCACCGTGCAACATGACGTCAAGATCCGGGGGGATGTAGTTCCCCACCAGGGTGGGGATCCCCTGGCCGAGATTGACGTAATCGCCGTCCTTCAACTCTTTGGCGACTCGTACGGCGATCTCTTCCCTAGTCAACCCAACCCGGCTCATAGTGCTCTCCCTTCACGATGCGCTCGACGAAGATCCCGGGCGTCATGATGGTTTCCGGGTCCAGTTCGCCCGCCTCCACCACCTCTTCCACCTCGACGATGGTGACCCTGGCGGCCGCGGCCATAACGGGGTTGAAGTTTCGCGCCGTCATCCGGTAGACCAGGTTGCCCATCCGGTCTGCCTTGTAAGCCTTGAGCAAGGCGTAGTCGGCCGAAAGGGGGTGCTCCAGCACGTACTCCCGGCCGTTGATGGCGCGAACCTCCTTTCCCTCCGCTACGGTCGTCCCGACGCCCGTGGGCGTATAGAACGCCCCCAGACCCGCCGCCGCCGCTCGCATCCGTTCGACCAGCGTGCCCTGGGGGACGAGCTCCAGCTCAGTCTCTGCGGCTTCCAAACGCTCCTGGAAGGCATCGCTCATCCCCGGGACCGGGAAACTCGCCAGGATCTTTCGGATCTGGTTGTTTCGGAAAAGCATCGAGATCCCGCGCTCTCGCTGGCCTGCCGCATTGGAGACGGCAACTAGACCCTTCGCCCCTTGTTTTGCCAACGCCCTGGTCAGGTTCTCGGCCACTCCCGCGTCCCCGAATCCGCCGAACATGATGACCGCACCGTCAGGGATGTCGGCCACGGCGGCCTCAGAAGAGGCATACAACTTGTCGATCACGCGCCCGCCTCCTTCCAACGAGCCTTTCAGACGAAAGGGCAATTTCGCCTCGCATCCGTCCTGCCCCCCCAGGGAAGGTCAGGCTTCCATGAAGCAGACTTTGCTCTTTCCGCGTTTGACCCGCTTGACCTCTCGTGGGTTGGTGGGAAGCTACCAAAATGGGAACGTCCCGTCAACATTTTGTACTGGTTCAAGACATATGAGACACGGACGGTGAGCCCGCCCACTGGCGCGAG
>JBHIBA010000367.1:0-4206 GCA_046758845.1 Nitrospinota bacterium
TTCGCCAGGGCGGAGAGGCAGAGGAGGACAGCGGCGGCGTTGTTGTTGACGGCTCCGGCGGCCTCCGCGCCGATGAGCCTTTGAAGGAGGGCCTCGATGGGGGCCTCTCGCCTGCCGCGCTCGCCGGATTCCAGTTCGTATTCGAGGTTCATGTAGCCGGTGGCGACGGTTGCCGCTCCTTCGAGCAGCTCCTTCCCCAAGGGGGCGCGTCCGAGGTTCGTGTGAAGGATGACGCCGGTGGCGTTAATCACCTTCCGAATCCCGGGGGCGAGGGCCCGGCCCAGCGCGAGGAGGGCGTCGCGGGCGACGGAATCCGTGGTGATCTCGAGGGCTTTGACGGCCTCTGCATCGGACGCCTCGAGGATCTGCTGGCGCAGGCGCGTCAGGGTCTCGCGGACGCATTCGGCTGCCACCTCCGCCGGGAGGCCGTCGGGGGATTTACGGTGAAGGGCCTGGAGCACCTCGTCCACCGAAGGGAGGGCCCGAAGCTTCTCCTGCCGTGATTTTTCCATCGGATGCGCGTTCAAAGCCTCTCGATACGCCTCCATTGCGCCAAAATTCGCCAAGGAAATATTTAGTGCAACGGATTTGATTTTCCAACGGGCTTCGGGCGGGTGTCAATGCAGCGCAGGGTCTCATAGACCGTCTCACGGTCGGCGCGCACCCTTGTGCATGGGGGGTCTTTTAGCGCCGGGGATTCGGGGCGGAGAGGGCGAGACATAACGGCAGGCGGCAAGGAGCGCTCTTATGAACTAGAGCGTCGACCCCTTCCCCTTTTCCCGTAGACGGCCACCCAGCGCTCACTTGAACCGGGCCTTCGCGATGGTTTCCAGGCTCTCTTCCTTGTGCATCCGCTCGTCGTGCCCGATTTGGCGAAGCATGTCCGCCAAGCTCTCGAAGGAGCCGTAGTCCTCCTCAAAGCGGCTCTCGGAAGGCTCTGACTCGAACTGGGGGTTTTCCCTCACGAATTCCATGTACTCGTGCTCGGCATGGTCCTCAAAGTGGGCGTTCAACATATAACTCCACGAGGGCCTCATGACGTAGAGGAGCCAGCAGATGTGGTAGTAGGTGAGGGCGATCAACTGGGGCACGATGCGATAGAGGACAAAATTTTCCTTAACTCCGCGGGAGTAGGTGAGTTCCTCCAGGATGAGCAGGTGCCACATCTCGTTGTCTCCGGCCTCGCGCGCCTCCTTGATCCGATCGAAGACCCGGCGGGAAAAATCACGATGCGCATACATGTGGGTAATGGCGATGTAGGCCACGTTTTCCCAGGACTGATACGGGACGCGGGCGATGAGCTCGAGCACCTTGAATTTGCTGAACGTCTTTTTGCGGCCATACACGAGGTCCATCGTAATGAAGAGGATGCGGGCCAAGATGCCGTACCTCATCCTCGGAGAGGAGAGCGTGGTTTTCTGTTCCTGCTTGCATTGTTCGGAAGTCAAATTTTGCAGTTTTGAAGCCATGGCATCGATCCCCCACTTGGGCAAAATCCGATACGGATTTCTTTTCCGAAACCTTTGAGCAGAGTCGCTTCAACCCCCTGGCGGGCTGCAACCTTCGCCGGCAGGCCGTCGGAAGATTTCCGGTGAAGGGCCTGGAGATCTTCGTTCACCGAGGGGAGGGCCCGAAGCTTCTCCCGCCGCGATTTTTCCATCGGATGAGCGTTTAAAGCCTGTCGCTGCGCCTCCATTGCGCTCGGACGTCAAGGGAAATACAAAGCATTTTTTCGGATTTTCCTACGCCGTCCAACCGCGTGTCAATCACGTGTAAACCGTCCCAATGTATCTACTAAGGGGGAGCACTAAATAATTGACAGTCCACCCTGAGCGAGAGTCACCGACTCGCGCGAAGGGTCTCCCAATTAAGACGGTCTACGGCAAGATCCTTCGTGTGGGCCAAGCGGGCCGTGGCGGTGTCCGCGCTTTTGCCCCAATTCCGCCCTGGTGGATGGCCGCGACCGGTGGTTGTGAGGGCCTGAGCAACCTCTTGACGGGGCTGTTGTAGGCGGTTCTAATGGCTTCAAGCTGCAACCGGCACCAGGGGGGAACCTCACCACGTTGAAATGGGGAATTCCCATTGAGAAGACGTGAGTCCTGTTGTGACCCCAACCACGGTGTGGTTTCGTCCGTGGGGCGGTAAGCGCGGAATTTCCCTGGGCCCCTGAGGCTCGAGATATGATTGCGACACCGCCCCGGACCATCCTCATGCCGCCGAGAGGGCGAAGAGATTAATCCGATGAGACCGGTCCACGAGGCAGGGCGAAAAAAGCATGAAGAGTCGGACACGAGGCGACCCAACCCCACCCCCAGCGACTGCACCTCAAAGCAAAAGGGTTGCTTTTAGGGGTTGACCAGGCGCGCGCTTTCAGAGATGGGAAATCTCCTATTGTAGTCGTTCGCGAAGCGTCAACCAAAGGAATTACCATGCTCGAAGAGATTGCCCTCAAGTATGTAAACCAGACGGAAGACGACCTGCGCGTCATCGCCTACGGACTGGCCATTCTTGGCGCGGTTATCGCGGGCGTCGTAACCCGCAGCAAAAGCGAGCTTCGACGGGCGCCCTACTTCGCGTTCTCGGGCTTGCTAATCTTTGCTCGTGCTACGACACAGTTCGTCTGGCTTGGCTCTCTGCCCGCGATGACGGGTGGCTATCTCTGGGTGCTGATGGTGGTCGATGTCGTCGGGAGCGTCGTCATTGGATATTTCATCGGCGTCATCGCCATGGCGCGGTCGCGCGATGCCTTCGGCCACGCCCGCTACGCTGCCCTCGCGTTCATTCCGCTCGCAAATTTCATCCTGCTCCTAAAGATGTCGAAAACCCAGACATCAGCGAACCGTATTCCAACCATACCGCTCTTGACGGGTGGTCTTGGCGTCCTGTCTGGCTTCGTGATGCTCGTCGCAGGTGTCGCCTTGTCCGTGACGTTGCAAATGTAAACGAAAAGGATGATCGAGCGAGCGAACATGGACCCAGCATCACAGGCCGCAGGCATCAACTTCATGATCCGCAGCCAAGGTCTTGAGGTAACGTTGGCGCAGATGGCTGCTGAGGTCTCGGTCCCGCAGAAGATCGACGAGGTGACGACGCTTTTTCAGATCGTAACCGACGCGACGACACTCCGCTACCTCTACACCGTAAACGCACGAGGCTACCACCTGCTCGACAGCTTCAAGCAGAACCTGATTCAGAACATATGCGCGAACGATGCCATGCGTCCTGTCCTGGAAGCGGGCGGCGTCATCGAACAGGCCTTCTACCGGATGGATGGGCGCGGGATCGGCACAGTCAGGATCACCAGCGAGTCCTGCGCACAGTGACGCAATCTCAGCGGTGGAGCCGCGCGATTACCCTTCACTCAAGCGGAAGTGTTCGCTTGCGCTATTTTCTCGGCAACAGACATAAGACAAACAAGGCAATATAGCTATATGACGCACAAAGGCCGGGGCCGCGAACTGGGCCGGGGATTTCGTCTGCGCCCCGGGTCTCGGGTCGCCGACCCTTCAGGTCCGGCCAAGCCCCCCTACCAGGGTCGGGGTACCCTTCGGCCGGCTCATTGAGAATTACACGGACTGGAGTCTGCCGAGATCATAAGAGCTTGCGGGTAACCTTCTAACGCTGAAGCAAGGTAACGTCGTTGAGCCGCATCACATCTATATCGTATTGACACAAGCCTGTGTGGATAAGAATAGTGTTTTCTCCCTTCTTGAGGTATCCACGTGATATATCCACAGTAAAGCTTTTTTCCTGTCCTTCCTTGAACAACCGAAAGTCGAGGACTTTGACCAATTTATCGTTGACGGAGATTGTGGTCGGCACATAGGTGACGGGGCAGAGGCCCTGACTCACAACGCCAAACTCGATCTGAACTACCGCCTTGTTCGGCACACTCGCAAGTGAGAAAGGAATCTGGTAAGCCCTAAACGCGGCGCCAATCTCCACGGGTTTTTGGGCGGAGCCAACAAGTCGAACATTATCGCCGGAGGAAACGACCGTTTTCGGTCCTCGTACAGGCTGCGGGGTTGTTTCGCATGCCCCAAGACCGAACAGGACGGCCCCGAGGACTCCTACAGTTGCTATCAGCTTTCGCCCCTTGGCGATTATCATTGCGCCCTTTCCCGGTCCATTCCACAAACGTTTACCGCATACCACTAGTGTCTTGTCCCAGGAATAGCTTGATTAAATAGCGGCCCGGGTGTAGGC
>JBHIBA010000368.1:0-4184 GCA_046758845.1 Nitrospinota bacterium
GGGGGTGAGGGACGCCTTGGCCGCCACCACCGCGCGGTGGAAGGGGCGGGGGTTGGCGTTCTCAATCGGCCGCTTGACCAGCACCACATGAACGACGGGGAGGCCCGCCTCCCGGGCTGCCCGCAGCAGCCGCCCGCTGTTCTCCAGCACGCGGGCCGCCCGCTCGGCCGGCACGGGGAGGGTCGCGACCTCGGGGTCCAGGTGCCCGCGGTGCATGTCGATGGTGACGACCGCCGTGGACTTGGGGTCGAAGCGGAACTGTTCGTTGAGCTTCTGGATGAATTCCGACCGGTCCAGGATCTGGTCCATCGGTTTTCCTCCTTGCCGTTGGGCAATGTCCTAATTCGGGGTTGGCCGCTTAATCCTCTGGAGAATTTCTGAGGTGAGCTGGAATCTTTCGTCGCAAATCTCAAAAAGTTCTCGGCTGGGGCTCGTGTCACGAGAAAAACTGCCATGCCAGAGAGTAACGAGAACCCCCTCCCGCTTGACAGCCTCAACCGCTGGCAGGAGGTCACTATCACCGCTGAACAAGGCGGCCCTATGAATTTTCCCCTTTCCAGCGAGAAGGGCCATGTCTACTCCCACCATGCAATCAACTCTTTTTTGGATGTACTCTCCTCCCCGGAACGCGAGTTGGCCCAATCTCACCTGAAAGCGAGGCAAATGATTTAAAGCTGTTATAAATCCGTGCTTTGAGGCATATCGGCTCTTTTCTTCTTCTGTTGGCGGATTGCCGAGGTAAGGAAGACAATGGTAGTAGTATGCGCGCAGGAGTTCGTCTGGCGAGGAGATCTCCTTGGCCAATTTCTCGAAATCTATTCGTGCGTTAGCGAAATCGTAATAGAGAACCTTGTCTATGTATCCACCATCGAGGAAAACCGCTACCGAACCCATGGCAGACATGCCCCCACATCGGATAATGCGCCCCCAAAAATAGCAAGGGGCTCCTCCTTCCTGAGAAGAGCCCCGTAATACCCCTCCCGCCGTGTCCGTAGAAACAGCGGGGGCCATCCCTTTATCATAAATTTAACACTTGGTGCCGTTCGTGTCAAGAGAAAATCTGATTGCAGGAAAGATATTGATAAAAAATGACTTAGCTAAATTCTGGTAATGTCAACCAAAATACACCACTGCCTGCCGTTGGAGTACCCTTGGGGGGGCGGCCGGGCTTCGCTAAAATAAGGCAATGCCCCCTGGGTCTCCCTTCCACCCCCGGGGACTCTAGCACAACGGGATGTGGGATCAACCGCGAGAGGAGAAGCCCATGGCGTTCCAGGACGCGGCGGCCGTTTTTCTGCAAAAAGCGGCTCAGCACTTCGGCTCGGACGAGCGCTTCCAGGTGGAGATGGAGAGCGGGGGGCTGGAGCTGCGCCTCCGGGTGGCGGAGCGGGTCTGGTACGAGATGACGGCCTTCGAGGAGGAGGGCCGCCTCCGGGTGGGCCTCGCCCTCAGCGACCGGATAGCCAACGAGGCCATCGAGCAGGCCATCCTCGACAGCAAGGACACGCTCAGCGAGTTCTGCGAGGCGGGCTTCGACGACGCGGGGGAGGAAGAGCCCCACGAGGTCAAACACTTCCACGACGGCAACTTCCGCTTCTGCGTGGAGCTTCCCTGCGACGAGGCTCGCTTCGGCGAGGGGGAGTTCTACGCCCAGTCGCTTCGGGTGCTGGAGGGGCTCTACGACGCCTTCCAGGAGCACGTGGAGGGGGAGTAGGGGGAAGATTGGCCGGACCGACGGCTACTTGACGACCTTTGGACGACACACCCGGCTTTCACGAAATGGGGTTGAATGGATTCGAGCGGCCAACGGGACCGGAGGGGCATCCTTTCAGGTTGAGATGGGAAATTCCCGTAGAGGAAATTCCAGTGGTGGCGGACTTGGACCCGTTCCCTGCCGGGTTCTAGGGGTATGCTTGCTGAGCGCGCTGGTGTCGCTGGCGGTTGCCTCTCCCTCCGAAGGCGGTATGGACGACGATGCCTGGCACCTCACCTTTCTGGGAGCCATCGGGACAGAATCAGTTCTGGCAGATTTGGCCTTTTTAAGGAGAGTAGATATCGCAAACACCTATTTTCTCGCTCTTTCCGCAGGGAGGGCCCTGGCCTCATATCGCGACTACCTCACGCTGGAAGTCGAGGGGCAGGTTGTAAAGCATTTCGAAAGGCAACACCACTTCGAATTCAACGGATTTCTCGCCCTCCGCTGGCATCCCTTTCCCTGGGACAGATACCTCGATACGAGTTTCGCCGTCGGGAGCGGTCTATCTTACGCCACTGAGCCCCCAGAAATCGAAAGGGACGGTGAGACCCCTCGCCTCTTGAATTTTCTGGTGTTCGAGAAAGCCATCTCACTGCCGGGAGCGCCCCGTTGGAGCCTGATAGGCAGGATCCATCATCGGTCTTCAGTGTTTGGCCTTTTCGGCGAAAGGGGCGGGTCGAACTTCCTGGCGGTCGGGATCCGTTATCAGTTTTGAAGGTTGTGACCATTACCACCCGAAAGGTAGCCTGCGCCCCTTGCTTTTTGCAGGAAGGTTGGGACATCGCCAGTAGCTACGTCGCTGGAATTTACATAGATCCTTTTCCCGGGACTTGTCCAGAACCTTTGCAAAGCGGGCAGCGAGTAATACCATCCCCAGATTTGCCGCTTCCAAAACATTTCGGGCACGTCTTCCATCCCATACTTTTGTGGTCACTATTATGTTTATGTATAGAATGAGAATAACGCGGTTTGAAATCCATGGCTTGACCTCCCGTTTGGCGTTGGCGGCCCGATTGGCCAACAAACAAGTCAATCTTAGGTGGAGCTCTCCCTGTGATCAAGTCCCTTTTCCCTGTAGAAGCCCGGTGGGATAGGACGGCCCCTCAGGCAGTGTGGGCAAGCTCCTTCTCCTCGAAGAGGTCCTCCCTCAGCCAGTCGAGCTCCCGCAGGATGCGCGGCGTCATGGGGAGGCGGCCTGGGCTCACTTCCCCACCATCTGCACGATCACCTGGCGGCGCCGGGGCCGGTTGTCGAAGTCGATGAGGACCACCTGCTGCCAGGTGCCGGAGGTTGTTTGAGGTTCGCCGCGCGCTTTAGATGCAGAAAATAAAGGTGTTCGCCCATCCTGCGATGGTTAAATACCCTCTCCTTATGATGTCCATCCCGAGGAGCCCCTGGTAGTTTGCGGTGCTTCCCCGATACTCCATTACTGTCCAATTATCAAGGACGAGGGATTGCACAGCTCTCGGCGATCCAGGGTCGCCGAATGGAATTACTAGATCTACAACGTAGGTGTTGAGGGCGGCCGAGCCAGACGCGACACCCACCTGGCGCTTGCCGATGGGTCGTAGGCCCAACTGATTCACGACGCCGGGTGAAATGCAGGTAATGCTGGCCCCGGTGTCGACAAGCAAGCCACAGCCTAATGCCTTTGCTTGTTCTGCCGCGGAGGTTTTCTTGAGTGAGCCCGGGGCACAGATGCCTACTTGGAGAACGGGCCCGATGGCGGGATTAAACTGGACCGAGATGCATGGCATGCGAGAAGAAGCCCAAGTCGGCTACGTCCTCTGAGATCTCCTGGACGGAATATAATCCATCCGAAAACTGGGCCTCTGCAAAGACCACTGCATCCCGGGCAGAGTCGAATGTCTGAACCAGCTTTTGATGTCTCAAGAGGGCAAACTTGCCCTTGTGCTCTTTCAGCAACTCTGGCAGAAGCTGCCGGAAGGCCTCGTAATTCTTGTCCACCTCTGCTTGAATGTCGGGTTTCTCAGCCATGGCTGCCTCACGCGGCGGAAGGAGCGGTCGGGAAAACACCTCCTCCGCAGAAAATCCCGCTATGCTTGCTCCTTGGTTTTTGGCCGCCCGCTACCCCTCCTTGGACAAACCCATTCTAGCAGATTCGGGCGGGACGAGGCGCCAAGAATGCTGCGGGGCCCGAATTCAAGCCCCCCCCCTCACGCCCCCACCATCTGCACGATCACCTGGCGGCGGCGGGGGCGGTTGTCGAAGTCGATGAGCACCACCTGCTGCCAGGTGCCCGAGAGCAGCCTTCCTCCCTTGAAAGGGATGCCGAGGGAGGGGCCCAGCAGGGCGGCCCGCACGTGGGCGAAGCCGTTCATGTCGCCCCAGCGCGCGTCGTGGGCGTAGGGTATGTCCTGGGGCGCCATGCGCTCGATGGCCGCCTTGAGGTCGGCCACCGCCCCGC
>JBHIBA010000369.1:0-4183 GCA_046758845.1 Nitrospinota bacterium
AGCATCGAAGCGTGGCCGATCGAGAGGACGAACCGATCCCGGTCGGGCCAGATCGGGTCATCGGGGTCGAAACGCAGAAACCGCTGCCACAGGCAGTAGACCACCGGCGCCATGGCCATGGGCGTTCCCGGGTGACCCGAGTTCGCCTGTTGGACGGCGTCCATAGACAGTGTGCGGATGGTGTTGATGCAAACCTCATCGATCGGCTTTTTCATCACCGCGACTCGCCCTCTCACCCTGATTTTCCCTGCGCCATCCCAACCGCGTTCATCATCCGGCCGGCCGGGCCGTTCTTCTACCAGCCGTTGGCGGCGTCGAGCATTTCCTCATCGGCGGACGGCAGGACGTGGGATCCTCTGTGCGAGACAGCGACCCGCGCGCCGCCTCCGGTCGGAGAGCTCCACCGTGCTCAGGGGCGCCTTTTCGGGATTCACCCGAAACCGATGCAGGAATGGGCGCCCCTTGCTAGTGGTGGCGGAGGACTCCCCTCGTTTGCGGACGACGCTTCCCGCGCCACCAGTCTGCCGGCTCCCGGCCTGGGAGTGGGGGCATCGCGGAGGAGGGCCGAGTCCAGGGCTGCCGGGCGAGGTTCCCCCCCCATGCGGCTCGGGCTGGCGACGCCGAACTCGCGTTTTGCGTCCACCCCTTGGTTCCCGCGGGGAGCGACCCATCGGGCGCCGTCCCGCGGCGGCGGCTAGCGCTTCGCCATGATGTATTCATGGGCGCGGAGCGCGGCCTTCGCCCCTTCGCCGGCGGCCACGATCACCTGCTTGTCCTTCACGGTGGTGACGTCGCCCGCGGCGAACACCCCGGGCACGCCGGTCGCCGTCTGACAGTCGATCATGATCTCGCCGCGTTCGTTCACATCGAGGACGTCCATGGCAAGACTCGAATTGGGAAGCAGTCCCACTTCCACGAAGATGCCGTCGACCTCCAAGGTGCGCTCGCTCCCGTCCGCCCTCGAACCGACGCGCACCCCGCGCACCCGGTCCTCCCCCAGGATTTCCAGCGTCTCGTGCCCCAGGAGGATCTCCACGTTCTCCATGCGGTGGACGCGGTCCACCAGGACGTCGTCGGCGGAGAAGTCCTTGAGGACGAGAAGGTAGACCTTTTTCGCCACACGGCTCAGGTCTCCGACCGCCTCCAGAGCCGAGTTGCCCCCTCCGGCCACCGCGACCACCTTGCCCTTATAGTAGGGCGCGTCGCAGGTCGCGCAATAAGCCACGCCCTTGCCGAGCAGGCGTTCTTCCCCCGGCACGCCCAGGGGGCGGGGGAACTTGCCCGTGGCGATGATGAGCGTGCAGCCCTGGTAGAGGTTTCCCGCCTTTGTATACACCCTTTTGATCTTGTCGGCGATGTCGAGGTTTTCCACCTCCTCGCCGACGTGGCGGGTGATGTCGAAGCGCTCGATGTGTTCCTCAAAGCGGTCGATGAGCTCCTGGGCCTCGATGTAGGAATAGCCGGGGTAGTTCTCCAGCTCGGCCGTAATGTTCAATTGCCCACCGACGTCTTTGGAGAGGACCAGGGTCTTCATACCCTTCCGGGAGGCGTAGATGGCGGCGGTCATGCCGGCGGGGCCGGAGCCGACGATGACCACATCGTAGAGCACCTCGCGGGCCGCTCGGTCCTCGAGCCCCAGTTTCTCATCCAGGATCCCCTGGGCGTTCAGGGCGGCAAGCTCGGTGTAGCCGCCGATGACCTCTCCGTCGATCAGGATTTGCGGCGTCGTCCGACCCCCGGTGCGCGCGATCATGGCGTCCCAACCGGGGGTGTCGCCGCTGACGAAAATCTCCTCCGTCCTCACGCCCTTTCCATCGAGCAAAGCCTTTGCCCGGTGACACCAGGGACACTGATGCTGAGAGTACATCTCCACTTTTGCCGGCATGGCCCCCTTGCCTCCCATTATCTGGATGCCCCCGGTGAAGACACGACCCGAATGGCCGCCGACTCCTCGCTCCGCATCGTCGAGCGCCGCGGAGCTGCCCCGCGCCTCGAGTCGCGTATCTGCGATTTTGGGTTGAAGTCTTTGGCTACCTCAGAACCGTGGCCACGGAAGTTACGGCGACGACCTCTCTCGCGCCTTTTCGGCAATCATCTCTTCTCGAGTTGTCTTCAGAAGGGTCTTGAGGAGGACGATGTCCCTGGGGAGGAACAGGTCCAGAGTCCAATCGAGGGCCACCCGGATCTTTCTCCCCAGCCCCGGCAGTTTGCTCAGGTAGATGGTCCGCCAAAGCCACCAGGCGAAGAATCCGCGGAACTTGAAGCCCAGGATCTCGGCGATGGCCGACCGCCGCCCAAGGGGGACGAGCTGCCCGAGGGAGGAAAAGGCGAGAGGTTTCTTCGGCCGGCCGCGGCTGGCGGCGAGGATGTTTTCGGCCACGCGGCGCCCCTGTCGCACGGCATGCTGGGCCGTCGGAGGATGGGGACGGCCCGTCTTGGAGTCGCAGATGTAGGCGCAGTCTCCCACGGCCCAGACGCCGGGATGCTCGGGGATCTCCAGGAATTCGTTCACCACGACCCTGCCTCGCTCCTTGCGGCAGGGGAGGCTGGCCAGGAGGGGATTGGGCGCAATGCCCGCCGTCCAGACCAGGGTTCTCGTCGGGATGTGGCTTCCGTCCTGGAGGTCAACGCCGACGGATGAAGCCCGCGAGATTGCCGTCTTGAGCCGAACTTCCAAGCCGCGCCGCAGGAGGGCCCTGTGGGCGTATGCGGCCAGGTCCTCGGCCATGAGGGGAAGGATGCGAGATGCCGCGGTGACCAGCACCAGCCTGACCTCCTCGGCCCGAACACTCGGGTAAAAGCGCTTTGCCCTGCGGAGGAAATCATGGATTTCGGCCGCGGCCTCGACGCCCGCAAAGCCCGCTCCGGCCACCACCACGGTCAGGAGCTGTTCCCGCGTCTCCGCGTCCTCGATGATGTCGGCGTGCTCCAGCAGGTCGATGACGTGATTGCGGAGGGCCATCGCGTCGGCGAGCGTCTTCAAGGGGAGGGCGTGCTCCGCCACCCCGGGAAGCCCGTGGAAGCTGGTCACCGAGCCGAGCGCCAGGACGAGATGGTCAAATTCCAGGGAAAAATCCATGCATTGTGGGCAGTGGGAGGCGTGGACGAGCCGCTTCTCGAAGTCGATGGCCGCCACCTTGCTGTCCATGAAGCGGGCCTTCCGGAAAAACTCCCGGATGGGGGTAATGATGTGCTTCGCCTCGATGCTGCTGGATGCGACCTCGGGCAGCATGGGGCTGAAGAGCAGGTAGTTATCCTGATTGATGAGGGTGACCTCGACATTTTCCTCTCGGGCGAAGGTCTTCTCCAGTTGGAGAGCCGCGTAGATCCCGCCGAACCCTCCGCCCAGAATCAGTATGCGCTGGGCCATGGGGCGCCTCCCGTTAACAATGGATGAAGCCTCCTCTGATTTTACTGGAAGTGCGAGGCCCCCTCGGCGCCGGGAGGCCTTCTATTCCCTCTCACGAAGAGTTTCAGTGGGCGACCCATTCCCGGCCGAAAAGGGACGCCAGCGATTTATGCCTCAGCGCCTCGTAGGACACCCCCAGGACCCCGCCATAGACCAAGTGCCAGATGAGGCTCGGTATGGTCTGCGCGACCGCCGAAGCCGTCCACTGGAGGCCCATCCCCAACATGAGGGACATCAGGGTCAGGGGGCCCAGGAACCACCAGATGAACCCGTAGACGAGACCCCACAGGATGGAGGGGATCAACCCCACGGCAAGGCGGGAAAAGAGAACCCCGAAGCTCGCACCGATCGCCATACTGAACACCAGGTGCATCACCAGGCCCTGAACGGGCGAGCTCCCGCCCGCCATGGAGGCGAGGGCAACGAGCGCCCCTTTCTCGGCCATCCAGACTCCGAACACGATGCCGCCCAGGAGCCCCGCGAAGGCCCCTCGGAGTCCGCGTCCCACGATCCCATTGGAAAACAATTTCAGGCTCTCCTTATTCGTTGGGTTCACCAACGAGAAACTTACTTCGCGGCGCAAGGGTTCTTGGCCGCGCAGGGATTGAGCGTCTTGGCGGCGCAGGGGTTCAGGGTCTTGGCGGCGCGGGGGTTCAGGGTCTTAGCCGCGCACGGGTTCAGGGTCTTGGCAGCGCAGGGGTTGATGGTCTTGGCAGCGCAGGGGTTGATGGTCTTGGCAGCGCAGGGGTTCAGGGTCTTGGTAACGCAGGGGTT
>JBHIBA010000370.1:0-4169 GCA_046758845.1 Nitrospinota bacterium
CGGCTCCAGGGCGCGCTCGCGGGCGATGGCCCGGGCGGCGTCCATGGCGGCGTGGTTGAAGTGGCAGCAGGGGTAAGGTTTGAAAGAGATGGCGAGCGTCTCCCAGCGTCTGCCCAGCTCCCCCACCAGGGCTTCCTCGGAGAAGCGGCCTCCCTCCACGTGCGCCGCGTAGAGCCCGAAACGGCCTTCCAGCACCCGCCGCGCGCCTGAAAAACCGCGCCCGGCCAGCTCCGCCGCCGCGAGCCCGGCGTGCGCCGCCCAGCCCGGGTGGAGGCGCTTGACGGAGGAGCCGTCGTCCAGAAACTCCTGGAGACCAGCCGCCTGGCTCCCCACGATCCCCAGGGCGTCCGCCAGGGCCGGGGGAGCAAGGCCCAGCAGCCTCCCCCCGGCGGCAGCCGCGCCGAAGGCGCCGCACAGAGGAGTGGCGTGGAAGCCCCGGGCGTGGAAGCCGCCGGGGGCCGCCCCGCCCACCCGGGCGGTCACCTCGTAGCCTACGACCGCGGCGGCCAGGAGCGACCTTCCGTCCGCCCCCGCCGCCTCGGCCGCCGCCAGCGCCGCCGGCACCACGCAGGCGCTCCCGTGGGTGATGGAGGCCGAATGCGTGTCGTCGAAGTCGAGGCCGTGGATGAAGCTCCCGTTGGCGAGGGCGGCATGAGGGGCAGGGAGTCGATCCCCGTACCGAAGGACCGTCCCCTCTTCCTTCCCGCCCCACTCCCGCACCATCCCGGCCACCGCGCGCGCGAAGTCAAGCTCCGCGGCGGCGAGGCCGATCCCCAGCGCGTCCAGGATGTGGAGCTTGGCCTTCCCGCGGACCTCCAGGGGGATTTCCTGCAAGGTCGTGCCCGCGGCGAAGGCGGCCAGCCGGTCGCTCAGGGTGGTCATGACGCGCCTCTTCTCGCGAACTCTCCCGGGATGGGAACCTCCAGGCGTCCCCGCAGCACCACAGCGCTCGGGCCCCCGGTCCGGCCCGAGCCGGGGGCCCGGCCCGCTCCGCGGCCCTAGTGGATCGTGAGTTTCGGCCCCTCGTCGGTCTCCGCCACGTCCAGGGTGCGTTCGGTGAGCAGTTCCGAGACCCCCGGGTCCAGCACCAGCACGGCTCTGCCCTCGTGGGCGAGCGTATCATCCCCGGGACGCTCCTTGTCCAGCGTCAGGCTCAACCTGTTCTGCTGGACGACGATGCGCATGGCCACATCTTCCGGAGCTTCGGCCTCACCGAGCAGGTTTGCCAGGTGCGCGCCAGCGGCTTCGGTCAGGTTTAGCATGATGGTCTCCTCCTGCGGGAGATGCGCGTCGCAGCCCGTCCGGGCCATACCCCGGTTGCTTGCGAGCGACCCGCGTAGGCGAACCATCGTGGGCCCCCTGCCAGCCGCAACAAACAACCGTCCTTCGCCTGCCTCTCATGCCATCGACTGGGCTGGCAAAGGATGAACGTAAGACCGAATGCAAACGGCAAGATCCCTCTCTTTTCAGCGCTAGCACGCCTCGGCCGATGAGTAAAACGGATTCGGAGGGATTCTCCCCGCCTCCCTCGCCGGGGGCCCGCAGGAGGGTCAGCCCACCCACTCGACCAGCGCCCCGAGGTCGCTCTGCTCCTCCAGCGCGCCGGCGAAGGCGATGAGGGCCTCCTGGCCTTTTTCTGGCAGGATCCCCGCCGTGAGCTGGCGGAATTTCTCCGACACCTCCTCGAAGCCCATCGGGTTCTGAGGAGAGCCCCGGGGTCCCGCCACCTCGTGGCGCAGCACCTCGCCTCCCTTCAGGCGGATGGCCACCTTGCCCGGGAAGGCGGAGGGGTAGAGGGCGTCGATCTGAGGACGCCATTCCTAGAACCCCCTGCTAGGAGCGATCCTCCGCGATCTCCAACTCCGTCCCCGGCGGATCCTCGACATCCGGGCTTTCAACGGGCCGCTGCGAGGTTTCTCCAACCGCAAGCTGCGGGCTCGTCGAGAGCTCTTCCGCCATGCCCGGGCTGTCTTCCAGAGCAGCGGGAAGCGCCTCCTCTGGCGTTAGCAAGGTCTCGGCCGATTTCGCGATTTGCGATTCGAAAAATTGCAGGACCTTTTCCTTCTCGGAGGGGGATATAACGTCGAGGATCGCGAAGATCTCCTTGATTCCCGCGATGTTCACCTTTCGAAAGATGCCCAGGTAGGAAATCTGCTGGAGCTTCTTGACGTCGTTCTCCGAATAAAGGCGCCGGTTGTTCGCCGAGCGCGCCGGCTTGAGAACCCCGCGCTGCTCCAACGCCCTCAGATACCGCTGGGGGAGTCCGGTCAACTCTGCGACCACCCCGATAGGATAGATTTCTTTGTCTGGATCAATTGGACTCACGCCGCGATCTCCTTTTCGCCATTTCTTCGCTCAAAAGCAGGAAGCCCCACCCATTCGCTGCAGCCGACGAGAAGATGTTCTCGGCCCCGGACTCACCTCCCCCAAATATAGCAGTACTGTGAGAGCTTAAGCCACCTCCCATTATTCACCTGCCATTATTAAGGTTGAGCCGGCCTATTTCGCCGCCATGACTCGCGCTTGGCGGCAAGCTTTCGCTATACATTCGTTCTATTTTACCTGCTCAGGGAAAATATTTAATCATTTGTGGATAGATTCCTTGACATGCAGAAGCAACTAGATTACCAATATAGTACAATATGCTTTTCCGCTCAAGAGGTATTTTTCTTCCTTAGGGATGTATTCAGAGGAGATATCGAACGTTCTTAGGATAACATGTTGAATTTCAACTAGTTTCTCTATGCCTCCCAGAGATTGGGTCTGAGGAGAGAGGGTGACATTTTGTTTCCATCTGAGAAGGGATTCATCGTGTTTCGAAGAGAACCCGATCAATCGGCGGCAAGGGTCCCAAAAGAGGGAGATAGCCCACGGCCTGAAGAGGCACGCTCACTCGAGGAGCTGGGGGCGTTTTTGCGGAGCCTCCGCGAAAAGAGGGGAATCTCTCCAATCGAGATCGCGGCGGCCACCAAGGTTCGATTGCATTATCTCGATGCGCTTGAGGCGGGCGACTTCCGGAGGCTTCCGGGAGGCATCTACAGAAAGGGATACCTTCGGGCATATTTGTCGGCCTTGAACCAATCTCCAGCCCCTTGGGTCAAGCGATTCGAGGATCTCGTTAGGCGGAAGGAATCCATCGATTGGACGAACTTGATTGGCTCTTTGTTCAGCTTTCCTGAAGAAGAAATGGAACGTAAGCCTGGTGCTGGCACGGAAGATAGCACGGCTACCGGATGAACTTTGTTGTAGGACAAAAGACGAGGAGGCGTATCAAGTGAACAGACTCTTGGATTGGGTGGTCCGTCAGGTGAAAAAAATATTCGAGCGATTTCGAAGATAAAGAAGACAAAAAGGCAATGGAGTCGATGCGCTCTGAGGCGAGCATAGGGAGAAGAAAGCAGCGGTTCTTGGAAAATTCCCGAATCGCATTTCCATTTTGTCCTACTCCGCCGGATAAGAATCCTTGTTGTGCTCGCGTGGAACATCTCAACCACCCCATCTTTCCAAAAATTCTCGAAAGGAGGAATCTCAGGTGAGCGTGAGATCCATCCGGAATCGGGCGATTTTCATTGTGATCACTCTCCAAGTCGCGAGTCTTCTCGCCTTTCCGTCATGGGTGCGAAGCGCTCCCGAGGTCGGCCGAATCGTCCGGGTCAAAGTAAAGACGGCCAACGTTCGGAAGGGGCCTGGAACCAACCATGAAAGAATTTGGCGAGCTCCCAGGAACTATCCCTACAAGGTGATAGAGCGGAGCGGAAAATGGCTCAAGGTCCGGGACTACGAAGGATACGAGGAGTGGATCTATGGCCCTTTGACCGACGAGCAACCCGCCGTTGTGGTGAGGGTCAAAAAGGCCAATATCCGAAAGGGTCCCGGGATGAAATTCCCCATCCTCTTCCGGGCAAGCAAGGGGGCTCCTTTCCTGGTTTTGGAAGAGGAGGGAAAGTGGCTGAAGGTGCGTCACGCGGGGGGAAATCAAGGGTGGATCTTCGGGAAACTGGTCTGGGGGAAATTCCCGTAGACCACCGTTTTCCATGCGACGTGGCAATCCTTGGCCGAAGAGACGCCGTTCGGAGGTTGTCATTCAGATCAGAGGGGTTTGCCATGAATATAGCGGAAGAACTCAAAAGCAAATGGCGAGCGGCGAAGGCGGCCAGCCGGTCGCTCAG
>JBHIBA010000371.1:0-4127 GCA_046758845.1 Nitrospinota bacterium
CTGCTTGGGCTGGGTGTGGCGTTGGCTGCACCGGTGATCTGTCGCCTGTTGGTGGGTTGCTGATTTGGCCGAATGCGCGCCTTGCTACGCAAGGCTCCCGCATTCGGCCAACGAGCCAAGCTTTTTGCGAAAGGGGGCGGCCCTGCAGGGCCGCCCCCTTTCGCGAATAGAAAGTTTTTCGGGGGGTCCCTAGGGGGGCGGTTTTCCAAAAAAGCCCCCCTAGGAAATCCGGTTTCTTATCAAAGGAAAGTCTCAACTCGCTTCCAGGCCCAGGAGGCGGACGGCGTTTTCGCCGAGAATTTTTTTCCGGCCTTCTTCATCGAGGGGGAAACGTTTCACCGAGTCCACCACGGCGGCCGGGTCCATCTCCGGCGCCCAGCTCCCCATGACCATCCGGTCGGGGCCGAGCTCCCGCAGGGCCCGCTCCACCAGGGCCGTCGGTCCCAACGTGAACTCCATCAAGAGATTGGCGTGCAGGTCGGCGGCCATGAGGTAGTCCGGCCAGTACGCCCAGGTCCAGCACCGGCACATGACGATGGGAAGTTTCGGGAAGGCCTTGGCGATCATGCAATCCCAGAAGACCGCGCCCCCGATGATGGGGGTGTGGCCCTCGTGCTCGATCATGAGCGCCGAGCCGGCCTCCTGAATTTTCTCCGCAATCGGGTAGAAATATTTCTCCACCAACCCGGTCCCCGGCGCGAGCCCCCAGGAGGAGAAGAGCTTCACGCCCTTCAGGCCCAGGTCGTTCAGGCACCGCTCGGTCTCATCCGTCCCCCGGTAATAATTCTGCGTGCCGAAGCCGATGAAGCGGTCCGGATGGGCTTTGACGATGCGGGAGAGCTCGTCGTTGGCCTCCTCGAAGCGGAAGTCAGCGATGGGTCCAAAGTGATGAAGGGCGGCCTTCTCAACCCCGGCGATGTCCATGCGGCGAAGCAGGGCGTCGGCCGTGGATGCTTCGGGATGGTGGGGATGCTTGTAGGAAACGGACGTGTCGACGATCAACTCAGGCGAATTTCCCCTCTTTTCCGCGCCCCACGTTAGACATCTCTTTCACAGGTCCAACCCGCAGAGCCGGATGATGTTCCCCCCGAGGATTTTTTCCTTCTCCTTCGGGGGGATGGGAAGGTTCTCGACGAACGACTTGGCGCCGATGGGGTGGCTGGTCGGGCTGTCCGAGCCGAAGAGCATCCGCTCCGGCCCAAAGGCCCGGTATGCGTTCTTGATCGCCCCGTATTGGTTCATGGAGAGGTCCACGAACACGTTGGGAAATTCCAGCCCCACGTAGCAGGCGTCGGAGAACTGCGCGTGTCCCAGGTGGCCCAGGATCAGCTTGGCCTTCGGGAACTTCCGCGCCAGGTCGGCCACCAGAATGGGTCCCGACATGGGCGGGTGGCCCGTGTGGATGAAAAGCGGCAGGTCGAACTCGATGACCTTCTCCACCAGCGGATAGACGTATTCCTTGCTGTTGATGGGATGATAATCCGTGACGGGGTGGATTTTCAGCCCTTTGAACCCCATCTCTTTGACGCAGCGGTCGGCTTCCTTCAAACACGCCTCAACCCCCGCGTACATGGGATGGAGATAGGCGAAGGCGATGAGCCGGCCCGGGTGTTTGCGCACGGCCGCGGCGGCGTGGTCGTTGCCCTCCCGGTAATCTTCGCCGTAGATGCCGCAGACGTCGATGAGGATAGAGACCTCCACACCCGCCTGGTCCATCGCCAGGAGAACGTCCTCGGCCTCGGTCCGGGCGTCGTGTCCGTAATTGAGATGGAGGTGCGTGTGATGGTCAATGATCGGGGGCAACGAAATTTTCTCTAAGAAAAAATCTGCGGGTTCGCCTCACCCGTCGGCGACGACGCGGACCCTTGTCTCGTAATAGCTGGGACATTCGCCGGACGTGGAGAGGACGTCTCCCGTGAGGACGTTGATGCCGCGGTCCATTTTCAGCCACCCGCCGGCCCTCGCGACGCAGACGTCGGTCCGAACGCCGTCGTCCAGGGCGAACCGGACGCGGTACTCGCCGTGCGGGGAAACCAACTTGCCCTGCGCATTTTTCTTCACGTCGAAACGGGCCGCGGTCTTCGGATGCAGCCACGCGGTGGGAAACCTCTTCTCCTGCTCGGATTCCAGGGCCTGCGACGCCTGGAACCTGGGGTCCTTGAGGGAAAGAAGCCGCAAGGGGTAACCGTCTTCCTCTTCCCTGGTCCCGTCCGGCTCCCACTCTTCCAGAAACTCGAATCTGCCGGAGGGCGTCGCGAACGCGCCGTCCGCGAACGCCACGTCGGGCGAATCGGGTTTGCGGAACACCTCGCCCATCGCCCGCTCCGGGTCCAGGCCGTGCTTCTCCATTGGAGACAGGGCCGCCCGAAGCAGCTTCTCGACCGGGTGACCCAGATACGGGTCCTCGATTCCCAGGCGCTGGGCCAAAAGCCCCAGGATCTCCCAGTCCGTCTTGACGCCCTGCGGGGGCGAGACCGCCGGTATCACCGGTCCCACGTAGGGGTTCCAGCTCGCCGGGCGGATGTCCCGCTCCTCCAGGAACAGGGCGCAAGGAAGAAACAGGTCGGCGCATTCGCCCGTGTCCGTCAGGAAGGGGTCCACCACGATGACGAAATCCATAGACCGCAGCGCCCCGGCCACCTTCTTGGAGTTGGGACACTGGGCCACTGGGTTGCCGCCGTTGATGTAGGCCGCCCGCAGGGGCGGATGTCCCATCTTCAGAATCGCCTCCCCAAGAATCCCCTTGGGCGCCGTCCGGCGGTGGGTGACGAACTCGCTCCCATCCAAGGCCCGGTCGAAAGCCTCCCAATAACTTGAAGTGAACTGATACCCGCCCCCCGGAACGCCGATGTTCCCGGACACCGCACAGGCGGCGAGAATGAGGCGCGTGATCTCAACGCCCTGCCGGTAGTGCTGCGGCCCCTTGCCCATGAGAATCGTCGCGGGGCGGTTCCGCTCGAAGAGTCCGGCGATTTCCTGTAGGGTCTCCACTGATAGTCCCGATCCCGCTGAGAGGTCTTCCCAGGAAAATCTTCGGGCCATCTGTTCGATGGCCTCGGGGTTAGCCGTTCTGCCTTCCAAGAATCCCCGGTCCGCCCTCCCCGACTCCAGGAGGTGTTTGCAGACCGCCAGGGCCAGATGCCCGTCTCCCCCCGGCCTTGGGGCGTAGTGCCGGTCGCAGAACTTGGCCGACTCGTTTCGGACCGGGTCGATGAGGACGACCTCGATCCCCCGTTCCCGCGCCCTCTTGATCAGCGGGACAATGTGCACGGCGTAGGCCGCCGGGTTCTTGCCCCACAGGACGGCCATCCGGCTGTTGAGCATGTCGGAAGGCTCGTGTCCCGCCAACCGGCCCAGGCTCTGGAGCATGCCGGTGATCCCCGCGGATAGACAAAGGCTGCCGGAGGCCACCGTCGGCCCGCCCAGGCGGTTGAACAGACGGACGTTGTACTGCTTGGAGATGCCGAAGGAGCCCACGTCCATGTAATAGAGGATGGAGGTGGGACCGTGGTCCTCAACGGCAGACTGAATTTTCCCGGCCGCGAGGTCGATGGCGTCCTCCCAGGAGATTTCTTGCCAGCCGGCCTTCGTCTTCCTCAGCGGACCCTTCACCCGTTCCGGGCTATAGAGCCGGTCCAGGAACCGGTTAAGGCGGATGCAGAGAAAACCCTCAGTATAGGGATGGTCTGTGGCGCCCCGCAGGCGGACGATCCGGCCGTCCTGGACATCGGCGTCGATGCCGCAGGCGTCCTGGCAATCGAGCGCACACGTGGTCCGGACGGTCTTCATCGAGTCGTTCGCCGATTTCCGCATGACCTCTTTCGCAGCCCCCGTCGTAACTTCGCTCTGGGAATGACCTTTCTATTATAGTGCAATGGCCGGCTGATCGGGAAGCCCCCTTTTTCCCTTCACACATGGAGTTCCCCCGCTCTGAGGTGGCCAGGGGAGGCCAACGGATTGATTTTACAGGAGAAAATGGCCTTCGGTGTTCCGAAATTTATGATCCAGATGGGAAATCCGGGATATAAAGGCTAACCCCCCAGCCCTACAGAGTGCCCAACTGTCAAGCCCGTCCTAGTGTCTTGTCCCAGGAATAGCTTGATTAAATAGCGGCCCGGGTGTAGGCT
>JBHIBA010000372.1:0-4123 GCA_046758845.1 Nitrospinota bacterium
CACGCCGGGCCGTCAAAAGTTTTTCAGGGGGTCCAGGGGGGCGGTTTTACAAAAATGCCCCCCTGGGAATTCCGGTTTTCATCCCCATCTTTCCCGCGCGGGGGAATGGCGCAAATTAAGGCGCTGCAGGCCGCGCTGGATCGGTGTTCGCCAAGCCGTTTTTTGCTACAATACAAAAGTCAAACACAAAGAAAGGTTGGCAGTGGGTCAGTTTAGAATGCAGTAAGCCCCGTACGCGGGTTTGCCCACAGCTCTGTCATGATTTGGTGTAGCCCCGATCTGAGCGAGGACCTGGGTCCGAGCGGAGATCGGGGCGCGCCCGGCCGCGATTTTCGGTGGTGGGGCGGGCATTTGGGTCGGTGACCCGTTGCCCGCCGCCGGGCTGGAAGCCCGGCCTACCGAATCGCGGCTACAACGGGGGAAGGCAGGGGTCATTCAGCGAACTGACCCACTACCGAAATGTTTGGAGAAATTGCCCATGGGCGAGATCGGCGGGCTCACAGCAGAGGTGCAAACGTACGACAAGTTGTTCATCGGGGGCGAGTGGGTCGAGCCCGCGACGGGCAAGACCTTCGAAAGCGCCAACCCGGCGACAGGGAAAACCTGGGCCGTTGTGGCGGAAGGTCTGGAGGAGGACATCGACCGGGCGGTGAAGGCCGCCCGCAAGGCGTTCGAGAGCGGTCCCTGGCCGGCGCTCACGCCCAGCCAGCGGGGCCAGCTCCTGAGGAAGCTCGGCGACCTCGTCCTGGAGAACGCCGACCGTCTGGCCCATCTGGAGACGCTGGACAACGGCAAGGCCATCCGGGAGACGGCGGGCGTGGAGATGCCGGCGACCGCGCAGTGGTATTACTACTTTGCGGGCCTGGCCGACAAGATCGAAGGGAAGACGATCCCCATCGGGAACGACTTCCACGTTTACACCGTCCGCGAGCCGGTGGGGGTTTGCGGCTGCATCATCCCCTGGAATTCCCCTTTCCTGATGGCGGCCTTCAAGATCGCCCCGGCCCTGGCCGCAGGCAACACGGCGGTCCTCAAGCCCGCCGAGCATACGCCCGTGACCGCTCTGGAACTGGGGCGTCTCATTCAACAGGCCGGGATTCCCCCGGGCGTTGTGAACATCGTCCCGGGCTTCGGCGAGACGGCCGGCGACGCCCTGGTGCGCCACCCCGACGTGGACAAGATCGCCTTCACGGGAGAAACGGTGACCGGCCAGACCATCGCGCGCAACGCCGCCGATACCCTCAAGCACGTGTCCTTCGAGCTGGGCGGGAAGTCGCCCAACATCGTGTTCGACGATTACGACCTGGACGACGCCGTCACGGCCGCCATGGCGGGGGTATTCGTCGCGGCGGGGCAGACCTGCGTGGCCGGCTCCCGCCTATTCCTTCACGAGAAGGTCCACGACTCCTTTCTGGAGAAGATGGTGTCGCGGGCCTCCAGGGTCCGGGTGGGGGATCCCCTCAAGCGGGAAACCCAGATGGGCTCGCAGACCTGCGAGCAGCAGTGGAACAAGGTCAAGGAGCTCGTTCAAAGCGGCGTTGAGGAAGGCGCCGAGATCCTCACGGGCGGTAAGCCCCCCGAGGACCCGAGCCTGTCGTCGGGATTTTTCTTCACGCCCACGGTGTTTTCGGGGGTGGGTCACGGGATGCGCATCGCGCAGGAGGAGATCTTCGGCCCGGTGGTCTCCACGTTTCGCTTCTCGGACGAAGACGAGCTGGTGGAGAAGGCCAACGCCGTCAAGTACGGCCTGGCCGGGGGCGTCTGGACGCGGGACCTCAAGCGGGCCATCCGGGTTTCTCGGCGCATCAAGGCGGGGACGATCTGGGTCAACTGCTACCGCAAGATCCACTGGGCCGTCCCCTTCGGCGGGTACAAGATAAGCGGCTACGGACGGGAAAACGGCCAGGAGGTGATGGACCTCTACACCCAGACGAAGACGGTGTGGATGGACCTGACCGAGGGCCAGCCGAACCCCTACGCCAACTGACCGTCCGCGGCAAACCGCCCTCTCAAGAGAAGAATGAGGTGTCTATCTGATGGCAAAAGCGGTCGCAAAGAAGAGGAAGACGACTAAGGCGAGAACGGCGGGGCCGGACGGGTCCACGCTTCGCCAGTGGCACCGGAAGATGCTCCTCATCCGGAGATTCGACGAAATGGCGGACAAGCTCTTCCAGGATGGGCACGTCAAGGGAACCGTCCACACCAGCATCGGCCAGGAGGCCGTGAGCATCGGGGTGTGCGCCAATCTGAGCGACGAGGACGTCATCGTCAGCACGCACCGGGGCCACGGCAACGCCATCGCCAAGGGGAGCGACGTCAAGGCCATGATGGCGGAGCTTCTGGGGAAGAGGACCGGTCTCTGCAAGGGAAAAGGCGGCTCCATGCACATCGCCGACCTGCCCCGCGGCCTCTATGGCGCCAACCCCATCGTCGGGGCGAACATCCCCATCGCCACAGGGATCGGCCTTTCCTTCCAGCTGGAGAAAAAGCCCAACGTCTGTGTGGCCTTCTTCGGGGATGGAGCCTCAAACCAGGGGACGTTCCACGAAGGGATCAACATGGCGGCCATCTGGAAGCTTCCCGTCGTTTACGTCTGCGAGAACAACCAGTACGCCGTCAGCCTTTCCGTGGAGAGGAGCACGGCGGTGGCCGACATCGCCGAGCGCGCGCGGGGGTACGACATACCGGGCGCTGTCGTGGACGGGATGGACGCATTGGCCGTCTACAAGGCGGCAAAAGGAGCGGTGGAAAGGGCCAGGGCCGGAAAAGGGCCTTCCCTCCTGGAAATGAAGACGTACCGGTTCCGGGGGCACTCCCGGGGCGATCCCCCCGCCGGCGTGTACCGGAAGAAGGAGGAGCTGGAGAGCTGGCTGGCTAAAGACGCCGTCGCCCGGCTGGAGAGGCATCTGAAGCTCTCCAAGAAAGAGGTCGAAGAGGCGGCCGCGAGCGTGAAAGCCGAGATCCAAAAGGCCGTCGAGTTCGCCCTGTCCAGCGAGTATCCCGCGCCCGAAGAGGCGCTGGAAGACATTTTCGCCTGAGGGAACGAGCATGCGCGAGATCATGATGTGGGAGGCCCTGCGGGAGGCCCTG
Source organism: Nitrospinota bacterium (assembly GCA_046758845.1). Lineage (GTDB taxonomy): Bacteria > UBA8248 > UBA8248 > JACPRG01 > JBHIBA01. The sequence continues at coordinate 3,091 of JBHIBA010000372.1, forward strand.
GCGGAGGAGATGCGCCGGGACAAGAAGGTGTTCGTCCTCGGCGAGGACATCGTCCTGGGCTACGTATGGTCGGTGACCCGCGGGCTGATTGACGAGTTCGGGCCGGAGCGCGTCCGGGACACGCCCATCAGCGAGTCGGCCATCATCGGAGCGTCGGTCGGGGCGGCCCTCATGGGCATGCGTCCCGTCCCCGAGCTTCAGTTCAGCGATTTCATGTTCGTCTGCATGGACCAGCTCGTCAACCAGGCCGGAAAGACCCGCTACATGTTCGGGGGGCAACTTTCGGTCCCCATGGTCGTTCGGTTGCCGTCCGGGGGCTATTTCAACTTCGGCGCCACGCACAGCCAGAGCCTGGAGGCGATGCTGATGCACGCGCCGGGCCTTAAGGTCGCCATGCCTTCCACGCCGCACGACGGCAAAGGGCTTCTGAAAAGCGCCATCCGGGACCCCAACCCGGTGGCCTTCTTCGAGCACAAGGCCCTTTACAAGGTGAAAGGGCCCGTGCCCGAAGGGGAGCACCTGATTCCCCTGGGCGAGGCCGACATCAAGCGGGAGGGGACGGACGTCTGCATCATCGCCCTGTCGCTTATGGTCTCCAAGGCCCTGGCGGCGGCTGACCTGTTGGCGGAGGAGGGGATCAGCGCGACCGTCCTGGACCCGCGGACGCTGGTTCCCCTGGATAAGGCGGGGATCGCCGAGGCGGTGAAGAGGACAAACCGGGTGGTGATCGTCGAGGAGGGCTGCAAGACCGGGGGCGTCGGGGCGGAGATCTCCGCCGTGATCAACGAGGAGGCCTTCGATTACCTGGACGCCCCCATCGCGCGGGTGGCGGCCCATGACGCGCCCATTCCCTTCAGCGAGCCGCTGGAGAAGTATGTCCTGCCCGACGAGGGAAGAATCGTCGCGGCGGTCCGGAAGGTCGTGGAAAGGGCGCCTGTGTAACCGCAGGTCCCTCGCGTGGTGTGAGCCGAACATTTGCCAGGGGGGCCTTTTTGAAAGCCGGCCCCCCTGGACCCCCCGGAAAACTTTTGAC
>JBHIBA010000373.1:0-4123 GCA_046758845.1 Nitrospinota bacterium
CGAAGGGCACAGCCCGTAGCGGAGATCGGGGTGGATTCACACGCCGCGATTTCCGATGTGCTCAAATCGCGGCTACACCGGGCTGCTCGTCCCGGGGCTAGTCACCCCGGAAGTGGGGGGTACGCTTTTCGGTGTAAGCCGCGATTCCCTCCTTGGCGTCTTCGCTCTGGAAGAGGAGCTGCTGAAGCTCGCGCTCCACGGCGAGGCCGTCCGACAGGGAGCCCTCCAGGCCGGTCTGCACGGCGCGCTTGATGTGCCCCACCGCCTTGGCGGCCTTGTTGGGGGGGGCAAACTGCCGGGCGTATTCTGTGACCTTGGGCCAGAACTCGTCGGCCTCGAAAACGTCATTGACGAGACCGATTTCCTTGGCCTGTTCGAACGAGAAGGTGCTGCCCTGGGTCATGAGTTCGATGGCCTTGGACTTGCCGACGATCCGAGGGAGCCGCTGGGTTCCTCCGGTGCCCGGAAGAACGCCCAGGGTCACCTCGGGCAGGCCAATGCGCCCGCCCCCCTTTTTGGCCAGGCGGATGTCGGCGGCCATGGCGATTTCCAGCCCTCCGCCGACGGTGTGTCCGTTGAGGGCCGCGATGACCAGCTTGGGGGTCTGCTCCAAGCGGTTCAGCGTTTCATTGGCGTGCAGACAAAAGAAATACTTGAACTTCGGCGGAACGGTGTTGAGCATGTTGATGTTCGCGCCCGCAGAGAAGAACTTCTCTCCCGCTCCCCGGATGACGATCACGAAAACCGAATCGTCGAACCGGGCGTCCAAGATTGCGTCATCGAGCTGGCGCATCATCTCGTAGGTGTAGGTGTTCGCCGGGGGGTCGTTCAGCTGGATGGTTGCAATGCCGGCTTCCTTGATCAGATCGATCAACCTCTTTTCGACGGCATCCTCCCCACCGGCTTTCTTCTCTTCGACACCTCTCGCCTCCATGGTTGTCCTCCAAGATTGGCTTAACCAGCACCGACTCGAATTTCGGGTCATGTAGAAAAGGTACAATATACTGCTGGAGCAGCATATTACAAGACCTACATATTACTGGGAGTTCACGCCGCGGCGGCTGGGCATGAAAAGTTAAACTGCTAACAAGAGGCCGAGCCCCCTGAAATTCGCCGCCGGAAATCGCTGAGCGGTGGGACCCTATCCGGATGTTGCAGGCGTCACAAGCCGGTCGCGAACCTGGTCATGATGACGATCATCCCAACCTGCATCACACCCTGGGATGCGACCGTCCGCACGTAGATCCGCATCCAGCGGGCGATCCGAGCGGTATCGGGGGCAGCCCTTCTGGCCTCAAAAAGAACCCGCAGGTTCACCGGAAGCAGAATTCCAAGACCCTGCACTGTGAGAACGGTGACAATGACCAGCGCCGCCAGGACCCATCCGAACTTGGGGAATGACAAGGAGAAAAAACCCATCCAGCTGGCCAGGTACCACCCGGCGGTGGTCGTCACCATCGAGACGGTGGGCATCAGGAAGAGCATGCGGGGCATCAGGCGGGTAACAAAGGTCAATCGGGTGTCGGGGTTCAGCCTCCTGAGTATCGGGCCGATCACAAATCCCATGAAAAGGTCGACACCGGTCCAAAGAAGGCCCGCAAACACGTGGACAAAGTTGAGGAACCAGAAGTTGTGGAGCCGGATAGCGAAAAGGAGTACGAGTAACGTCGCCGCGACCCACCAAAAATAGCGATACTGAATAATCGAGATCGCTTGATCCGGCTGCCCTAAGGCGATCGCTTTAGTGTTCATCGGGGCCTTCCTCCTCTATTGGGCCTGGAGTAGAGTCATCTTTAGGGAATTCGCAATCCCAAAAACATGATCTAGGTCACATCCTTGGAGATCTCCCTTTCCCCCCCTTGCCGCCTAGCACCTTCTGGTACGCGGGAAACCTACTCCGTCAATCCCAGATCCTCGTTCAATTCCCGCTAGGCCAGCAGTCCCGCATCCGAGGTGACTCTGCCGCCCAGAAACTCCAGCTTGAGCCGAGGGTCGAAATTAAGCCTCAAAGACCCCTTTTTCGCTTCACCCATTCGCCCCCCGCCAGAAGGTCACTCGGGGAGACTAACGGATTGATTTTACACGAGAACCAGAAATCACTTTGCTGAAAACTTACGATCCATCTGGGAAACCCGCGGTTACATCGCTTACGGGCGCTAACCGAATGATTTTCCCGATTCTCCGTTTGCTCCGTTCAGGCCCTTCATCCGTTTTGGGCGAAGATCGCGCAGAGGCCGGCCCGTTGGGTGACAGGAATCAGCAGATGCCGAGGGCAAAGAGAGGGCGATGCGCGATTGCCCGGAGCGGGTGAGCAGTTTGCAACGGCGAGGGGGGATACGGTATACAATTTCTGGGCGAAGTGGACCCTGACTCCTTCAGGCGAATTCATCCGGCAAGGAGATGCAACATGCTGGACCCCGATACGGTGGCCGCGTCCATTCCGGAAACCTTCAACGCTCCAACGCCCTACATTGACGACAACCTGGCCGCGGGCCGGGGGGACAAGGTCGCCATCCACTATGAAGGAGAGACCTATACCTACGGCGAGGTCGGGCAAATGGTGAACCGGCTGGGAAACGCCCTGCTCTCCTTGGGCCTTCAGCGGGAGGAGCGGGTGATCCTCCTTCTGCTGGACTCGCCGGAGTTCGTGGCCTCTTTCTTCGGGTGCATGCGAATCGGCGCCGTGCCCATACCCACCAACACCCTGCTCAAGGCCCCGGAGTACCGTTATCTCTTCAACGACTCCCGGGCGCGGGTTCTCATCGCCCACGAGCCGCTGATGCGGCAAATCCGGGAGATCCGGGCCGAGCTGAAATATCTGGAGCACGTCATCGTCGTCGGAGAGCCCCGGAAGGGCGAGCTTTCCTACCGCGAGTGTGTGGACAAGCAGCCGGACGCGCTTTCCCCCGCCGATACCCACAGGGATGAGATCGCCTTCTGGCTTTACAGCTCCGGTTCGACGGGCTTTCCCAAGGGGGCCGTCCACCTCCACCACGACATGCTCTACTGCGCGGACCTCTACGCCCGCAACGTCCTGAACATCCACGAGAACGACCGCACCTTCTCGGTGGCCAAGCTCTTCTTCGCCTACGGCCTGGGAAACAACCTCTACTTCCCCTTCCGCGTCGGCGGCTCCTGCATCCTGTATCCCCATCCCCCCAAGCCGGAGGAGATGTTCCAGGTCATCGACCGCGAAAAGCCGACGCTCTTCTACTGTGTGCCGACGATGTACGCCGCGATGCTCCAGATCAAGGACGCCGAGAAGCGCTACGACGTGAGTTCTCTTCGTCTTTGTGTATCCGCCGGGGAGTCCCTGCCGGCGGACCTCTTCCACCAGTGGAAGAAGCGGTTCGGCGTCGAGATCCTGGACGGGATCGGCTCCACCGAAATGCTCCATATTTACCTCACGAACTGGGCGGGGAAGGTGAAACCGGGGAGCAGCGGGACGCCGGTCCCCGGCTATGAGGTGAAGGTCGTGGACGAAGAGGGCATGCCCGTCCCCGACGGCGAGGTCGGCAACCTCTGGGTCAAGGGAGAGAGCTGCTCCCCCTTCTACTGGAACAAACACGATGAGACCAAGCAGGCGATGCGGGGCGAGTGGTTCGTCTCCGGCGATAAGTATTACCGGGACGAGGAAGGCCACTACTGGTACTGCGGCCGGTCGGACGACATGCTCAAGGCGGGGGGCATCTGGGTCTCCCCGGTGGAGGTGGAGAACACCCTCATCGAGCACCCCGCCGTCCTGGAGGCGGGGGTGGTCGGCCAGGAAGACGACGACGGACTCATCAAGCCCAAGGCCTTCGTCGTCCTGGCCCAGGGCCACGAGGCTTCCGACGCCCTGCCCCAGGAGCTGATGGAATTCGTGCGGGAGAAGATCGCCGCCTATAAGCGGCCCCGGTGGATCGAGTTCGTCCCCTCTCTCCCTAAGACGGCAACGGGAAAGATCCAGCGGTTCAAACTGCGGGAGAGACAATAGAGGCTTAATAGCTCTCAGGGGGGCCTTTTTGAAAACCGGCCCCCCTGAAACCCCCCGGAAAACTTTTGACGGCCCGGCATGCGGGTCGATGACCCACATGGCCGGGCCTGCCCAGTTCGGACATGGCTTTGCTTCTACCGGCCGGTA
>JBHIBA010000374.1:0-4111 GCA_046758845.1 Nitrospinota bacterium
CCCGCATCCTAAAGAACGCTTTTGAGGTACTCCCGGAAGGGTCCTGCCAAGTCGGGCCGGGTGAGGGCGACGCTCGTAATCGCCTTCAGGTAGCCGAGGGGCTTTCCGACGTCCAGGCGCTCTCCCTCACAGACCTTCGCCACGACCCGGCCCTTTTCGGCCAGGCGGTTGATGGCCACGGGCTGGGCCACCTCCGGTTCGGGGGCGTCGTCCCAGGCCGCACGGATGGCGGGGAAAATTTCCGGCGTGAACAGATACCGCCCCAAGACGGCGTACCGGCTGGGGGCGTCCCTGGCGCCCGGTTTCTCCACGATCTCCCTGACGCGAATCGGGTCCTCGCCAAAATCTCCGTCCACGACGCCCATCTGGTCGAGCTCCTCCGGCTCGCACTCATAGAGCGAGAGGACCGTCCGACCCGTCTCGCGGTGGGCCTCGATCAACGTCTTCGTTAAGGGGGAACGGGAGAGGACCACGTCGTCCGGATGGGCGACCACAAAGGGGTTTCCAGAGACGAACCGCTCGCAACAGAGGAGGGCGTCCGCCGTTCCGCGCATCTCCTTCTGCCGGACAAACGAGATAGTGGCCTTGGGCGGCGACAGCTTTGCCAGGAGGTCCTCTCGCCGCTTCCCCTCGAGGTGGGTTTCCACCTCGACCTCCCGGTCGAAATAGTCCTCCAGGGCCTTCTTGCGCCGGTTGGTGACGATGAGGATCTCGCCGATCCCCGACTGGAGAAACTCATCCACGATCCATTGGATGGCCGGCGTATCCACCAGGGGGAGGAGCTCTTTGGGAACCGTCTTCGTCACAGGGAGGAGACGGGTTCCGTATCCAGCGGCCAGGATCACACCCTTCACACCCACACTCCAAAAAAGAAGGGGCTATGCAAAACCGCCCGATCGATCCGCCCACCCGAATCAGCGACCGGCGCACTCCCGAGGATGGACTCTACCTCAGGCGCCCTGTCCTGCCAAGATTCGGTCCGCGGAAGGCGAAAGGAAATAAAGGATTTCTAGGTACACCAGATGGGGATGAAGGGCGAGATCCCCAGGGGGGCCTTTTTGGGCGCTCGCGTGCCGGCCGAACTGCGGTTGTGAGGTATGTGCGCTTAAGCCGGGCGTCTTTGGCGCGCACCTTCCGAGAGGTGATTCTAGGCACGCAAGTGCGGAAACCTGACGCTGTGCGTCCCGCCCCCCTGGACCCCCCGGAAAACTTCTGACGGCCCGGCATTGCATGGCCGGGCCTGCTTGGGGCGGAAGTGAGTTTGGCTGGACCAGTGGTCTTGGGCCTAGCGGTGGCTTCGTTCTTTGTCCGGAGGTCTGCCTTCGGCGGTCGCAGCGTCCGGCCAAGGCATCAAGTATCTCGCGAACGACCCAAATTGACACAATCGGCTTTTCTATGAACACTGGCGGACGTTCCAGGCCCGGCGGTCGACGCACTTGGGGAACCCGGCTGGAGGACCTCGGCGAATGAACGAAAGGACGTCACGACTGGCGGGTCAAGGCGCAATTGTCACCGGCGCGGGAAGGGGCATCGGCCGAGTGCTGGCCCTGACGCTCGCGGACGAGGGAGCCGGGGTCGTCCTCTCCGGGAGGAACGAACCGAACCTTCGAGCCGTAGAAGAAGAGATTCGCTCGGCCGGCGGGGAGGCGATGGTCATCCGCTGCGACGTGACAAGGCGGGACCAGGTGCAAAACCTTGTGAAGAATACCGTTGAGCGGCACGGAACCATCGACATCCTCGTCAATAACGCCGCTATACACAGCTCGACGGCCCCGCTGGTGAAAGTGGAGGAAGCGGAATGGGAGGCCGTCATGGAGACGAACGTCAAAGGCGTTTTCCTCATGACCCAGGCTGTCCTGCCCGTGATGATGGATAGGAAATCGGGACACATCATCATCATCTCTTCGGGCGCTGGGACGCCGCAAAGCCGGAACTCGGTGAACATCCCTTACGTAGTCTCCAAGTGGGCCGTCGAAGGATTCAGGCACTCCATGGCGATACAACTCAAACCGTACGGGATCCGCGTCAACAACATCGCCCCAGGCCCCACGCTGAATGACCTCCAAAAGTCGCACAATACGTCGGTTGAGCGCCTAATGACCTTCCCGGGGGGCATGCGCCGGAACGAGTGGGTGGCTGATTCCTTCCGTTACCTGGTCTGCGAATCGGAAGACCTCACCGGCGGCCACATCTCCTCTCCCGAATGGGAGCGAGAGCACGGCATCACCCGAGACCCCATTTCCGAAGAGGAAATTCGAGCTTTCATGGCCGGGTGAGCTTTTGCGGGGGGCGCTCTTTGGGCACTGGCGTGCCGGCCGAACCGCGGCTGGAGGCGAGTAGGCTTAAACTGGGTCTCTTTGGCTCACACCCTTCGAGAGGTCGTTGACCAGGCACGCCAGTGCGGATACCTGACGCGGTGCGTCCGCCCCCCCACCCCCCCCAGCAAAACTTTTGGTTCGCGAAAGAGGGCAGCCTGTGAGGGCTGCCCTCTTTCGCCTAAGACTCGATCGTTGGTCAGGTACTAAGGCCCCGCCCCACATGCGGCCGAAAAGCAGTCTCACCCTTACCCGCGCGCAGGCCGCGGACGTTGGCCCTCTTCGCCAAACGACTCAAATGACTAAAGGGCAGGGGGGCCTTTTTGAAAGCCGGCCCCCCTGGAACCCCCCGGAAAACTTTTATTTCGCATAACCGTCTTCGGCGCATCGCAAACGAGCCCCGTTCCATTGGAGCCAGGGGTACTGGAGGCGGCTGCGCGCTCAGCGCTTCGAGCACCCCGCCCCCAGGCGCACCTTGCATCCTCAGCGCTTATTTAATAAAGAGTGAGATTGTCGATAAAATATTCGCAAACTGGCTGGTGCCAACCATCTCCTCAAGACGTCCCAAAAGTTTCTTTTGCTCCGGACTCTCCGGCTGCTTCTCTAGCTGTTCGATTACTTGTTGAAGGACATGAATCGCGCTGTGGAGACCATAGGTTCTCAGCATTTCCACCGCGGTGTCTGGCAGGGTATTGGAATCCAATAAGTCTTGCCTGTAGATCCTTCTATGAATTGTCGCATCATCGCCGACGATTGGGAAATAACCGAATCTTTTGGTAGTGTCCTAATTTAAATTTCGGCAGCGGTCTATTTTGCCTAAAATTTTTCGTTCCGGGACGCAAGAAAGTTTCCTTCGGCAAGTCTCATGACTGGAGGAGAAAGTCCAAAATGGCTAGTCTTCTGCTAAGCGTAGTCTTGCTTGTTGCCGGGGCTGTTATTCTGAGATCATCCAGAAGCAAGAGGCAGAAAGGGATCGCCTCTGGTTGGGTAGGCGCTGTTATCGGTTTCTGGGCCTCTATCGGTTCCTCGGTTGTAATCCGTTACTGGTTTGGTTCGGTCTAGATTAGCCTGACCTGAATTCCTCGGATTCCTGACCTAAATCATAGTCCGGAGCGTCGTATCTTGCTCACTCTTGTTGAAACCGGCCGGGGTGAGGAGGGCCGTGCAGCGCGGTCCTCGCAAGGCCCGGTTTTGGTTGCCGAGGCGAACGCGGCGCATGAGGTCGTCCTGAGCGGAGAGTTCCTCGGAAAGGTGATGCTCACAGCCTGAGCCCGGGAGGAGCCCCTCGGCACGACAGTTTCTCCGTCGGGAGAAAGGAGGACGAAAGGATGCGGGGAAGGCCGGTACTGATCGCGATGTTCGTGTCTGCTCTCGTTTCTCTCCCCCAGCCGGGGGAGGGCGCGGACCCCTGCGCACTGCCCAAGAAGAGCGGGTATCTTTTCATGGCGAAGAAGAATACCGCCTATGCCGTACGGACGGCGCGGGGGCCGAACATCCAGCGGGCGAAGGCGCTTGAGTCGGAGCTGAGCGGCCTTGCCGGGCGGGAGGATTCCTTTGTGAGCAAGGCCGGCGCGCTTCAGGGGGAGTGCAAGGCGATTACCTCCCTTTATCAGAGCCTCAAGCCGAAATGGCAGAAGCTCCAGGCCGAGCGCAAGGCCTTCAAGGCGAAGAAGAAGGGAATCAACGAGGAATGGAAGCCCGTTTTTCGAGAATCAAAGGCCTTGAAGGCCGAGTCGAACAGGCTGGATAGCATCGGGTGCCCGGGGGGGAGGAAAAGGGTGTCGAAGGAGGAAGCT
>JBHIBA010000375.1:0-4086 GCA_046758845.1 Nitrospinota bacterium
AGGGGACCCTGGCACCGCGCCGACTGAGGAGAGCGATGCCTGAGCGGCTGACAGACGAGCAGCTAGAAGATCTCCGAAAGGAGCTCCGGGAAACGAATCAACTGATTCAAACGATCCATACCCTCCGGGCCGACTGCATGGCAAAGGAGAAAGTCCTAGCCAAACTCATGGCTGAGAACGCGAAGCTCCGGAAGGAACTAGAAAGGATCAAGAGGCTCCCCACCTCCCAGGAGCATTATTGAGAAAGCGGCGCCGAAAGGCCCCTGAGCGGAAAAAAGATGAGCAAGCAAGATCGGGCCAAGTTGTTTTGGGCAAATGTGAGCAAAAAGACCAGCTGCTGGGAATGGCTACGCCGGAGAGATAAATATGGTTACGGAAAAACTCAAGGCGTCCTGCGTCGTGACGACTTTGCACACAGAGTAGCGTGGGAACTTACATATGGGCCAATCTTGCCAGGGACTTGTGTTCTACATACATGCGACAATCCATCCTGCGTTAATCCAGTCCACCTGTTTCTAGGAACGCAGTTAGATAATGTTTTGGACAGAGTGAAAAAAGGCAGAAGCGCAAATGGTGAGAGACATTCACAAGCTAAACTCACAGCGTCTAAGGTTATTGAGATTCGCAAACTACATAATGAGCAGTTGTTGTCCTATGCAACCCTTAGCATGAAATACGGAGTTAGTGAGCATGCAATAAAAAAGATTGTTTTGCGGCAAAGGTGGAAACACCTTTCCCTGAGCCCCCCGGCGCGGGTGAGACGTCGTTAAGACCACACAGGGCCCCCCGGACCTGGGGGTGAAGTTGGGGGGGCCGCCGAGCAGATGCGGGGCCTCGTAGAGAAGGAGTGGAAAATGCCTGTGAAGTTGCCAGCCAACACGAAGGCTGAAATCAGGAAAGAACTTGAAAAGTTGGTTCGTAAGTATGGGTTTCCTGTCATGCGGACCATGATGAATCGCTATTTAGAAGGTATGCGCGTGAGAGCTCGCCTGGCGAAGCAAAAGAAAGAGTTGCAGAAGGAACTCCAAAAAATTAACGAAAGACTGCGGTGATTATTTCGGGGACGACGGATGTCCGCGCAGTTGACCTTCGATTTTGACCAGCGCATCCCGGCTGGCTTGGGCCCCCAGGAGAGGCGGGCGGCGATCATTCTGCTGGGGCGCCGCGGTCAGGACCGCAAAATCGGGGCGAAAACTTTGGCCTGTTTTTTGGGCGTCGAGGAGCGGGCGGCGCGGAAGATCGTGGAGGAGCTGGTGGTGAAGTGCGGCCTATTTGTCGTCTCTACGCCCGCCTGCGGTGGGGGTTACTACGTCCCCGTGACGTTGGAGGAAGCACAGCGATGCGTCCTCTCGCTCCGCAGCCGGGCACTGCACATCCTCCTGCGGGCCTCGAGGTTGGCGAAGAGCGCCGGAATGAACAAACTGGCCGGGCAACTCGCGCTCAGCCACGAGGAAGCGGCGAAGGAGGTGGCGTGATGCTCCTCCGCGCTGACGCCACGGCGGCCCACGCACAGGCGGAGCAGATTGCTCAGGATTTTAAGGCGGGCAAGCTGTCGGTTTTTTGGAAGCATTTATTCTTGGCGATTTTCTATGCCCACGATCATCACCCATACGCGCTAGAGGTGTTCCAAAAGGAATTCCCCGCAGTGACGAGGGCGGTGAAACTGTTTCTATCGACGGGAAAACATCGTGCTCCTGAAAGCTGACGCCGCCTTCCTGCCCCTCAAAGATGAGAGCGTACAGTGCATCGTTACGTCGCCTCCGTACTGGTCGCTGAGGAAATACGAAGGGATGCAGGAGCGGGTGTGGCCTCCCCCCTCCGTTCCTCCCCCCGGTGGGGGGAGGCAGGTGGGGGGCTGCGCGCACGAGTGGGGAGACGAGATTCCTGGGGATCTACGTGGCGGCTCCGGTCCTGACGCTAAAGAATGTTACGGTGGAGGCGATGGCAAAACCAACTATGCACGCCAAGTGCCACGAGGAAATTTTTGCCTCCGCTGCGGGGCGTGGCGGGGTGCCCTGGGCCTGGAGCCCACGCCGGAGCTCTACCTGGAGCACCTGATGGTCTGCCTCCGGGAGATGCGGCGGGTGCTGAGGAAGGACGGGACACTTTTTCTAAACCTGGGGGACAACCGGACGAAAGACCGTCAATGGCAGGGGCTTCCACAACGCATTCTATTCGCGGCCATTCAGGACGGTTGGCGCTGGGAGGATGAGATAGTTTGGTTCAAGATAAATGCAATGCCCGAAAGCCAGGAGAATCGCACGACGCGGGCACACGACTATATCTATGTTCTGAACAAAAGCCGGAAAGCCTTTTGGGATGCGGATGCGGTGCGGGAGCCGTTTTCGGAAAGCACAGAGAAACGCATCGCGCAAGCTACTTTCTGGCAACAGGGCGGCGGCGAAAAGGATTATCGGGGCGGCACGAACGCCAACCGCTCGGCGCGCAGGGCGCTGGAAAATCTGGCCCGGAAACAGGATGGTCACGGTCGGCGGCATGCGGGTTTCAACGATAGATTTGATGGCTCGCCGCCAGGCAATGCTGGCGCGAACCTCCGCTCTGTGTGGGAGATCCCCACCCAGCCCTTCCCGGAGGCCCATTTCGCCACCTTCCCCGAGGAACTCCCCCGCCGGTCCATCCTCCTCTCCACCTCGCCCTACGCCTGCGGAAAGTGCGGGGCGCCGTGGAGGAGGGAGACAAAGAGGATTGGCGGTCCGCCTCGTGGTACGCACCTCCAGCACGCACACGTTCGGCGCAATCCTCAAGGACGTCCTGGTGGTGACGCCAGACCGTACGGTTCCGACCTGAGCGAAATCTACGCTAAGTACGGATTCCCTAAGATCGAAACCCTCGGCTTTTCCCCCACCTGCCGCTGCGAGCCGCCCCCCTCCGTTCCTCCCCCCGGCGGGGGGAGGCAGGTGGGGGGAGCGGGCCGCTGCATTGTCCTCGATCCTTTCGTGGGCTCGGGGACGACGGTGAAGGTGGCGGCGGCGCTCGGGCGGCACGGGGTCGGGGTGGACCTCGCCTACCAGGAGATGGCGCGGGAGAGGGCGGGGCTTTTTTCGTAATGGTTATTAAGAATGAGGGGTTTTGGATGAAGTATAACCAAGAACGCCCACGATGGTGTCCACACCCTTCCTGCCTTTTTCGGCGTCGTATCATGGACGGCGCGTGTGGCGGCGAACTACCAATGCCCCAGGAGCACGAAGGGGGAGAAAACACTCATCGCCTTTGCATTAGAGAACCAAGCCGAGAGCCTCAAGTTTATGATCTTCAGGTAAACAGAAGCGATCTTGATTGGTTGCGGTGGGTATTCGACGCCTTGGACGGGAAAGAAACCTCTTGGTTGTCAAAAAGATAATGTGTGCGCGGGAGAGGGCGGGGTTGTGGGTGTGAGATTACACCAATCGGAGCAGGATCTAGCAGCGACGTTGACGGCGTGGCTCGAAGATATGGAGTGGGAGGTTTACCAAGAGGTCCAAATTTTCGGGGGAGGGCCGCGGGCCGACGTGGTGGCATGGCGGCGTGGGCTTTTTTGGGCCATAGAGACGAAAATGACAGCTTCGCTCGACGTTGTGGCGCAGGCAAACCATTGGCATCATTACGCCCACTATGTATCCGTCGCATTGCCGCCGGTGCCGAGGCGAAAGGGGCGTCTTGTTTTTGAGGAGCTCCTCGCCTGGAAAGGGATTGGCCTTTTATCCGTTGGCTTCGATTCGGTTTCCGAGCGGGTCGCGCCGCGCCTACACCGAAGGATCATCGAACATCGTCTTGCGGCGGTGCTCTCAGAGGAGCATCGGATCTACGCCAAGGCAGGCAATTCGTTGAACCGCTACTGGACGCCCTTTAAGGCGACATGCGACGAAGTTTTGCGTGTAGTTCGGCAACGCCCCGGCCTGACGATGAAAGAGCTGCTCCCTCGCATCCGGCACCACTACTGCTCTGTGGCCTCGGCAAGAAATGCTCTTTCGGTATGGATTCGGGAGGGGAAGATCCAGGGCGTTGAGGCACGCTTGGAGGGAGGGAATTTGCGCATTTTTCCAACGGCCAAGGTATGAGCGTTGGGGTGGTCGTATGGGAGAGGGC
>JBHIBA010000376.1:0-4074 GCA_046758845.1 Nitrospinota bacterium
CCCGCAAAGAAGTTTCCTCTCAAATCTCCCTCGCGCCAGTGGGCGGGCTCACCGTTTTGCTCTCGCAAGCCACCCGACATCCGCCTTACAGGGCGTCACAGCCAGAACACCTTGATACTTCACATCCTTTCGGGGGCGGAAATTCCCAAAAGGTCCAGCGCCCGTCTCACCACGAGGCCGAAAAACCCCACCAGGAAGAGACGAGCCGCCGTCAGATTCGCATCGTCTGTGATGAAGCGGTGATGCTTATAGTAGTTGTGGAATGTGGCGGCGAGGTCCAGCAGGAAGTGGGTCAGACGGTGAGGCTCCAGCGTCTTCGCCGCGGTTTCCACGACTTCCGGAAATTGGAGGAGGCCCAGGATGAGAGTGCGTTCTTCGGGCAACGCAAGGGGGGACAGGTCCACCGTGTCCGGGTCGGCCAGGGGGATTTTCTGCTCTTGCGCCTGCTTCATGACGCTGCACACGCGGGCGTGGGCGTACTGCACGTAGTAGACGGGATTTTCCGACGATTGCTCCTTCGCCAGATCCAGATCGAATTCCAACGGGCTGTCGCAGCGGCGCGTGAGCAGGAAAAACCGCGTGGCGTCCGCGCCGACTTCGCGCACGACTTCCGCCAGCTCCACAAACTGGCCCTGCCGCGTGGACATGGAGATGGGCTGGCCCCCGCGCGTGAGAGAGACCAGCTGCACCAGCAGGACCCGAAAGTCTTCCAGCGGCCGACCCAGCATCTGGACGACGGCGTTCATCCTCGGGACGTACCCGTGGTGGTCGGCCCCCCAGATGTCGATGACGGCGTCGAAGCCGCGCTGAAACTTGTCGTGATGGTAGGCCACATCGGAGGCCAGATACGTAGGACGGCCGTCTGTGCGGACGAGGACGCGGTCCTTCTCGTCCCCGTGGGCCGAAGAGCCGAGCCAGAGCGCCCCCTCTTTCTCATAGACGTGCCCCTGCGCCTTCAGTCTCTCCAAGGCGCGGGGAACCTCTTCCGATTCGTAGAGGGACTGCTCGCTGAACCACACGTCGAAATCGACGTTGAAGGCCTTCAGGTCGCTTTGAATTTCGGCGAGGATGCTCTTTGTGGCCCGGTCCCCGAATTCCTTCACGACGGCGTTTTCTTCCCGGCCGAGATAGGCAAGACCGGCCTCCTCAAAAATGCTTTTCGACAGGTCGGTGATGTACCGGCCCTGATAACATTCTTCGGGAAATTCCACCGCTTTGCCCGCAGCTTCCTGATAGCGCAGGTAGACCGAGCGGCCGAGGGTCTCAATCTGACTGCCTGAATCGTTGATATAGTATTCTTTTTCAATTTGATAACCTGATAATACTAATATTCTACTTAAAGAGTCGCCAACGGCGGCGCCCCTTCCGTGGCCGATGTGGAGGGGACCCGTGGGATTGGCGCTCACGAACTCCACCTGGACCCTCTTGCCTTTGCCCACATCCGACCGGCCGAAATCCTCCCCCGCCTTGGCGGCTTCGCGCAATTTTTCGAGGATGAACTGGGGCCGCAGGAAGAAGTTCATGAAACCGGGACCGGCGATTTCCAGCCGACCGATTATGGGATGGTTTTCACCTATATGCCGGCTGAGCGCCTCGGCGATTTTCCGAGGAGGCTTCTTTTGGGTGGAAGCGAGGACCATGGCCAGGTTGGTCGAGAAGTCCCCGTGCTCTTTCAGATCGGGACGCTCCAGGTTGAAGTCCACGCTTCCGGCGCCGCCGTCCGAGAGATCACCGGCTTCGATGGCCTTGCGATAGGCCGCCTCGATCGTCTTTTCCAGCTCCCGTTTCACCGATCCCCCAAAGCGAAGACCCGGGGCCTTGCTTCGCTCATCAATCTTGACATGGAATCTTTGCGTGCGCCCAAGGACGTGTCAACTCGACGGCCCCAAATGGCAATCTCCCATATTACGATTTCATAAGGAAACACTGGGCGGCAGAGCGAGCGCCAAGCTCGGCCGTCAAAAGTTTTGCTGGGGGGCGTGGGGGGCGGACGCACAGCGTCAGCTTTCCGCACTGGCGTGCCTGGGAAATCTCCTGTCGGAAGGTGCGCGCCAAAGACGCTCAGTCTAAGCGTACAGGCTTCCAACCGCAGTTCGGCCGGCACGCCAGTGCCCAAAAAGCGCCCCCCGCAAGAAAAGCGGTTGAATTCTGCAAAACCCACCCTGTCAAGCCTGATCCATAAAAGCTCGTGTTTCTCCCGGAAACGGCGGAATCAGGAATTCAGAAACCTGAGGGATTTCAGGCGGGCGCCGCTCACCCCCGTCAAGAAGGCGTGCAGAAACCGTTGAACCTCCCCTTGGACCGGACGCATGGCCGATACCTGGAAGGCGCGCGGGAGGGGAAGGGAACTCACGGCTATCAGATGCTTGACCCCCCCGGGAGAAAGGCGGATGCCGCCGGAAGAGCAGCTTCGGCAGGTCAATTCTGCGACTCCCGCCCGATAGACGGCCCCCTTCTCCGCAAGGTTCTTGCCACATCGCCCGCAGCGATCGAGATTGGGCTGATAGCCCAATTCGCGAAGAAACCGGATTTCGAACAATATCAGCGGGTCCTCGATTGAATCCTTCGCTTCCATCCGCTCCAGGACGCCAAGCGCCAAGTCGAACAGAGCGGGCTGCTCCGCCCCGTCCTCCAGGAGGCGATCCAGAAGTTCGGCCAGGACGAGGGCGCCCTTGAGCTTGTCGTAATCTTGCCGGAGCCGGTCAAAGCTGCGAAGGACGTCCACCGAATTGGCCCGGAAGACCTCGGCGTTCTCCCTGCCGTAGTACTCCAGATGGATGTGGGTCAGGGGCTCGAGGGCGCCCGCGAACCTGCTCCGGGCCCGCTGTGCAGAGCGGGCCACGGCCCGCACCTTTCCCCGGTCGCGGGTCAGGAAGACCACTAAGCGATCGGCTTCGCCCAGAGTGAACCGCCGGAGCACCAGGGCGTCTGAACGATAAAAGGCCATCCCCGGACCCCTCACTCCCGGCCGAATCCGAGCTCTTTCAAGGACCGCTCGGAACGGCTCCAGTCCTTCTTCACGCGGACCCTCAGGTCGAGATAGATTGGAGATCCAAACCACTCCTCCAGCGAAAGGCGCGCCGCCGTGCCGATTTTCCTGATCATCCGTCCCTTGTGGCCGATGAGAATGGGTTTTTGGGATTCCTTCTCTACGAAGAGGGTCGCGAAGACGATGAGTCGTTTGCGTTCTTCATCCGCCTCGATGCTCTCCACGGCGACCGCGCAGGCGTAAGGGAGCTCCCGGGCCGTCGCCCCAATGACCTGCTCCCGGATCAACTCGGCCGCCACCTTTTCCTCGGCCTGATCGGTCACCGCATCGGGCGGGAAATAAGGCTCTCCCTCCGGCAGGGCCTCCTCAACCGCCTGCAGAAGCTCGCCCACGTTTTCTCCGGTTTTGGCCGAGATCGGAAATATCTCCCGGAAGTCGCGAAGCCCCCGGTATCGGTCTATCAAGGGAAGCAGGTCGGGCTTCGAGACGCGGTCCACTTTGTTAATGACGAGAAACGTCTCCGGAGCGGACGGGTCGCTCAGGAGGCCCTTGTCGAGCTCCGCTGAGCGGGGGTGCGGCTCGGTCATGAACAGGAGGAGATCCACGCCGTGGCGGGCGGCGTCGATCTCCCTGCGCAGGTAACGATTCAGGAGAGAGTCGAAGGTCGGGACGCCCGGCGTGTCGATAAAAACCGTCTGGCCCTCCCGCGTGTTTCGGATGCCCAGGATACGCATTCGGGTCGTGCCGGGCTTTCGGGAGACGATGGCGACCTTGCGGCCCAGGACCCGATTGAGCAGCGTGGACTTGCCTACGTTGGGCCGCCCGACGATGGCCACAAACCCGGCCTTCAACCGAAGGTCTCCGCAAAAGGAATGAACGTCATAAAGCAATAGACGATGGTCGAGCCCCAGGCTAAAGCGGGGGGCGCTTCTTGGGCACTTGCGTGCCGGCCGAACTGAGGTTGCGGGGGGCGCTTTTTGAAAGGCGCCCCCCCGCACCCCCCCGCAAAAACTTTTGTTTCGCGAAAGAGGGTGGCCCAGCGGGGCCGCCCACGTTAGCCTAAAACCTGGCACAATGGCCGAATG
>JBHIBA010000377.1:0-4034 GCA_046758845.1 Nitrospinota bacterium
TCGGGGCGGTGGTCTATGAGCTGGTTCCGGGTAAACGGAGGTAGGGCAGGGCAGGGAGGCCTCGGCCGAGGAGAAACGGTGCCGCTCAAGGATCTTGCTCGGCTCAGGGAGGGTTCCTACCGCCTTTTCGGGACTCTCCTTCTGTATCCCGATGGAGATTGGATCGCCACCCTTTCCCGGCTGGCGGAGAGGCTGGCAGAGGAAACCCAACCGTTCCGGCAGTTCGCCTTCTGGGCCCAGTGGGAGCGCCTACTCGGCGCACTTCAGAGATTGAGTGACGGTGACCGATCGGCGCTCGAAGCGGAGTACGTCAATGGCCTGGTCGTCCCTTCCGGTGAAGAGGCGGGTTTGCTTTACGAGTCGTCATACGTCCCGCGGAAAGACGTGGCATGGGTGATGGCCGAGCTGGCTGGCGAGTACGCGCGGCTGGGATTCTCCCTGGACCCTGCCGTAAATGAACCCCCTGATCACGCCGCAATCGAGCTGGAATTCATGAGCCTTCTTTGCGGGAAAGAGGGGGAGGCTTGGATTCGCGAGAACCTGGCCGAAAGTGTGGGGTGTCTCTATCGAGAGAGGCGTTTCCTCGTTCAGCACCTGTTTCAATGGTTCCCCGAATTCACCCGCCAGGCGGCGAACCGGAATGATCCGGGGTTCTACGCCCTCGTCGCCGACGCGGCGCACGCCTTCATCGCTCACGACCTCGACCTTGTAACCGCCCTGCTTGGGCGACTCCAGGAGGTAGCTCAAACGTGATCGTTCTCCTTTGCGAAGAGCTCGAGCGATTGGGCGGCGGTCTGGACCTTGTAGAGATCGAGCAGTGGCTCGGGAGTCGAAAGCCCGGGGTTGAAGTTCGGAGAACTTCCGGCCCCTGCCAGCGGCCCGAGCGGTGCTTGAACCCGGACCTGAAGGGCGCCGATCGGCTCGTCCTGGGCCTGTGTTCAGGGAACGGGAACAGGGATGACCTCCACACCAGGGCCCGGAGACTCGGACTCGACCCTTTCGCCATTGAGGCCGTGAACCTCGGGGATCACTGTTCCCTCGCGCTTCCCAGGACCCAGGCGACGGAACGGGCAAAATTGCTCTTGGCGGGAGCGCTCGCAAAGGCTCGGGCACACACGGGCATCCGACCGGAGAACACCAAGCCGGTTCTCTCCTGGGACCGGCAAGTCACCCGCCGCTCCCTCTTCACTCTCCCTCCGATCCGCTACGAGGCTGTCCCGTCGGTTCGGTCAGAGGCCTGCGCCGCCGAACAGGGGTGCCGGGTTTGCGCGAATCTGTGTCCGCGGGAGGCCCTGGTCGCCTCCGATGACGGGCGGATGACACTGGCCAAAGCGCAATGCACCGGCTGCGGCGCATGCGTCTCTAGCTGTCCTCGGGAAGCCTTCGACTTTCCGGGAGCCCCCCTCCGGGGTGTGGAGGCGCAGATCGCCGCGCTCTTGGACACGGCGTCCCTCACGCCCAGTCCACGCGGAATCCTGTTTCTCTGCCCCAAGGGGGTCTCCGCTCTCGAGGGGCTCCCCCGAACGGGTTTTTCGTATCCGGCGATGTGGCTCCCCGTGGAGGTCCCCTGCCTGGGGATGGTGACGCCCGGATGGATCCTCGAGTGCTTGAACCAGGGGGCCGCGGCGGTGGGATTGCTCCCCTGCCTTCGGGAAGACTGCCGCTTTGGGCGGCAAGAAATCATAGAAGGCAGGGCGAATTACTGCCGGGCCCTTTTGCAGATGATAGGCGGGGCGCCGGAGACGCTGAGGCTTCTGGACCCCGCTGACGCGGCAGAGCTGGCCCGTGGTCTGTCGATTCTCCCGACTTCGGAGAGGTCGGATAAGGCGAACGCTCTCCAGCCCGTGCCACGCCTGGCCTCTCGGGCGACCGGTCAGGCGGTCTTGGAGTTGGCTCAGCAATTCGACGCTCCGTTGAACCGTCGGCTGTCTCACTCCCAATCCCCCTTAGGCGTCGTAGAGTTCGCAGACGGATGCACGGCGTGTGGCGCGTGTGCTTCTGCCTGCCCCACAGATGCGCTCGCGCTCGAACGAGATGAAGAGGGGGTCTCAATTTCGTTCAACGCGCGGGCCTGCATCGCCTGTGAGGATTGTGTTCCGGTCTGTCCGGAACGCGTGGTGAGGGTTGAAAAGGTCACCGACTTTCCCCGCCTCGCTGAGGGAAAACATGTGCTCTATCGAGGCGGTGAGGCCCGGTGCGTGAAGTGCGGCGCCCCGGTGGCTCCGCGCGCCATGCTCGATCGCATCGGCGGCCTCCTGGGAAGGCATCCCGCCATTTCGATGATTCGCCAATACTGTCTCGAGTGCCGGAAGACCATGCAATGACGCGCCGCACTTGCAGTGTCCAAACGAAGGCCGGGGCCTTTCTCCTCTCTCGTCCATTCGGGCGGGGAACCCGTGGCGTGTCTGTCCACAACGGAGGGGTTCTCAGGAGGAAATTTCCCCGGTTCGCGCGCTCGTTGAGGCCAACCATCACGACGGGGGGAGTAAGGAAGATGAGAAATGGGCGCCCGTCGGTTGAGTTGGGTCCAAGTCGTCCTCGCCTCCTGCACTGTCGTGGCCCTCATGGTTTTTTCGCCGTGGTCCGGCCCGGGGGCCGAGAAACGCAGATCCGTCGCCGTAACGCTCAAGGGTGTACAGGCTGAGGTCTACGGTTTCCTTTTCGCGGAAGCGGCCTACGAGACCACGGGAACCGACGGGGACGAGTTCCTGAACATCATCCCCTTCAACGGGGGACGTGAGGCCTCCGATGAGCTCCTCTTCAGCGTCAAGGCGACCCGGCTGGGCCTGAACCTGCGACCGGAGCCCACGGAACCCGGCCGTCTCACCGGTTGGGGGAATGTCGAGATCGATTTCGACACCGGTGATGGGGCCCCCCGCATCCGCCACGCCTTCGCCGAGCTCAACCATCCCGCCGTTAACCTTCTGGCAGGGCAAACCTGGGCCGTCGTCGCCCAGCTCAGCCCCAGGACGATTAACAGCGACAACGGCTTCAACCTGGGCAACGTCTATGAGCGGGTGCCGCAGATTCGGGTGTGGTCCGAGCATCCCGTCGGTGCCGGCGCCGTCAACTGGCAGTTCGGCGTCATGCAGTTCTTCGGGGACAAGGACCAGACTGCCCTGGCGGTCCAGCAAACGGGGGCCGGAACGGATTTCCGCATCGACCTCGCAAACGTCCCCCAGTTCCAGGGCAGGCTGGCGTATCGCTGGGGTGAAAGGGGGGCTGGCTACTTCGCCCTTTCCGGCAGCGTCGGGAAGGTCGAGGTCGAGGACAGCGCCGGCCGGCAGAGGGATGTGACCCACCATCTCGTGGCGGCCGAGCTTTTCGTCCCGATCGACAGCTTCCATCTGTCCTTGGAGGGATTCTACGGCAAGGCCGGGGGTTTCAACTCGGGTGTGGGCCAGTCCGTCGCCATCCGTTCCGATGGAACGGCGGAGGGCATCCGCTCGGCGGGTGGATTCGCCGAGGTGGGGTACGCCTTCAGCCCCGCCGTGGATGTCAATCTCTTCTATGGTGTGGACGACCCGGTGAATTCGGTTGGGGGGACCCTGATGCGCATCAAGAAGAACGAGACCGTTGGAGGAAACGTCTTCTGGAATATCACCCGACACTTCACGGCGGCGACCGAGGTCCAGTACGTGAAGACGTCATATTCGGCAAGCGACTTCGAGGCCGATGACACAAGGGTGACGGTGGCCTTTTACTTCAACTTCTGAGGGGGGCCTGGGGACTTAATGCCGATGTGTTTCCCGCGCCATTCTTCAACGTCTGTACCGAAGAGGGATTGTCAATGTGGGGTCCATAAGTTGAACCGGACGTATGCACATAGCGTGTGGGAACCGGCAGGGTCCCATCTCAAATGAAGGGGAGGACGAAGATGCCTGGATGGAGACATGTGGCGGTGTCGATTTTCCTGTGTGTGGGCTTCGGGTTCACCCTTCTTGGCGCGTCTGTACCCGGGCATGCCTCGGAGCTCCTCGACCTATTGAAGAAGAAGGGGGTGATCACGGAGCAGGAGTACAAGGAGCTCAAAG
>JBHIBA010000378.1:0-4030 GCA_046758845.1 Nitrospinota bacterium
CCTGATAGACGGAGAAGAAGCCCTTCGGGATGAAAATGACAATCAGGACCATGATGATGCCGAGGAAGGCGCTGTGAAATTCCAGGAATGTCCCCCACAGATAATCGTTGAGCAACTCGATGAAGCCGGCTCCCAGAATTGGCCCCATGATCGTCCCGACCCCTCCGATGAGGGACATGACGATGGCTCGAATGGAAAACAAGACGTCGAAGACGTCGATGGGCTCCAAAAAAGCGGCGCGGTAGGCATAGACGCCGCCCGCCATGGCTGGATAGACGGCCGAGAGGACGAAGGCGGAAATCTTGTATTTCGTCGTCTCCACGCCCAGCATCGCGGCCGCGTCTTCATTCTCCCGGATGGCGACCAGGCCCCAGCCGAGACGGTTCCGGGTGACCAGATACATCGTAACAAAGGACAATATCGCGACCCCCAACATCGCGTAGTAAAAGAACCGGGTGAAATAGTCAGGACCGCCGCCGATTAGAGGCAGGTTGATTCCGTCTCCGCCGCCGGTGACCTCCAGGTTTTCCGTTAGCTCGCGCAGGGCCTCGGCGACGCCATAGCTCGCGATGGCGAAGTAGTGCCCTTTCAGGCGAAGAATGGGGACGCCCAGTGCGAAAGCCAGAAACGCCCCGGCGAACGCGCCGATGAACAGCGTTGCAAAAAAAGGAACGCCCGCATTCATGAAGATGGCGGTGAAGTAGGCGCCAATACCAAAAAATGCGGCCGGCGCGAAGGAGGGATATCCGGTGAGGCCGCCGATGAAGTTCCAACTCATCGCCATGATGGCGATCAGGAGAACGTCGAACCACTTCCTGATCTCGTCATTGGGCTCAAAGGCGGGCATCAAGAGGAAAAACAGGAGTCCCAGCGCCAGGAAGGTCCAATGAATTTTCGTCCAGGGCCGAAACATTTACCTAGCGTACCCCGCCTTGCCGAACAAACCTTCGGGCCGGATGAAGAGAACCAAAACCATGATGATGAACCCAATGGCGTTCTGGTAACCAGGTCCGAAATAGTAGGCCCCGAAGTTTTCCACGATCCCCAGCACGAGGCCGCCCACAAGAGCGCCGACCATATTTCCCAGCCCGCCGATAATGCAGATGGCAAAGGACTTGGCCAGGAACTCGATGTCGATAACGGGCGATATCGAAAATCCGACGCTCACGAGCGAGCCTGCGGCCCCTGCCAGGGCGGCGCCCAGGCCGAAGGTGATGGCGTAGATGCGTCCGATGTTCACGCCCATGAGCCGCGCCCCGTCCAGATCCATCCGCGTGGCGCGAATGGCCCGGCCGGTCCGCGTCTTCGCCATGAACCAGAACAACAGACCCGTGAGAAAGAGTCCCATCACGAAGAGCATCAGGCGGATAAACGGAATGACCAAGCCTCCGAGATGGAAGGACATCTCGGCATAAGAGGTCTTCACGGCCCGGTAATCCCCAGTCCAGAAGTACAGCGCCATGTTGACCGCGAACAGTTCCAAGCCGAACGTCAGAACCAGCGTAATGAACAGGGGCGCCCGGATGACCATGTTGATCACCAGGTACTGGGTCAGGTACCCCATAGCAAACATGATAGCAATGGTGAGAGGCATGCTAAGAAAGGGGTCCACTCCGTAGAGGTGAAAGAGCCAAAACGTGACGTATCCGCCGAACATCAAGAACGTCCCGTGGAGGATGTTCAGAATGTTCATGACCCCCCACACCAGCGAGAAGCCGATGGCCACACAGGCGTAAATGCCCCCCAACAGCAGACTGTTGATCAGCATCTGGATGAATATCATAGGGGCCCCTTGCGCAATGCTATCGCGCGGTCACCTGACAACACCCCCCCGAACGGTGGAAATCCGGGAGTGTTGAAAAGAGAGAAAATTGTCTTGTACGAGCGGGTTGGAGTCAAGCGTTTTCTTCGCGGCCGGGGGAAGGGGTCTCGCTCGGCAAAGAGGATAAGGGATTATTCTTACTTCACGGGTTGACCCGCCGGGCAGGGTCTCTCGAATCCCAATCCATCAGGTCTAAAGCGCGCCCATATCGCAGAAACGCCAATTTCAAGTCCCTGGCATAGGCACCGCGTTTTAGGGCTATCGATTCAAGTGTGGATGCATCAGGCTGTGGCTTCAGGTTCCGACCCGAGTCGGATGAGCAGCTTACCCTTATTCTTGCCCTCGTACAGGCTCGCCAGCGCCGCAGGCGCATTCTGGAGGCCGTCCACAATGTCTTCCCGATACTTGATTCGCCCCTGGCGCACCCATTCTGTCATTTGTGTCAGGCCCTCCGAATACCGGTCGCGATAGTCAAAGAGGAGGAATCCTTGCATGCGGGCGCGGTTGACCAGCAGGCGTCGGTCGACGCGCGGACCCAGCGGGGGCGGATCCCAACTCGCCGTCGCAGCGGTCCCGCAGATGACGATGCGGGCGCCTACGGAGATGTGCCGCAGCACTGCGTCCGATATCGCACCTCCGGTATTGTCGAAAAAAACGTTGACTCCGTCCGCACAGGCTTCTTCGAGCGCTGAGTCCAGGTCGGCGGTGGTCTTATAGTTTAAGGCGGCGTCGTAGCCGAATTCATTCAGGCAGAACCCAACCTTGGTATCGCTACCCGTGAGGCCAACGGTTCGGCATCCCTTTATCTTGGCAATCTGTCCAACGACACTGCCAACGGCGCCCGCAGCCGTTGACACAACCACAGTTTCGCCGCTTCTCGGCTGACCGATATCCAGCAGCGCGAAATAGGCGGTCAACCCGGTATGGCCGAGGACCCCGAGGGCCGTGGAAATGGGCGCCGGAAGCGGGTCGACCCGATGTTCGATCCCCTTGCCATCCGAGAGGGCGTATTCTTGCCACCCGAGCATTCCGCAGACGATCTCGCCGACGGAATAGCCCTGGTGGTTGGAGGCCACGACCTCTCCGACCGTGAACGCCCGCATGACTTCGCCGAGGCCGACGGGTTGGGAATAGTTTGCCGCCGCGCTCACCCAGCCTTTCTGGGCCGGGTCCACAGACAGGTAGATGTTGCGAATCAGCAATTCTCCTGGCCCGAGGTCTTGGCGTGGGACCTCCACCAGCTCGAAGTCGTCAGGCTGTGGGATGCCGCTTGGACGGGATTTGAGAATGATGCGGCGGTTGACAACGCCGGCCATGTCTCGCCCCTCGCATCTGGAGGGAGTCTACCTGAAATTCCCCATATCAATCTGCAAAGATAGGCTTCTTGGTCTGTTTGCCGATGATAACTGCATATACCTTTTCAATCGCACTGTCAAGAGCTTTCTAAAGCCCTGCAACGGAGTGCTGACCGCCATCGGCGGGGTCGAAAAGGCAGACCCTTACCCTTGGGTTCTCTTCGCCCGCAGTTCAACTCGTTAACAAAACACATCTCTCCCCGGGAACCCTCCCGGCAAGGTCAGGCCGGCACCGGACGTAATCGGCTGATCTGCTCCAAGTTGATGGCGAACAAGTCCCTGGACACGGCCACCTCGGCCAACTCAAAGATCATCTGTTGGGTATATTGCACATTCCTGCGACTCGGGTCTCTTGTAGAGAGTTCCGTGTGGAACTCCAGCCTCAGCGGACGGTCGAACCGGACACGTAAGGGCCAATTCTTGCTTTCACCCATAGCATGTCCCCGCCGAAAGATGGCAGGAGGAGGCCAAGGCGTTGATTTTACAAGAGGGATCTGATTGGAATCATTCGGAAATTATCATTGATATGGGAAATGCGGGTAGAACGTACAAGTGCATGCTTTGCTATGACGGCTGGCGGTTCCAACCCGGCTGCGTGGGCTCGGGACGACCTTGACGAGCCTGGAGGAGGGGCTTTTAATTGCTTCAAGGGCGATGGTGGGCAGGAATGATTCCTCGGGTTTTGAATTGGGAAATTCCCGTTGGTAATCATTCTGGGGGAAACGCCACACCGGTCGGCCACTAGAGATGAAAGAAACCACGCAGGAGGAAGCTTAATGGGTGATCACCCCGCTCCAGAAGATCCAGAAGCCTGGGTTTGCATTCCGAGCGAAGCGGAAGTCAGGGCGAAACA